>VBHX01000158.1 GCA_005879945.1 Chloroflexota bacterium | reverse complement strand
GTGGAGCGACGGGCGGCGTGTCCGGCTCCACAGCGACCGCCAGCGGCATCGGTCTCGCGGGGACCGGCCTTCCCATCATCGGTGGGCTCCTGGGCGGGCTCCTCGTCGCACTTGGAGGCGTCGGCCTCCGGATCAAGCGCAAGTAACACTCGTCAGGGACCGGGCTCGCCACGCGGCGGGCCCGGTCTTTTCATGTCATCACCGCAGCGACATCAGCGACCTTGGGCCGCGGACGGTAGAAGCGGGACATCCCGCGTTTCCGTGTTAAGCATTGCCAACTAAAGGACGCTGAGCGGGGCGTCCTGCGACATATCCCGGGAGCCGGTGCGTAATGGCACGTCCGGCCGGGTCCGTGTCCAGGATGGCGGCGAGGGCAAGTGCTCATATCCATGTGGAGGTGAGCGTTCTTGGACATGGTCAAAGAATTCATAAGTAGCAATCGGCCGCCCTTGAGACGGCGCGCCGCGCGTTCCAGACTCCGTTTCGTCGGAGCCGCCTTAGGATCAGCGCTCGCCATGTTGGTCATCGTGTCGACAGCGGTCTTCGCCGGTGAAGGCAACACCAACTACCTGGGGATCCTGTCTTCGACTGCTCCGAGCGGATACAAGCCGTCCCCGACCTGGTACGACCTGTCGGCTGGCCAGAACACTGTGAATTTCCAGTTCACAGTGACCAACAAAACAGCCGAGCAGCAGTCGATGACGCTGCAGCTCAACTTCAACCACATCATCACCTACAAAGGCCAGAACGTCAGTGATGGACAGCCTGGGGTCACCAACGGAGCCGTCGTCGACGGACAGTTCGACGAGACGCAATCGACGCAGACGCAGGACGCGACCCCGACGTTCATGGCGTTCACGATCGCGCCCAACGCGACGGAGACCGTGCACATGTCCCGCACGCTCGGCGCCGGAGCATGTGGCTACTACCAGGCCGACGTCGCGAAGGCCGGGCTGATGGGCCAGAAAGGACTCGTCGGTTTTGAGATTCGGGTGCTCGGATGCACCACGTCAACCGGTTCCGGACCGTCGCCGAGCCCGACGGCTGGCGGCGGCACGGGTGGCGGCGGCGGCGGCACCTCGCCCAGCGGTGGCACCTCGCCCAGCGGTGGTACGGGCGGAGTGTCCGGCTCGACGGCCACCAGCGGAATCGGACTCGCTAACACCGGCCTGCCGGTTATCACCGGGCTCGCCGGTCTGTTCCTCGTCGCGCTCGGAGGTTTCGGACTGCGCCGCCGGCGCAAGTAGGCGCAGTCGACCAGACGTTTTCTAGATGTGACCGCCTCGCAAGAGGCGGTCACACCACTAATTAGCGAGGAGGGTTCGTATGCAACTTGCTCCCGGTGGCATCATCGCCTGGATCATCGTCGGCCTCATCGCGGGCTGGGCGGCGTCGTCGGTCAGCCGGGGCCACGGATTCGGGATCGTCGGCGACATCGTCGTCGGCCTGATCGGCGCGCTCATCGGCGGGTTCCTGGCGAGCTTCTTCATCCAGGGCAGCGTTGGCCTGGTCGGCAGCATCATCATCGCCTTCATCGGGGCGGTGATTCTGCTCGCGCTCCTGAGGGCTATCCGGGGCCGCAGCGTACGCGCCTGACCCTGTGACCGAGTAGTCCTGGCGCCCTCAAACTTGGCGCCGGGACTACCTCACTTGTACGGCGACGCGACCCTCCCCAGGGCGGTTTGATGTAGGCCGAATTACTATCAGGAGGGGCGCCGCGTGGAGGTAGCCACCCTGCCGGCGGACGGCGGGTCTGGGGATGCGTCGGCTTTGCAGGAGGCGAGGAGGCTGCGCACCGCCGGCCAGCTCAAGCCGCGTCAGCGCGCGCGGGCGGCGCAGCGGTTGGAGAAGGCCCAGGCCGCCGCTTCGATCGCGTTGGGCGCGGCTTCGTCCTACCTCGAAGCCGAGATGGACCTACCTGCATACTTCGCCCACCTTGGCGAGACCATCGCGGGGCTCGTAGGCGCCCGCCGAGTCGCCTTCTGGCGCCTGGCTCCCCGCGGCGTGCTGGCCGTCCAGCGCGAGCCGTTCGGCTTCGGCCCGCATTCATCCATCCGCAACCTCAACATCGAGCTGAGGCTCGACGGCGAAGGCATCGCAGAGCGCATCGTATTCCGCGACGAGCTCGACGTCGCCGGCGGGACCTGCAAGGAGCTCGAGGACTTCTGGAGCGACAACGGCCTCACCGGGATTCGCAACGCGATCGCGGTCTCCTGGCCGGCCGGCGACAGGCGCATCGGCGCCCTCGCCGCCTACGACTCCAAGCGCGGATTCACGAGCGACGACGCCTGGGTGCTCCGCGTGGCCGCGATGGCGACGGGTCTCGTCTGGCAGTACCGCGAGGCTGAAGAGGAGCTCGATGTCACCGTCGAGCGGCTCGAGGAAGCAATGGTGGCCCGCCGCCACCTCCTCGCCAACGTCGCCGCGGGCGGAGATGAGGCCAGGCGGCGATTCGCGAGCGCCCTGCACGACGATTCGCTGCAGCTGCTGACAGCCGCGGAGCTCCAGCTGGAGCGCATGCGCAACGACAGTGCCTCGGGGCAACAGCTGGCGCAGCTCAACCAGTTGGCCGCGACCATCAAGAAGGTCGAGGATTCGCTGCGCCGGCTCCTCACCAACGTCAGCGCGGAGGCCCTCGATCCACCGGTAGGCCTCCACGAGGCGATCCGCGATCGCCTTGAGAGCATGCGAGTTCATTCCGGGATCGAGCCCGACGTCGATCTGCGCCTCCCTGACAAGCTTCCCGACGACGTGAAATCGATCGTCTTCAGGAACATCACGGAGGCGCTCACAAACGTCGAGAAGCATGCGCACGCCTCGCGCGTGCATATCGCCACCGCGGCCATTGACGGCGGGGTGGTGGTCGAGGTTTCCGACGACGGCACCGGATTTGTCGTCGACGAGTGCCTGTACGTCCCTGGTCACCTCGGTCTCCTCGCCATGAAGGAGCGGGCGCAGCTGGCGGGAGGCTGGTGCCGCATCGTCAGCGAGCCGGGAGCCGGGGCCAAGGTCGAGTTCTGGGTACCCACCGCGTAGAGCAGACACGCATCGAGAGAAAGGAGAGAGTTCACAAACCATGGCCAGCAGAGCCCTAGCCAAAGACAGCACCGACTCCAGGGTGATGCTTCGAGTCCTCACCGCCGTCAAGCGAGGCGACTTCAGCGTTCGCGTGCCCGTGACCTCGACCGGCCAGGCCGCCAAAGTGGCGACGGCCATCAACGACATCATCGAATCGAACCAGCGCCTCGAACGCGAGCTGCGCCGCCTGAGCAAGCGCGTCGGCAAGGAAGGCCAGTTCAGGCGCGCGTCGATCGGCGATGCCGGCGGGGCGTGGGCCGCGACGCTCGACTCGGTAAACGACCTCATCGAAGACGTGATCCGGCCGAACAGCGAGATGGCGCGGGTCATCGGTGCCGTCGCGAACGGCGACCTCTCGCAGACGATGCCGATGGACATCGACGGCCGCCGGCTGCAGGGTCAGTTCCTCGAGACGGCCCGCACCGTCAACACGATGGTCAACCAGCTGCGGTCGTTCGCCCAGGAAGTCACCCGCGTCGCGCGCGAGGTGGGCACCGAGGGCAAGCTCGGCGGCCAGGCGCACGTGCGCGGCGTCGCCGGCGTCTGGAAGGACCTGACCGAGAACGTGAACCTCATGGCCGGCAACCTCACTGGCCAGGTGCGCAACATCGCGGAGGTCACGACCGCGGTGGCCAACGGCGACCTCTCCAAGAAGATCACCGTCGACGTCCAGGGCGAGATCCTCGAGCTCAAGAACACCATCAACACGATGGTTGACCAGCTCAACGCCTTCGCCAACGAGGTGACGCGTGTCGCGCGCGAGGTGGGCACGGAGGGCAAGCTCGGCGGCCAGGCCGACGTGAAGGGTGTCGCCGGCACGTGGAAGGAGCTGACGGACAACGTCAACCTCATGGCCGGCAACCTCACCGGTCAGGTGCGCAACATCGCCGAGGTGACGACCGCGGTC
>VBHX01000092.1 GCA_005879945.1 Chloroflexota bacterium | reverse complement strand
GACGACCAGGACGCCCGAAGCAACCAAAACCAAATGAGCACCGTCCTCACTCTCGCCTACTTGCTGGCGGCGGTGCTGTTCATCCTCGGCCTGAAGCAACTCAGCTCACCGAAGACGGCACGCAACGGCAACTACACGGCAGCCGTCGGCATGGTCATCGCGCTGGCCGCGACGGTGCCGCAGCTTCACTTCACCGCCGCCGGCGCGATCATCGTTCTGATTGGAGTGGTCATCGGCGCCGGCGTCGGCACGATCGGTGCGCGACAGGTGAAGATGACCGCGATTCCGCAGATGGTGGCGCTGTTCAACGGCGCCGGCGGCGGCGCGGCGGCGCTGGTCGCAGTGGCCGAGCTGCTCAAGTTCGGGACGCACCCCGCGTTCTCCGAAGCGCTGCCCAGTGTCTTCAGCATCGTCGTCGGCTCCGTTTCGTTTGCGGGCAGCCTGGTCGCCTTCGCCAAGCTCCAGGAGCTGATGACCGGAACCCCGATCACCTATCCCGGTCAGCAGCTGGTCAATGGATTGCTCGCTGCCGCGATCATCGGATTCGTGATCGCCGTGCTGGCGATCGCATCGGTACCTTTCTCGTTCCTCGCTTTGATGCTGCTGGCGCTGATCCTCGGCGTCGCGTTCGTGCTGCCGATCGGCGGCGCGGACATGCCGGTCGTCATCTCGCTGCTCAACGCGTTCACCGGGCTGGCCGTCGCCGCCAGCGGTTTCACGCTCAACAACTTCGCGCTCATCGTCGCTGGGACGCTCGTCGGAGCCTCGGGTAGTCTCCTGACCAAGCTCATGAGCGATGCGATGGGACGCTCGCTCGGAAATGTTCTGTTCGGAGCGTTCGGGCAGGTGCTGAAGACCACGGGCGCCGCCGCCGGCAAGGAGGGTCGCGCAGTGCGGACGGGTTCGATCGAAGACCTCGCCACGCTGCTCGCCTATTCGCGACGCGTCATCGTCGTCCCCGGATATGGGCTCGCGGTCGCGCAGGCGCAGCACGCAGTGCGTGAGCTTGCGGACCTCCTCGAGAAGAGAGGCGTCGAGGTCAGCTACGCCATCCATCCCGTCGCCGGGCGCATGCCCGGTCACATGAACGTCCTTCTCGCCGAGGCCAACGTGCCCTACGAGCAGCTGAAGGAGATGGACGAGATAAACGACGATTTCAGAGATGCCGACGTTGTGCTTGTGGTCGGTGCGAATGACGTCGTCAACCCCGCGGCGCGAAACACGCCCGGCAGCCCGATCTATGGCATGCCGATCCTCAACGCCGACCAGGCCAAGAACATCGTGTTCATGAAGCGCTCGATGAGGCCTGGCTTTGCCGGCATCGACAACGAGCTCATGTATGACCCGAAAACGATCATGTTGTTTGGGGATGCGAAGGACTCCCTGACCAGTCTGGCGAACGCAGTCAAGGCCGCTTAACCCGCAAGAAATGCACGAGCCCCCTGCCGTTGGCGGCAGGAGGCTCGCGCCGCGAAGAGGGTGTGGTGCCTCGAATCCTAGGCCGTGGAGGCCCAAGGGGTTAGTGCGCAACCTACAAATCGAAGCTCGATTCCTTGTGCGGCGAACAATTGAGCGGTCGCCCCTACAATCGGGCCGGTGGACGGCCGCGAGATCGTGTTGCTGGTCACGGTCGCGCTCTTGGTGGTCTATGTGATCTCGATCGGCGGCGCCACGGCCACAGCGATTCGAATCGGCGAGGCCTGGCGGCGCCGTCCGGCAGGTTCGGGTGGGCTCGGTCCGAGGAGCGAGGGCGAGGTGGTGCTCCCGGCCAAGGCGCTCCCGCCCGCCGTCCAGCGCATCCGGCTCGTGGGTTGGGTGGTGTTTCCAGTCGCGCTTGTGCTGGCCGTCTTCGCCAACCGGAGCTTTCCGTGGCTGGCCCCCCTGGCCGTGCTCGTGATGGTGGGCCTGAACGCCTTCTATTTCACTGCCATGCAGGGCATGGGCGAGCCACTGACGCTCACCAGGGATGGATTCCGTCTTGGCATCAAGGGCCGCGAACGCACCGTGCGCTGGATCCACGTCACCGACCTCGTCGGCGCGCGGGTCGGGGCGTTCGGTGGCATGCGGATGTCGGAACCAGGCGAGTGGCAGGACCCCAACCTGCGGCCCAACGTCATCTTCTTTCGGCTCAACCGAGCGCTGGTACGCGCGCCCAGGACGCTGCTCCAGCGCCTTCGCGGACTCACCTACTTCGACGGAGTCATTCGCAACGCGTTCGGCGTTCCGACCGAACAGCTGCTGCAGGCAATGCGGGAGTGGCAGCGGCTGGCGGTCGATGCCGAAACGCCGCCGTTTCGCCGCCCGCGACCCGGCGACCAAAAAAAAGAGTGAAGCCTAAGCGCGCGACTCCTTGAGGACGCGCTCGAGTGTTTTCGTGTCGAAAGGCTGCGCCAGGCGCAGGACGAAATGCTGCAGGCCGGCGTCGAGCCAATCCTGAATGTCACGCGGCGTGCGCACAGTGACGTTCGCGGTGCGCTCGATCTCTTTCGGATCGCGCCCAATGCGGTGGCACCACTCGTCCAGGATTCTTGACTTGCGCGCGTATTCTCCAGGGTCGCCGAGCGCGTTCCACATCTGCGCATGCTCGGCGACCAGGCGCAGTGTGACCTTCTCGCCACCGCCGCCGATCAGAATCGGCATCGGGCCCGCCGGACCCGGTTTCAACTTCTTGATCCGCTCCTTGATTCGAGGGAGCGCTTCCTTCAGGGTGCGGAGCCGGTCCCTCGCCTCGCCGAATGGGAACCCGTATTCCTCGTAATCTCGCGCAAACCACCCCGCGCCGAGCCCGAGCACGAAGCGGCCACCCGACAGCTGGTCGATGGTGCCCGCCTGATACGCGATGAGGTCCGGGTTGCGGTAGCCGATCGCGGTCACCATCGGACCGATCTGCGGCGCTTTTGTATCGAGCGCCACCGCCGCCAGCACCGACCAGCACTCGAACTGGTTGCCATTGGGATCGCCATAGAGCGGAAAAAAGTGATCCCAGAACCAGATGCTGTCGACGCCGAGCTCGTCGGCGCGCCGCCACGCGTCACGCAGCTGCTGGATCGTGCACTGCTGGGGATGGATTGTGACGCCAACCTTGAAGCGTCTCGTGTCGGCCATCGGTGTCGATTATTCTCGACTGCCATGGCTGCACGCTGGGAGCACGTCGAAGTCGATGCCAAGAACGCAGGCCCGGATTTCTGGGCACGCTACCACGCGTATCGCCGCCAGCGACATGCGGAGACGCGCCCGGAGGATCCGCTGACTCCGGACGAAATCGTCGAGAAAGAGATGAAGCGGGACGATCCGTTCGACTCTCACCTCCGCTACGAGATTTCTCGCGACGGCGTCATCCTCAGCTGGTTCAGCGCTGGGGCACCAAAGCCAAGCTCGCCCGGCTATGAAACCAACAAGCACATTCTGTGGGCCGATTGGTCCGTGCATCGCGACCACCGCCGGCGCGGCATCGGGAGCAGCTGGGTTCCGCTCGTCCTGGAGATCATGGAGCGCCACTCGCAAACAACGCTGAGCATGGGCACGGAGGAGGCGTCGGGGCACGCGTTCCTGAAGTGGCTGGGCGCAGAGTCGAAGTTCAAAGGTGCAGAAAACCGCCTGAGGCTCGCCGACGTCGACTGGAAGTTCATGCGTCGTTGGGTCGAAGAGGGGCAGCGCCGGTCACCCGAAACCCGCCTCGATGCTTACGACGGTCGCATCCCCGAATCGATGTGGGAGGAATACTCGCGCGAGCTGTCGACCATGCTCAACTCGATGCCGTGGGAAGACCTCGAGCACGGCGAGATCGTCATCAACGCGGACGTGATGGCCGACTGGTACCAGCGCAATGAACAGGCGGGCCGGCGCAGCCACGCGATGGTCACGCGAGAGCCTGACGGCATCATCTCCGGGATCACGGACATGATGTACGCGACCTACAACCCGACGATCGTCCATCAGGGCTTCACCGGCGTCCGCGCGAGCGCTCGAGGCCGCGGTCTCGGCAAGCGGCTGAAGGCGTCGATGGCGCTGCACATCCACGAGCTTTACCCGCAAGCGCAGTGGTTCAGCACCGACAACGCGGGCTCGAATGCGCCCATGCTCGCGATCAACACCAAGATGGGCTTCAAGCAGTTTCGCGTCGGCAGCGAATATCAGATCACCCGCGACCGGCTCGCGGCGCGACTCAAGGAGCTTGCGGGAGCTTCCTAAGCGATTCTTGTACTCCCTACGTTTGTCGGCTGCGCTGGATGCTGCGGGCTAGAAGGACGATACCGATCAAGATCAACAGTCCAGGCAGCGCGGCCTTGCCAAACCATCCGTAGTCCTGCTCGCTGATCCTGAAGATCGTCCCGAAGATGACGAAACCGACCAAGAAGATGAGCAAGGCCACGAACATCAAGACGCGTCCCTGCCGGAGCATGTGAGCGTCGCGGGTGCGCAGGCCCTGCAGCCAGATCCCGAGGCCGACTCCACCAGGCGCAACCAAGGGCCACGCGAACGCCCACGCCGGCCAGTCTTGAGACACGTTCATGTAGGCGAGGATGCATCCGATCACGGTCAGAATCGCGCCCGGAATTAGCGCGCCCGTGCCGAGGCTCACGAAGCCGACCAGGAGCAACGTCAGGCCCGGAATGACGACGAACAGTGGCCAACCTCCGCCCGCGTCGAAGCCGGTGAACTGGACGATCAGCGCAAACAGACCCAGGACCACCAGGACGACGCCGAGCGCCACCGTGGATCCGACGCGCCGCTGCGGGGTCGTCGGCGCGGCATAGGTCGGCGCATGGGGTTGGTACGCGGGGGCCGGAGTCAAGGGCGCGCTCACGATCGGGGCCGGAGTCTCGTCCTTGGTCTCAGCGGGGGCGTCGGCGCTGGCGGCCGGCGTCTCTTCGACCGGAGGAGCCGGAACCTCGGCAGCCGGGGTTGTCGCGGCCTCCTCGGGAGCCACATCGGCGCTCATCGCCGCGCTCTCGGAACCCTCGCCCTCCTTCGCTTTGGCTCGCGCAAACACGTCCGGGCTGCCGGCGAGGATGTCCGGACTGACGTGGACGGTGGGTTCGCCCTCGGCGCCTTCCGAGGCCGGGTCTTTCGGCGTGCGCTTGCGCTTGCTCATTGGGCCACCAGCTTACACAGCCATCCGCCTCTTCACGCTCGCCAGGGAGCGGGGAGGAGGTGGGACAAAATCCGGTAAACCTCGGGGTTCAGAGCGAGGCCGACGTGGCTGCCCTGGACCTCGATCGAATTGAGGTCGCGGCGGAGGCATGCCCTCCAGTTCACGACGCCGTCCGAACGCGAGTAGATCGAGGTGGTCGGCACGCGCGGTGGTGCCGCCAGGTCGCGCAGGAATCTCAATTCCACCGAGGCCGGGTGGCCGTAGCGGAAGACGTTGTACAGGTGTGCCGCCCTGACGCCCGCCATGGTCAGCGGATGGACGTCAAAGGGGTCGTTCAGCGGCGAGCCCAAGGTGATCACCTGCTCAACGAGCTCTGGCTTGCGATGCGACAGCACCTTCGCCAGCACGCCGCCACGGCTGTGCCCGACAAGCGACACCATCGCTCCGGTGCGGCGGTGGAGGGCCTGTAGGGCGTCGATGAGCGGCCGCAGCATCACCTCCGAATACGTGACGTTGAAGGCGACTCCCGCCATCCGCGGGCGGTAGCCGACGCGCCGCAGCCAGCTGAACGGAGTTCGCAGCGTCCAATCCCCAGCCAGGAAACCGGGGATCAGGATCACCGGGCGACCCAGGCCGGGCGGCACGTCGATGCCGCGAAAAACGGGGTCTCGGATGAGTCTGAGGTATTCGAGATAGATCCGGCCCTCCAGCCACATGGGAGGGATCGGGTCCCACTTCCCCATGTGGCGAAGGTCGGGCAGGACCGAAGCCGCGATCTCCTCCCAACGGCCGCGTCGTTTGGTGCGATGTTGTGGGACCGTAGACAAGTTAAGTTGTGAGCGTCTCTCCGTTATGAAACCTTAGCGGGCTCCGGTGCGATTCTATACGCAAGCCACTCAAAGAGAACGCTCAGAAAGAGGTCGGGGGTCTCCATCATCGGCACGTGACCGACGCCGTCTAGCACGCGCAGCTTCCAGTCCGGCCGGCGGCGAATCAGCTCCATGGCCGCGGCCAGCGGGATGACCCGATCGCGTGAGCCGTGGATGACCAGAGTCGGCGCCGTCACCCGCCGCACCCGGGTCCAGAAACGTGGGTCTGCCATCCGGAGACCGATCGAGCGCGATGCCTGGAGAAACGCGCGGCTGTTCTGACGCGCCAGCCGGCTGCGTTCCCTGGTGAGCTGCACGTGGGCCTCCACGACCTTGGGGTCCACCCGTGAAGGATCGGCGGAGACGAGGGCAAGAGTTTGTTGCACAAGCCTCTCGGGTCCAAGCACCTGCAGCCTCCGCTCGAAGAAGGCTTCTGCGAGGCCGGGAATCGATATGGCAGCGACGAGCCCGAGCATCACCGGGTGCTGGCGGCGAACCGGGATTCCGACGGCGGGGTCGACGAGGGTGAGCTCTGTGACCCAGCGCGGGTGATCGGCGGCTTCGATGACGGCGATGTGCCCGCCCATGGAATTGCCCATGAGTGAGACCGGCTCGCCGATGACCCTCTCGATGAAGTGATGGAGGAGTTTCGCGTTGGCCATCACCGTCGCCGACCGATGATAGAGAGGAGTCTGGCCGAAGCCCGCCAGGTCGATGGCGATCGCGTGGTAGCGCGTCGCCAGCTCGGGCCCGACGGCCATCCAGTTCAGCGCGCTGCCACCAAGGCCGTGGACCATGAGCATTGGGGGATTGCCATCGCCGCCGTAGTCGATGTAGTGGACGGGTCCGTCCAGGTCGGCGATCCTATGGCGCACTGCGTCAATCCTACGACTCGGAATTCAAAATGGCAGCGGCGAGCCTCATCAGGATATCGGCGACCGAAGCGGGCGAGCGGCGGCCGTCCTGGTGAAGCCGGTCGAACACCCCGAACGAGGTCAGGGCGCCGATGACGTCCTCGGCTTCCTTGAGCGAGCAGCCGGGACGCAGCTGATCGGCCGCCGCCAGCCGCTCCGCGAGTGCGCGGTCCTTCAGCGCGGCGGGATCGCCGGACGAGGTGACCGCAGGCAGGGCGCGGAAGAGGGCCGGGTCGGAGGCCCACATCGCGCAGGCGGCGGCGACTCGATCCCTGAGCTCTTCGCGTGGATCCTTGGCGCCGTTGGTGGCGGGAGGCAGCGCGTGCCAGTGGGCCTGACCCGCGACGGCTCGCAGTAGTCCGGACCGCGAGCCGAACTGGTTGTAGATCGTGAGGCGGGAGACGCCGGCCCGCCGTGCCACCTCGCCGACGCTCAGGCTGGCTCCGCCGCCGGCGGCGACCAGCTCGCGAGCGGCGGTCAGCACGGCGGCCCGGGTGCGGTCGACTCCTGCCTGTCGCTTGCCGAGGTCGTGCCTGCCGCCGTTCATCACGGCAGATTAACATACAGTATGTCAAGCGAAAAGGTTAACCTGGGAGCTCTAGGAGAGCAGGCTGCCCTGCGTCGGAAGCAGCTTCGAGGATGTCGATCGCGCGGGCGTCGAAACCGACCGGGTGGGGGCCTTCGGCTGCTTCGCGGTGACCACGCTCGAGATCAGCCGCGCCACCTCGATCGGGTCGAGGCGGCTGTAGGCCGCGAAGTATTCGGAATCGAGGCGCCGCTGCACGGCATTGCGCACTTTTTTCCCCCATGCTGGAGCGAACGGCTCCCGGTTCGATGAGGACGCCCGCGATCCCGTCAGCCGCGAGCTCTACTCGGAGCGCATACGACAACGCCTCGAGGTCGTGCTTGCTCGCCCGTTACCAGCCGGTGAGCGGCGTGGTCATGTTGACGATGCGGCCGCCACTCTGGGCGCGCCAAACGCGTCGGACCGAGAACCACCGCCTCGAACGCGAGTCGCGCCTCGTCATCGCCCACGTCCTCGATGGCGCCGCTCGCGGAAACGCCGGCATTGTTAACCAGGCCGTAGGGCTCGAGGTCGTTGACAACTCGCTCGGATCGCTGCGCGTCGATGACGTCGAGCATCACGGTTCGCACCTTGACGCCTGCCTCTCGCGCGGCGTGCACGTCCGCCCGCGCCTTCGATTGCGAGCGCACGCCGCCGACGGAGTGGAAGCCCCGGCGTGCGGGTTCGATGACAGCAGCGAGCCCCGTGCCGGTGCCCGCGCCGGTGGTCAGGACAGTCCGTTCCACTGCGTGGACAACCTACCATCCCTGCCGATGAGGGTCCCGGATCCGCTGGCGCTGCGCGAGCTGTCGGCGCTGCTGCGCGATCCGGTTTTTCGCGGTCGCGGCCTTCCGCGTGGTGACGGGAGGCCCGTCCTCCTCGTGCCCGGTTTTCTTTCCGGCGATTGGTCGATGACCGTGATGAACGGCTGGCTGCAGCGGATTGGCTACAAGGCCTACATGTCTGGGATCTACTTCAACGTGCGCGCGTCGGAGCACATGCTCGCCGGCCTGCGACGCCGGATCGCCGACATCCATGCGACCGCTCCTTCGCGCGTGACCCTCATCGGGCACAGCCGCGGCGGTCTGCTGGCCAAGGTGCTCGCGCAGCGGCGGCCCAACGACATCGAGCAGGTGATCGCGCTCGGGTCGCCACTCGCGGATCAGTCGGACATCACGCCGCTCACTCAGGCCGCGGTCGGTGTCGTGCGCACGGCCAACGAGATCGGCTTCGGTGTCAAGCTGCGGGCGGAAGGAAGGTTCGCCTACGACCTGCGGCAGCCGCCGGCGGTGCCGACGACCTCGATCTATACGCGCTCAGACGACGTCGTGAACTTCCGCAGCTGTATCCGCCCCGACATTCCCTCGATCGCCGTCTGGGGCAGCCACAACGGCCTGGTCATCAACCCCGAGGTCTACCGCCTTCTGGGGCGGCTGCTTGCCCGCCCTCGGCGTCCGCCCGCCGCGGGCCCCGCGCGTGCGCCGGCCCGCTGACCCGCTTGGACGCTTTGAACCCGCGGCTCTTTCAAAGTCAGCGGCCGATTGCTTGAGGTGCTTCGCGAAATCGTCGAGGTCGGGAACCAGGTCTCGATCGGCCAGCATGCCGAAGTGGACGCTGCCGTTGTAAGAGACGATCGCCAGGTTGAGGCCGAGCGAGTGGTAGATCGCCACCAGCGGCCAGAACTCGAGCAGCTGCGCGCCGCCGGTGTAGAACGGCATCTGCGGGCCCGGCACATTCGTGGCAACGAGGTTCACCACAGACTGGCGAGTGAACTGCGGCTGCGTTGTCACTACGCGCGCGGCGAGAGCCTGGAGGGTCGATGGCGCCCAGTTGGCAAGGTGGGTGAGAGTGCCCGCGGCGACCGCCTGTCGCGATCGCTTGAGGTCGCCGGTGGCGGACGTCACGCGGCGGATCCTCTGTTTCGGAGTCATGGCGCCCAACGGAATCTCGACGACCATAGCGCTCACCATGTTCCCGAGCCGGTAACGCTGCGATTCGTCGCGGACGCTGACGGGAGCGAAGACCCTAAGTTTCTGAGGCACCACCTCGCCGCGATCGTCGAGCCAGCGCCACATCGCCTCGCCGATGATCGCGAGGACGGCGTCGTTCACCGTGCCTCCGAATGCGTTCTTGATGTTTTTCAGGTGCTGCAGCGGCACGGCTACTGACTGGACGCGTCGGTGCGGGCCGATGGGGCGGTTGAAGAACAGAGGCTCGCCGGGACGTAGATATGTGAGAGCGAGGCGAAGGCCGCCCGACCACGGCGAACGCATGACGCTGTCGACGACCTGCCGGGGGCGCAGCTTGGTGATCTGCTTGAGTGCATCAGCCGGCGCGAGCCCTGATACAGCTGCGCGCATCAGTTCGCCGCGACTGGGTGCCCGCCTCGGCCGCCAGCGCTTCGGCTTGCCGAAGCTCGCTGGGGTCGGCTCGGCGTCGAGAAGCAACGTCGCCAGGTCGACGGTGGAGATGCCGTCGACCATCGCGTGGTGCACCTTGTTCACCACTGCCACACGGCCGCCGCTCAAACCTTCGACGACCGTCATCTCCCAGAGTGGCTTGTTGAGATCGAGCGGCCGCGCGAACACCCGCGCCGTGTAGTCGCGCAGCGTGGCCTCGTCGCCGGGACTTGGCAGCGCCGCACGGCGGACGTGATACGAGAGGTCGAAGTCCGGGTCGTCCACCCACGCCGGGCTGCCGAGGTTGCCGGGCAGCCACATCACTTTCTGCCGGTAGCGCGGCACCAGGTGCAGCCGCTCTTCGATCGTGCGGGCCAGCCCAAGGGCTCCGCGGCCGCCTTCGATTTGGGGTATCCCTTCGAAGATGTACGTGGCACCGATGTGCAGCGGCGCCTCGTGGCGCTCCGCGTACAGGAACCATGCGTCGAGCCCCGTCAGCGGCTCGAAGAAGGCGTCACTCATGTGATCCCACCCCTGCCTGACCGGATTCTCGCACGCATTCTTCGGTCTTGCTCTAATTGCGACCTTGATCCCACTCGCTATTCTGCTTGCCCTGGTTGCGGCCGCCCTGCACGGCACTTGGAATGTCCTGGTCAAGGTCAGCGGCGACCCGACGACGACTCTCACGCGCGCCACGACCGCCGCGGCGCTGTTGATGACCCCACCGGCACTCGTGACGTGGCTGATCGCCGGCCGCCCGGGGCTCACGGGCCAGGCGGCTCTGCTGGCCGCCGTGTCTGGGGTCCTGGAGCTCGTGTATGTCTTTCTTCTCTCTGCCGCCTACCGTCGCGGCGAGGTGTCCGTCGTCTATCCGATTGCGCGTGGAACGGCGCCGCTGCTGGCCGTGTTGGCCGGCCTCGGGCTGCTGGGAGAGCGACTGTCGACTCCGCAGCTGGTCGGCGTGGCACTGCTCCTCGCCGGCATCCTTGCGGTCACTCTTCCGCAAACGAGCGGACGGGCCACGCTGCCCGCCCTCCTCACCGGCGTGGCCATTGCCGGGTACACCGCGGTCGACAGGGTTGGGGTCAGGCTCGCCGCGCCATGGCTGTACGGCTGGCTGCTGGTCGTGCTGCTGGCGATCGGACTGGTTGGGGCTCAGTGGGTGCGCGCCAGGTTTGGCGATCGGACAGTCGACGCTCCTCCTCCGATCGCATGGCGGCAGGCAGCTGCCATCGGCATATTCATGTGGGTGGCCTACCTGCTGGTCCTGGCTGCGTTGAGCATCGCCCCGCTCGCGATCGTCGCCCCGGTTCGGGAGGTCGCCGTGGTGGCTGTGGCGGTGTGGGGAGTCTGGAAGCTGCGCGAGCGGAAGTCCGCCCCCCTCAAGCTGTCGGGAGCCGTCGCGACATTGCTCGGGGTTGTCCTTCTTGCGATCTAAATTGCGCGGTTTTTGACCTTGCTTAAGCCTGGTCTGAGGGCCGCGGGTGGCATGGTAAGGTAATTTCGTCGCCCGGATGTCAGGCGATGATCGCCGCGGTCGTCGATTCTTCTCGAAAGGACCCGAGCGTTCGCGACATTTACTTTCGAGAAGAGGAGCTGCAGATGCCGACAGGCACAATCAAAAAGTTGGTCTCCGACCGCGGATTCGGGTTCATAGCGGCCGAGGACGGGAGGGAGTATTTCTTCCATCGAACCGGTCTCGACTCGAGCGTGAACTTCGACTCGCTGGCGGGTGGAGAGCGCGTCAGCTTTGAGATCGAACCGAGCCAGAAGGGCCCGCGCGCGAATCGCATCAAGCTTGCGTAGCTGAGCTAAGACTTACGAGGCCGGTCGCCCTGGGCGGCCGGCCTTGTTGTTTTTCACGCGGTTCCCTTCCCGTCCATACAACCTCACCAGCTCGGCGCCTCGTCGTGCCAGTTCGAGGCGAACCTCGTGCGGCTCGGTCACCTCGACCATCGATCCAAACGAGCTGACGAATGCAGCAGCAGGTTCTTTGGCCGGAAACGTCAAGCGAACGATTCCGTCGCGCGGCCGTCCGATGACGCGATCACCGGAGACCCGCAGCACCAGCGCCAGGTCGTCAGCATTGGCAACCTTCAACACGACCTCGTAGCCGGTGCGCCCGGAATCCCAACGCGACGATTGCTCGCGCCACGCTTTGGCGAGGTCGAAGCGCCTGGGGCGTCGCGTGGGTTCATCAAGCGCGTGCGCGGCCTCGATTCGCGATAGGCGAAACAGGCGGCGCTCGCCGTCGACGTCCGCCATGAGGTACCAGACGCCGGCCTTGATGATCAAGCCGAGCGGATCGACATCGCGAGAGACCACCTGCGCCTCGGCGCGGCGGTATTCGATGTGCAGGCGGCGATCGCCGAAGACGGCATCCTGGACCATGCGCAGATGCGGCGACGATTGGCTTCGCCGACCCCAGCCCGCCGAGTCGACCAGCAGGCGCTCCCGGATTCGGCCGGCCCGCCTGCCGCCTTCGCCGGGCAGCGCCGCTGCCAGCTTGCCCATCGCGCTCTCGAACTGAGGTCCGGCCGCTGACGTGAAAAGCGCTTCGACCTCGGTGGCCGTGAGGCCGGTGAGGTCGGTTCGCCAGCCGGCCATCAGCTCGATGCCACCGTTGGGGCCGCGATCGGCCCGGACCGGAACCCCGGCCGTGCTCAGAGCGTCGACGTCGCGGTACACGGTCCGCCTCGAGACTTCCAAACGGTCTGCGAGCTCGCTTGCGGTGACGCGGCCACGCGCCTGGAGCAGCAGAAGAAGGGCGAGCACGCGATCGGCGCGCATTCTTTTTTAATGATGACACAAGATGTCAGCAATTGTCGCGCATGCTTCCCCACATGAAGACCAAAGCGTCGACCCGCACGTTTGAGCTTCGACCACTCGGCCCGTACTCGTTGGAGGAGTCCGCAAATTTCATCGGCGCTTGGCATAAAGCGCCGGCCGAGGGCGGTACTAAGACCGGTCACCTCCACCTGGCCTTCCTGACCGACGACGGGTGGAACCCGGTTGGGGTGTGCCTCACGCAAGATGAATCAGGCTCGGTTCGCGGCGAGGTCTATGGGCGCGCCGATGTCGGCGCCATCAAGCGTCACGTCGCCCGCATCCTCAGCCTCGACGTCGATGGTCGCGGCTGGCCCGAGGTCGGGAAGCGGGATCGAGTGGTCGGGATGCTGCAGCGCCAGTTTCCCGGTTTTCGGCCGGTGAACTGGTCAGACGCTTACGAGGCGGCAGCCTGGTGCGTGATGTCGACGCGCATCAACATGCGGCAGGCCCAGGGGGTAAAGGACCGAATGTGCCGCGAGCTCGGCCATGAGATCGATGTGCACGGGCATCGCCTTTGGACGTTTCCTGAGCCGTCTCGGTTGGAGGTGCTGAAGTCGTTCAAGGGTCTGTTCGGGCGGAAGGTCGAGTATCTCAACCGGCTGGCCGCCGCGGCACTGGCGGGCGATCTCGACACGGAGATGTTGCGCGCGCTGCCTCGTGAGGAAGCGCTCGAGCGGCTGCAGCGATTGGCGGGAATCGGAGAGTTCGGGTCGCAGCTGATTCGGCTGCGGGCCCTGAGCGCTGTGGACGAGCTGCCAACCAGGGAGCCGCGTCTGATGGGCGCGATCCGCGTCGAGTATGGGCTCGACGCAGAGCCGACCCTCACTGAGCTGGAGGCGTTGTCCGAGAAGTGGAAACCGTATCGGATGTGGGTGGCGGTGCATCTGCGGCGGACGCTGATGGGTGGGGCCGGGATGATGCACTCGCGTGCTTCGGGCTAGGATCCGCGTCTTTACAACCAGGGTTGGAGCGCTGATTTTTTCGCGTAGGCTGCGGGCGATCGCGCCCGCCCACGCCACCGAGCCCGCCGCCACCAGAGCCCACATCATCGGCGCGATCAGCGGAAAGTAGAACAGGGCGCCGAAGATGCACATCGACGCGGCGCCTGCGAGCAGGAACGCGCCCGGGAGCAGAAGCCACGCCGTGTACCACGGCGGCTGGACGATGTCGCCGCGGTCGAAGAGCTTCGCCACTGCGTAGAGCACCGCTGCAGCTGCGATTGCAGGCGCGGCGAGCTGCGCGGCCCACAGCGGACCAATGGACCCCGTCGCCGCGCCCATGATCGGCTGCACCCCGGCGAGCAACAGCGCGGCCGGGACCGCAAACGCCAGCAAACGCAGAAGCCGGCTGGCTGGAGGCACCGTCAGTGCATCACCGTCGAAGCAGCGATCACAACCCCGACAGCGGCGGGACCTCCGCCGGCTGTGTGAAGACAGGCTGCGTCGGCACCCAGCCGTACTTGACGTCCCTGTAGTAGTCGGGCTGTGAGAGCTGCGTCATGAACCAGTCGTTGAACGTTCGCGCCCGCTGTGTGAGCGACGGACCATCGTGGATTCCGCCGAAGTAAGGCTGGCGCGGCAACCCCGCCGCCAGGTCTGGGTACGCATAGAAGTCGTCGGTGCCGTAAACCGATGTCGACCCATATGAATAGATCGCGACCCCAAGGACGTGGTTCCCGCGAGCGGAGGGGCCCAGCACGCGGTTGATCTGAGCCAGCGTCTCTTCCGGATAGTTCAAAAATGCTCCGACCCCGGTGATGATTCGAGATGCGAATCCGGAGTCCTTCTCGAAATTCAGCCAGCGTCCGAACCAACCCTTCTCGAGCGGGCTCCAGTCGCTGTCGTAGTTCATCGGCACGCCGAAGTCGAGGTAGCCGTTGGTCAGCCAGTTCTTCCAGTCCTGGAAGACCGACGAGTAGGCCGAGGTCCGCGGCCAGTCCGCAAGCGATGCGGGACCGCCGCCGAAACAGATCAGCGCACCGCTCAGGTTCATGCTCGGAAAGGTGCTTTTGAGATCGTCGTGCAGGTCACGCACAAACGCTGTCACCCGTGAGCGGCGCCATGCCTTGAACCGCTCGTCGTCGTACGTGGGCACGGACCGCGTCCCGGTCTCCTCCATGTACAGCGCTACCGCATTCGGGTTGTAACCCCAGAGCTCACCTGGATAGCGCACGAAGTCCATGTGCAGCCCATCCACGTCGTAGTTGCGCGCCACATCCATGAAGACCTGATGCGTATAGATCTGAACCTCGGGCACGCCCGGATCGAGATAGCCGCTTAGGGTACCGTCGTTGGCACGATTGCCCCAATCGGTTCCGTGGTCGAGGTAGACGCGGCTGGATTCGCCCGCAAAGAACGTGTTGAGCCAAGCGTGAACCTCGATGCGCGGGACGGAAGCGTGCGCGAGCCTGATCACGTAAGCGAGCGGGTCGAAGTCCGCCGGGCCCTGGATGTCGGTCGCACGCGGCTCGTCTGATTTGTTGAAGTACGCGTCGCCGGACTTGCGCACCTGCACGATCAGCGCGTTTAGGTTGGCGCGATGCGCGTCGGCGACCAGCTTCTCCACCTGCGCAGGCGACTTCATGCCGTCGTGGTAGGCGTCGACCCAGAGGGCGCGGTACTGCGGCGATCCGAACGCGATCGGGCTGGGCGGTGGCAATGGCGATGGCGATGAGATCGCGCTGGGAGTCGGCACGCTGGCGGCCTGGCTGCTGCACGAAACCGATAGAAAGACGACCAGCGCGACGCCGGATGCACACCTCATCACTTTTGAGCAACGAGCACCAGGTTTCGGCCAGTCATCGTCATCGCGCCTGGGTGCTCAAGTTTCACAGCCGCGAGTGCATCCTTCCTGAAGGCCTCACGCCGATCCGCGGCGACTGCTTCCAGGCGGCAGGCGCAATCCCACCAAGACATCAACATCGACACGAGATGCTCGGCAGAATCCCAGCGCACATCCTCCTCCACCTGTTCAACGCGGGCATCCGCAAAACCGGCATCAATGGCCGCCTGGCGAAGGGCATCCGGATCTCCAACGGTGGCGCGGGTGGTCTGGTCGTCCGCAACTCGGGGCGCAGCCGGCAGCCACCGCTCGATAACGTCGTCGATAAGGGCCCGAACAGAATCCTTCACGGGGGCGCCGGGAACACTGGCTACCAGCCGGCCGCTATCCTTGAGCACCCGCCGAGCCTCGCCGAGGGCCCGCGGGAGATCGGGGACGAACTGCAAGCCGTGCCCGCAGATCGCGGCATCGAAAGTCCCATCGGGAAATGCGAGGGCCTCGATGTCCATGACCTCGAAGCGAGCATTCTGGATGCCGGCGGAACGGGCCAGCTCGATCATCCCCGGAGCGAGGTCGACCCCAACCACCTCGCCGCTCGGCGCGACCCGCGCTGCGAGTGGCCTTGTCATGTTGCCCGGACCGCAAGCGAGGTCGAGGATCCGCATCCCCGACCGCGCTTCGACGACGTCGATCACTCGCTGGCGGCCGCGCGCCTCGCCGCGCGCCATGACCTCGTCCAGTCGCCTCTGATAAGCGACGGCATGGCGGCTGAATATCCCTGGATAGAGTTCCTTGGACTTCAAGCCGCGAACCTCTTCCATTCGCGCTCGAGCCACAGTGCCGCTCGAAGGGTGTCGGTGTTGCTGCTACCGGCTACCTGAATCCCGACCGGCAGCCCTGACGACGGGCCGGGTAACGAGACCACCGGCTGCCCGGTCGTGTTGAAAGGACGTGTGAACCGCGCCAGGGGCTCGCGCACCTCGGCGCCCCCGTTAGTAAGCGGCGCGACGATCGCGGTGGTAGGAAGGATGAGGGCGTCCAGGTCTTCCATTGCGCGCGCTGCCTCCCGCCGCAAACGTGGGAGCGCTGTCAGCGCCTCCTCGAAATCGACCGCGAGCACGTCGAGCCCGCGCCTGATAAGGGCGATGACGTCAGCACCATATTTCTCGGGACACTCAGCGGCCCATCGCCGGTGGTACGCGGCCGCCTCGACGAGCAGCACCGTCAGTCCCGCACGAAATAGATCTTCGCGGGCGACGAAATCGACCTCGGGAACATCACGCGAGACCAGCTTCCAGGTCCGCGCAGTCTCGTCATCGAGGTCGGTCACCCACCCCGCCGGCACGCCGAGCCGCGGCGCTTTCATGGGTGTTGCCGTTAACGGTTCGCCAGACATCATCGAGTAGGCGGCTGCCGCGCCCGCCACGTCGGGTGCGATCGGTCCGAGCGTGTCCAGGGAGTGGCTGAGCGGTATGACGCCCGCGATGTCGATGCTGCCAAGAGCGGGCTTGAACCCGACCACGCCGCATAGGGAAGCCGGAATACGGATCGATCCACCGGTATCGCTGCCGATCGCCCAATCGCACATTCCAGTGGCCACAGCCACCGCCGACCCGCCTGACGAGCCGCCGGCAACCCGGCTCAGGTCGTGCGGGTTGCGGACGGGGCCGTAGTGGGGATTGACGCTGGTCACCCCGTACGCAAACTCGTGCAGGTTGGCCTTGCCGACGACGACGCAGCCGGCAGCGCGGATGTGCTTGATGACCGGGGCGTCCTCGGCCGCCGGCACCTTAGGCAGGATGATCCCGCCGGCGGTCGTGACCGTTCCGGCCACGTCAATCAGGTCCTTCACCGCCACGACGGTGCCGCTGCCGGTCTCGTCGGAGACCGAGATGAAGGCGTTCAGGTCCGCTTGCTCGCGAATTCGTTGACGGGCCTCGCTTAGCTCCATCGGGCCCATTCTGGCAGCCGGGGAGTTATCCTCCCGGGCTAGTCGGATGTCGCAGCAGATGGGAGCGGTCAGCCCGAACATCACGTGGACAAAGGTCGACGTGTTGACGACCTACCAGCGCCTCACCGCGGAGATCCAGATCCGCGGCCGGCTCAGGGAGACGATGAACGACTCCGAGCCGCTGTTCCACCTTCGCAATGTGAGCGCCGAGCCCCTCCTGCCGGGCGCGGTCCAGCTGAATGGCGTCCCCGAGGGCCTGTTCAACAAAGCCGCGGTTTGCGGCATCCGAACGATCGACGCGGAAGCGCCGCTGCCCGACCAGCCAGAGGTCATCCGCCGCTACGCCATGTTTCAAGCGACCACGTTCATGGTCACCGGGGCCGCGGAGTTTCCGAAGGCGACCGAGCCGAAGATGCACGGTGAGCTGCTGATGAGGGGCCGATTCTTTCCCATGGTGGACGTCACCGTGACGATCATCGGGGTGGTAGGCAAAGGCTGGACACAGCCGACGATCTGGGTCAACCGCGACCAGATGCTCGGCCTCTATCTGGGCTAGCAGGACCGATCTTCCGGTGGCCTGCCTGGGCCTTAGGTCTTACTCCCGAACGCGCCGCGCAAGCGCGCCCAGAGCACGGAGAAAAGTAGCCCGATCGCGTTGACCGGTTTGGCGGTGGCGACCTGAGCTTGCGCTGGCGGAGTGGCCGGTGCGCCAGACCCGGCGCCGCCACCGGTGGTTCCAGCGTCGGACCCGGCGGCTGGGCTCGGGCTCGGCTCGGGGGCTTCGATGTTGGCCTTGATGCACGCTGACATCTCGCCAACCAGCCGCCGCGATACATCCTCCATCACCCCGCGACCGAAGTTCGCGACCCGCCCGACGACGTTGTACTCGGTGACGATCTTGACCACAGAAGTGGCGCCGTCTGCGCTCACGCTCATGAAGGCCTTCGCCCGCGCCGAGCCCGGTCCCGTTGTCTCGCGACCCTCCGCTTCGAGGGTCGCCGAATGGGCGCTGTCGTTCCGATCGACGATCCGCGCCGTGCCGCTGTAGGCGACCGTGATCGGTCCGACCTTGATCTTGACCTTGCCCTTGAAGGTGGTCGGATCGACGACCTCGGAAAGCTCTGCTCCAGGCACGCAGCCGACGATCTTGTTGACATCCAGTAGATAGGCGAACACTCGCTCCGGAGGCGCTGCCACCGCGAAGGAATTTTCTAGTTGCATTTCAGAGCTAAAAGTAGCCGAATAGAAGGGTTCGGTAACTGCATCCGCTGGCTGGCTGCTCCGGCGCACTCGATTGCGCCTCACTTGGGCTACTGGGAGGAGACGCGATGAAGCATAAGGTTGCCACCACCGTCAACGGCCACCCGCAGGAGCACGAGGTCGAGCCTCGACTCCTGCTCGTCCACTACTTAAGAGACGTCGTCGGCCTCACCGGCACGCACATCGGGTGCGACACCAGCCAGTGCGGCGCCTGCACCATCCTGGTCGACGGCAAGGCTGTCAAGAGCTGCACCATGTTCGCAGTCCAGGCTGAGGGCAAGAACCTGACCACCATCGAGGGCCTCGCCCACGACGGCCAGCTGCACCCTCTCCAGCAGGCTTTCTGGGACGAGCACGGACTGCAGTGCGGCTACTGCACGCCCGGATTCATCATGGCCGCCGCCTACCTGCTGGCGCAGAACCCAAACCCGACCGATGACGACATCCGAAAGGGTTTGGAGGGCAACCTCTGCCGGTGCACCGGGTACGTGAACATCATCAAGTCGGTCAAATCGGCGGCGGCGATGATGGGCGGAGCCACCGAGAAGGCGGGCGAGCGCGCGGCCGCCGCCAAGAGGAGCTGAGCCGATGGCAATCACAACCATGATCGGAGCCAAGATTCATCGTCGCGAAGACCCGCGCCTCGTCAGCGGCGAGGGCCACTACGTCGACGACTTCACCCGCCCGCACACGCTCCACCTCGCGGTAGTCCGCAGCCCGCACGCCCACGCACGCGTCAGGAGCATCGACATCACCCAGGCCTCGAAGGCGGCCGGCGTCGTCGCCATCTACACTCACAAGGACTTCGCGAAGGTTCTCTCGGGGACCATCCCGGTGACCCCTTCTTTCGTGGCCGAGAAGAATCAGATCCCGCCGCACTTCCCGATCGCCGACAAAGAGGTCGTGTATCAGGGCGAGCCTGTGGCTGTGGTGCTGGCAGAGAGCAAGTACGGAGCCGCCGACGCGGCCAGTCTGATCGACGTCGATTATGAGCAGCTCCCGGCCGTGATGGATCTCGAGAAGGCACTCGACGCCAAGAGCCCCAAGGTCCATTCCGGCGCTGCAGACAACCTCGGGTGGGACCTTACATACATCCCGGACGACGTTGCCGTCATGAAGGAGGCTGACGTTGTCATCAAGCAACGCATCCTCCAGCAGCGCCTGGCGCCAACCCCCATGGAGCCACGCGGCGTGCTTGCGGAATACTCGAGAGGGGACGGCACGCTGACGGTCTGGATGTCGAGCCAGAACCCTCATTTCGTCCGTCTCTTTCTCGCCGGAGCGATGGGCCTGCCCGAAACCAGGGTGCGGGTCATCTCGCCTGACGTCGGTGGCGGTTTCGGCAGCAAAATTAGTCCCTACTCCGAGGACTGGCTTGTTCCCGCTGCGGCCAAGCTCAGCGGGCGGCCGGTGAAATGGATAGAGACGCGAACGGAGTCGCTGCAGACGACCACGCACGGCCGGGGCATGATCTTCGACCTTGAGGCCGGCGTCAAGAAAGACGGCACGTTGGTGGCTCTCAAGGTGATCCAGTACATGGACATCGGTGCCTACATGGGCACCTTCAGTGCGTTCCAGGCGAACTCTTGCCTGCTCTCTGGTGGCGCTTACAACTGGAAGCACATCGGCGCGCGCACGGTCGGCGTGCTCACCAACCGCGTTCCAACTGACCCCTACCGCGGCGCCGGTCGCCCGGAGGCCACGCACCTCTGCGAGCGCATGATCGACCTCCTCGCCGACGCGATCAAGATGGACCCGGCGGCCATTCGGCGCAAGAACTTCATCACGGACTTCCCGCACACCAGTCACTTCGGGCTGATCTACGACTCCGGCGCCTATGAGAAGGCGCTGGAGAAAGCACTCCAGATGGCCGGCTACGAGAAGCTCCGCAAGGAGCAGGAGGAAGGCCGCAAGAAAGGGCGTTACCTCGGGATCGGTCTTTCGAGCTGGATAGAGATCTGCGGCTTCGGGCCGAGCGCTGGTACTGCGCCGGCGACCGGTGGCATCGCACTCGTCGAGGCTGCGCAGGTGCGTGTTTTTCCTACCGGCTCGGTCGCCGTTTACGTCGGCACCCACTCACACGGCCAGGGACACGACACCACCTTCCCCCAGATCGTGGCAGACACCCTCGGCGTGCCCTACGACATGGTAGAGCTGCACCACGGCGACACCGCCGAAGGTCCGGCCTTCGGCTACGGCACGTACGGGAGCCGCTCGCTGGCAGTGGGCGGTATGGCGGTCCACAAGGCGAGCAAGAAGGTCGTTGACAAAGCTCGAAAACTGGCCGCGCACATCTTCGAGGCTGCCGAGGAAGACGTCGTCTTCGAGCAGGGCCAGTTCTACGTCAAGGGCAGCCCCGACAAACGAAAGGCGCTTGGCGAGATCGCTTTTGCGTCCTTTGGCATGAACCTGCCGGAAGGCATGGAGCAGAGCCTCGAGGCGGTCGCGTACTACGACCCGAGCAACTTCGTGTTTCCCTTTGGAACACACATCGCGATCGTCGAGGTCGACCCCGAGACCGGCAACGCCGATCTCAAGCGCTATGTTGCGGTCGACGACTGCGGCAACATCATCAACCCCATGATCGTGGACGGCCAGGTTCAAGGTGGCATCGCGCAGGGCATCGCGCAGGCGCTCTATGAGGAGGTCGCCTACGACGATGAGTCCGGTCAGATGAAGACCGCCACCCTCACCGACTACCTGGTTCCCACCGCCAATGAGTTCCCTATGTTCGAGCTCGATCACACAATCACTCCGAGTCCGACCAACGAGCTCGGCGTGAAGGGCATCGGCGAGGCCGGCACGATCGCAGCCAGCGCGGCGGTGATCAACGCGATCGTCGACGCTTTGTCCCCGTTTGGCATCAAGCATATCGACATGCCTGCGAGCCCCGATCGGATCTGGAAACAGATCCAAACGGCGCGCGGCACTTCCCATGACGGAAAGGAGGCACGCAGGTGATCCCCGCCGCATTCGAATACTCCCACGCCACCTCGGTCGAGGAGGCCTCGAAGCTGCTCGACAAGTACGGTGAAGACGCAAAGGTGCTCGCCGGCGGGCACAGCCTGATCCCGCTCATGCGCCTGCGCCTCGCCCAGCCGAAGGCGCTCGTCGACATCAACGGGATCAAGGGCCTCGAAAACATCGAGGTCAAGGGCTCAAAGCTGCACGTCGGCGCGCTCGCGCGCCACGTCGACATCAACAACTCCCACGTCGTCAAGGACAATCTGCCCATCCTCGCGGAGGTCGCCGGCGAGGTCGGAGACAACCAGGTCCGCAACATGGGCACGATGGGCGGCGTGGTCGCGCATGCCGACGCCGCGGGCGACTACCCGACGATCGCGCTTATGCTCGACGCCGAGGTCGTGACCAACAAGCGGACGATCCAGGCGAAGGACTTCTTCAAGGACCTGTTCACGACGCCGCTGGCGGTCAATGAGATCGTCACCGAGGTCGTTTTCCCGGTGGCCAACGGACCCCACAAGTACATCAAGTTCCGCCGCCGCCTCTTCGACTGGGCGATCGTCGGCGCGGCCGCCCAGAAGATGAACGGCGGGTGGCGCATCGGGCTCACCAATGTCGGTCCGACGCCGGTGCGTGCGAAGGCAGTCGAGGATGCCCTGCACAGCGGCGCCAAAGTCGAGGAGGCGGCCCAGCACGCATCCGACGGGCTGGATCCCTCGGGCGACCTGCGGGCAAGCCCGGAGTACAAGAAGCACCTCGCGCGGGTCCTGACTCGGAGGGCGATAGAACAAGCAGGCTAGTCGGTCGGTAGTCTGTTGACGTCATGAGCGCTCCGGCGAGCATCGACGATGTCGAGCGACGCCTTCGCGAGCGGAGCTATATAGGCGACCGCGGCCTCGCCACGTCCATATTCCTCGCCCTTGAGCTCCAAAAGCCCCTGTTCATCGAGGGCGAGGCGGGCGTCGGCAAGACGGAGGCCGCCAAGGTCATGGCCGAGGTCCTCGGCGCGCGGCTCATTCGGCTGCAGTGCTACGAGGGGATCGACCTCGCCCACGCCGTATACGAGTGGAACTACCCCCGCCAGCTGCTCCACATCCGCCTGCTCGGCGAAGGCGAGGATCGCAGGACTGCCGAGCGCGAGATCTTCAGCCCGGAGTTTCTGCTCCGGCGCCCGCTGCTGGACGCGATCGACAACGACGACGCCACGCCGCCCGTCCTCCTGATCGACGAGATCGATCGGTCGGACGAGGAGTTCGAGGCGTTTCTGCTCGAGCTGCTCTCTGACTTCCAGATCTCGATCCCGGAACTGGGGACCATCAGGGCCAAGAGGCCGCCTTTCGTCGTCATCACCTCCAACCGGACCCGTGAGGTGCACGACGCTCTCAAGCGGCGGTGCCTCTATCACTGGATCGACTACCCAGACCTCGAGAAGGAGGTCGAGATCGTCCGCGCCCGCGCGCCGGAGGCCGCCCAGGGGCTCGCCCGCGAGGTCGCCGCTCTGGTCCAGGGTCTTCGGACCATGGAGCTCTACAAGGTGCCGGGTGTCGCGGAGACGCTGGATTGGGCGCGATCGCTCGCCGCGCTGGGCGCGACCCGCATCGATGCCGCCCTCGTGGACGCGACGCTGGGCGCCGCGCTCAAGTACCAGGAGGATCTGGAGCGGATCCGCGAGCAGGTCCCGGCCATGGTCGAGAAGGCGCAGCGTGCTTGAGGCTCCGGATCTCCTCCCGCGCCTGAGCGCGTTCGCCAGGCTGCTTCACGACGCCGGGCTCGAGGCCGGTCCACGCAGGCTCACCGATGCAACCCGCGCCCTCACCTTCATCGACCTCAAACAGGAGCGTGATTTCCGCAGCGCATTGCGAACCGTGTTCGTGAGCAGGAAGGACGACATCGCGACGTTCGAGGCAGCCTTTGACATTTTCTGGGCGCCACCGGACCCGCGCACGGTCGCGGGGGCGATTCCCGGTCGCGCGCGACCGCTGCCGATGGCGCCGGAGCGTGCGAAGGCCTGGGCGAACGCGCTGGGCCTGAGCAGTTCGCAGATGAATCGGGAGCAGGATGTGCGTGCCGTGCCGGCGACCTCCAGCGGTTACAGCGCCGAAGAGCTGCTGCGTCACAAAGACTTCGACACCATGACCTGGGAGGAGACAGAGCAGGTCCGACGCCTGCTCGAGCAGGCGCCCTGGCGTGTGGCCGAGCGGCGGACGCGCCGGCTCCGAGCCGCGCGGTCAGGGAGGATCGACCTCCGGCGGACCGCCCGCCATGCGATTCGTTCGAGCGGCGAGCTGGTGAAGCTTTTCCGCCGCCGCCCGAGGATGCGCCGACGCCCGCTCATCCTCGTCTGTGATGTCAGCGGATCGATGGAGCGCTACTCCCGTCTGCTCATGATCTTTGCGCACGCGATCGGGCGCCGCGAGGACCTCGAGGCGTTCGTGTTCTCGACGCGGCTGACGCGAATCACCCGCCTCCTGCGCCAGCGCGATCTTGATCGCGCGCTGGCTTCTGTCAGCAAGGGCGTTCACGACTTCAGCGGCGGCACGCGAATCGGAGATGCGCTCGCCGATTTCAATCGTCATTGGGCTCGGCGCGTGCTCGGCCATGGCGCGGTGGTGATCATCGTCAGCGACGGGTGGGATCGCGGCGATCCCACGCAGCTTGCCGCGGAGCTGGTGCACCTGCGGCGCTCGGCACACCGGTTGGTGTGGCTTAACCCGCTGCTCGGTTCGGAGGGCTACGAGCCGCTGACGCGAGGTATGGCGGCGGCGCTGCCCTACTGCGACGACTTTCTGGCCGCCCACAACCTGGATGCGCTCGACGACCTCGGCAGGCTGCTCGCAAGCCTCGACAGACGGCCCGCACGAGGGAGAGGGTGAGATGCGCGAAGTACTGAGCGAGCTCACGTCATGGACGGCGGACAAAGAGGAGATCGCCCTGGCGACTGTCGTCGAGACGTGGGGCTCGAGCCCGCGCCCGCTCGGCTCGAAGATGGTCGTCACGCGGTCCGGCAAGATGGCCGGCTCGGTTTCGAATGGCTGCATCGAAGGCGCGGTCTTCGAGGAAGCGCAGAAGGTGCTCAAGTCAGAACGGCCCAATCTGGCCGCATTCGGGGTCGCGGACGACCTGGCGTTCTCGGTCGGCCTTGCGTGCGGCGGTCACATCGAGGTGTTCGTGCAGCCGCTCGGCCCGGTGCACCAGCAGCTGATCACTTTGCTTGATGAGAACCGACCAGCCACCCTGCGCACCAACCTGGTGACAGGGGAGACCGTGGTCGCCGAAGGCACGCCCTCGGGATCCGAGCTTGCGCGTCGCGAA
The DNA here is from genome assembly GCA_005879945.1 of Chloroflexota bacterium. GTDB lineage: Bacteria > Chloroflexota > Dormibacteria > Dormibacterales > Dormibacteraceae > UBA10449. Next base: position 3,480 of record VBHX01000092.1, on the reverse strand, counting down.
GGCGACTGGTTCATCGAGCCGTTCAGGCGGCCGGCCCACCTCATCATCGTGGGGGCGATCCACATCGCGATTCCTCTCCACCGGCTCGCCAAGCTGATGGGCTATCGGGTCACAGTCGTCGACGCTCGGGCGAAGTTTGCCACCAAAGACCGTTTTCCCGAAGCCGACGAGATCATCGTGGCGTGGCCCGACGAGGCCGCGTCGAAACTAACCTTCGACAACTCCACTTACGTCGTCATCCTCACCCACGACCCCAAGTTCGACCTCCCAGCGTTGCGCTCCGTGCTGGGCAAGGACGTGGGTTACGTCGGCGCGATCGGCAGCCGCAAGACGAACGAGAACCGGTTTGCAGCTCTGCGCAAGGAAGGTTTCACCGAGGACCAGATCGCGCGCGTTCATGGTCCGGTGGGCCTTGACCTCGGCGGCCGCGGGGCGGAGGAGACGGCCCTGGGCATCCTGGCCGAGATCACCGCGGTCCGATTTGGCGGCTCGGGGTCCTTCATGCGGGAGGTCCGGTCGCTCCCGCGCGTACGCGCGGGGACCCCACAGGTATGAGCTAGGCCCCCGCTTTCGCCCGCTCGCGGAATCGTCTGGCCTTCTGACGATTGCCGCAGGAGGCCATCGTGCACCACCGGCTCGAGTGGTTGCGCGACATGTCGAAGAAGGCCCAGCGACAGGTGGTGGAGCCGCACAGCTTGAGGCGACTCCAGTTTTCGTCCGCCATCGCGGCAAATACCGCCGCGACCATTCGGCCCATCGCCCCGGCCACTCCGTCCGCCTCGGGCTCCAGCCTGGACCGGCCATCGGCACCGAAGCGCGCCCGCAGCCGGCTGGCAGCGGCCGCTTCGTTGAGGGTGGCGATGTCGAGGGGGTAGACCTTGCCGCCCGAGTTGGCTCCGATCAGGCCTCGGATGGCCTCCCGCAGTGCGATCGCGTGTTTCAGATCTGCTTCGCTTGCGGTCGACCCTGGCTCCATAAGGCTGTGTGCACGCAGCCACGCCACGAGCGTGTTTGGGTCCGTGAGCTCCTCCGGGCCGTCCTGCAGGTCGACCGTGTTGACGAAGGCCTGCACCAATCCCAAAACGCCGGTTGCGTTTTCTCGATCGGCCATAACAAAGCGGATTATAGAGGTAACTCCCAATCACCTTTAACCAGTTATAATAACTATCGTACTATCTAGACTGGTTATAGGAGGATGGACATGCACCCGTATTTGAACGAAGAGGTAGCCTGGCAGCGCCTAAAGGACCTGCAGCGCGAGATGGAGAACAGCCGTCTCATGGCGCGCCAAACCAGGGTTGCGTTTGCCGACCTGATGCGGCTTGCAGCCAGGATCTGGTGGCTCGCGGGCCTGGCCGCCCACCGACCGCCACGGCGTCGGCCAACGATGGTGACGCACCACGACGACCATAGCTCGCAGGTCGCTTAGGAGCCCGGAGCTCCTAGCCAGTAGCGAGTCCTCGGAGGACGGCAACCTGCTCGGCATCCGGGCCGTTGCCGGCTCCGGGGACCTCGAGGATGAACGGCAGCTTGGCCAGGCGCGGCTCATGGAGCAGCGCTTTGAAGCCTTCAGCGCCGATCTGACCATCGCCGATGTTGGCGTGGCGGTCTCGGTTGGACCCGAGACCCGTGACCGAGTCATTGCTGTGGATGACCTCGACGTTCTTGAGGCCGATGACTCGATCGAGCTCGTCGATGGTCCTCGACACGTCTGCCGGCGTCCGCTCGTCGTAGCCCGAGGCGAAAGCGTGGCAGGTGTCGAAGCAAACACCTACTCGTGGATCCTTCAAGCCGTCGAGCATGCGCGCGATCTCTTCGAAGCGCGCGCCGACGCAGCCGCCAAGGCCGGCGTTGTTCTCGATCAGGAGTCGGGCCGTCTTCGGCTCCGCGCGCTCGAGGACCTTCCTGATGTGCTCCAGGATCGAAGGGAGGCGAGCCTCGAAGCCCGCGCCCTTGTGCGACCCGGTGTGGAAGATGACGCCGTTGACGCCCAGCTCGTCCGCAGCCCTCAGGTAACCGGTGAGGGTGCTCTCCGATCGCGAGCGCATGGTGGGGTCGTCGCCGGCCAGGTTGATCAGATAGACGGCATGAAAGTAGAAGGGTGGGCGGCCGAACTTCGCGGCGGCCTCCTTGAAGGTCGAGATCCGGGTCTCGTCCAGCTTTGGCGAGCCCCAGAAGCCAGGAGGGGTGGGGTGGGCCTGGATCGCCTCGGCCCCCATGGCCTTGGCGCGTTCGTAGGCGAGGTGCAGCCCGCCGGACGAGTCGACGTGGGCACCGATGATTGGCACCTAAAGAGATTAAGACGTGCCCGGGTATGGGTTCGGAATCCCGTCACGTCTGCCATATTCTGGGGATGGCCGTCTTCGTCATGAGCGACCTCGAGCTGCCCATCCGGGGTCGAACGTACCGGGAGCCCGAAGGGCCGCACAGCGTGGTCGTCCGCGGCCGTGATCTCGAGGCCGGCCTGCAGCATGCGGCGGCCCGATCGGACTGCCGGGCGGTGGCCATCGTGGGCATGCCGAAAGAGGATCGAGACTTGAGCGTGCTCGCAGGCCGGCGGCTGTTCCTCGTCGACTCTGACGGCGCGCGCCTACGCGACTTCGCCGAGATCGCACTGCGCGCTGAGGCCGATGTCGAATGGATTCGCTCGGCGACGCCGCCCTTTGATCGCCTCGCGGATGCGCTGCTGCCCGTAGGCGCGATCGTGCTCGCGGCGGGCTCGAGCTCGCGCATGCCTGGCTCGCAAAAGCTCCTGCTGGAATTCGATGGGCGGCCAATGGTCAAGTCGGTGGTCGAGGCCGCATCGGACGGCGGCTGCCACCAGATCCTGGTGGTCTATTCGTCCGAAGACGTGAGGCGGGTGGTCGGGGGCGATGCCGAGCTCGTCCACAATCCGCACGCGCACACTGGCATGGCGTCTTCGCTCCAGGCCGGCCTCCGCGCCATGCGACCCGACATGGAGGCCGCGCTTGTGATGCTCGGGGATCAGCCGATGGTGGGTTCGCGGTCGGTCGCGATGCTGACGCGCGCCTGGCGGCGCGAGGGAGCGAGGCCCGCGGTGGCGGTGTCGGGCGCATCCGGTGATAGATGGACGCCGCCGGTCGTGCTTGGGCGCGAGCTGTGGGATGAGCTCATGACGCTCGAGGGTGATTCCGGGGCGCGCCAGGTCCTCGATAGGAGGCCGGAGCTGGTCGACATCGTTCCGGCTCTCGACCGCCTCGACGACATCGACACGCCAGAGGACTACGCGAAGATCGTGCGGCTCTTTCCGCGGCCGAAGCCAACACCGGGGTCGTAGTGGATGGAGCTCGATGGTCGGCTGATCGCGTGGGTCGCGCTGTCGGGGCTGCTGATTGCAACGCCCGGCCCCGACACCGCGCTGATCATCCGCAACGCCCTGACCACCGGCCCGCGCGCATCGACGATGTCGGCTCTCGGCGTGGCGGTCGGAATCCTCGCCTGGGCGATCGCGGCCACGCT
>VBHX01000176.1 GCA_005879945.1 Chloroflexota bacterium | reverse complement strand
GGTCATGATCCTGGACGAGCCGACCACCGCCCTCGATGTCGTCACCCAGCGCGAAATCCTCGAGGAGCTGATCGCCCTCCGCGACCGTCTCGGCTTCGCGGCGCTCTTCATCACACACGACCTCTCGCTGCTGGTGGAGATCGCGGACGAGATTGCGGTGATGTATGCGGGCCGGCTGATGGAGCGCGCGCCGGCGGCCTCCCTCTTCCACGCTCCGCGACTCCCATACACGCACGGTTTGCTCCACTGCTTTCCCCCGATGCACGGCGCACGCGCTCGGATGGAAGGCATCGCGGGGTCGCCGCCAGACCTGCGAGCCCTCCCGACCGGGTGTGCATTCAATCCCCGGTGCAAGTGGGCGATGGACCAGTGCCGGCACGAGGTGCCGCAGCTCGAGCCGACTGGTACCAGTGGACACGACGTCGCTTGCTGGCTGCACAGGGGAGACGCAAGAGTTCCCACCGAGCTGGCGCGACCCGAGCCGGTTCCCGTGGAGGTCCGCGCACGGTGAGCACGACAACCCCGGTCCTCGAAGGTCGCGACCTGACCAAGCATTTCTGGGTCAAGAAGGGTCGGGGGCCGCTGGCGCGGAGGGTCCCGGTCAACGCCGTCGACCGCGTGTCCGTGCGCCTCGACGCCGGCAAGGTCACCGCCGTGGTGGGGGAGAGCGGCGCCGGCAAGACGACGGTCGCCCGCCTGCTGGCCAGGATCATCAAACCCGACGCGGGCCAGGTCCTGCTGGACGGGCGGCCGGCGCCATCCGGGAGGCCGCGCTCTTACGCCGCCCAGGTCCAGATGGTCTTCCAGGACCCGTTCGCCTCGCTGAATCCGGTGCACCGGGTCCGGCATCACCTCATCCGGCCCCTCCAGATCCACCACATGGCCAACGGCGGGGTGGATGCGGCGGTGGCGGACCTGCTGCGCCGCGTCTCTCTGAAGCCCCCCGACAACTTCACCGGCAAATTTCCGTACGAGCTCTCGGGCGGCCAGCGGCAGCGGGTGGCCATCGCTCGAGCGCTGGCGGTGCGTCCGCGGGTGCTGATCGCCGACGAGCCCGTGTCGATGCTCGACGTCTCGATTCGCCTGGGCGTCCTAAACCTGCTCGCCGACCTTCGCGACAAGGAGAAACTGGCGATCCTCTACGTCACCCACGACATCGCATCGGCGCGCTACCTCGCCGACACGATCGTCGTCATGTACGCGGGCCAGCTGGTGGAGTCAGCCTCGAGCGTGAGCCTGACCGACAGCCCGGCTCACCCCTACACGCAGCTCTTGCTCGCGGCCGCGCCCGACCCCGACCGCACGGAGCCGCCGCACATCGAGGACCGCGGAGCACCACCAAGCCTGAGCGCCCCGCCGAGCGGGTGTCGGTTTCACCCGCGATGTCCTTTCGCCATGGACATCTGCAAGCGCCAGGTGCCGCCGAGCATCACCGTCTCGCCGGGCCACACCGCTGCGTGCTGGCTTCACGTCGACCCGGCCCAACGACAGGCCAGCGAAAACGGTTTGCTCGTGACCGCAGGCGAACCACTCCACAAGGAATCGAAAAAGAGGTGAGGAAGGATGGATCTGCGTCTGGCGTTTCGGTCGCCGCCCTTTCGGGGTTTGGCGTCGTTCGAACGAGTTGCCGTCAACAAAATTCGCAATGTCACGGAGGTGACAGATAGATGAATCGGACAGCATTGACAGGCGTGGTCGGGATTGCAGCGCTGCTGCTTGCAGCCGGCTGCAACTCGACCTCCACATCGACGACATCGGGAGGAAAACCCCTGATCGCGGAGCCGACCACCGGCGTCACCTTCTCGGAAGACTTCAACCCGTATGACAACAACTCGGTCTCGTCCAGCATGGGCACGCGGAGCATAGTCAACGAGCCGCTGTTCGAGTTCGACCAGCTCGATGCCACCGCAGCCGGCGAACACCCATGGCTGGCGACCGCATATGCGTTCCAGAACGGCGGTAAGGACCTGCAGGTCACGATCCGCCCGAACGTGAAGTTCAGCGATGGCTCGGGCTTCGGGCCGGCCGACGTCGCCGCAACCTTCAAGATGCTGCAGAACCCGAAGGCCAACACCCGCGGCGTTCCGACCCAGGCGTCGGAGCCCACGGTCAGCGGCAACAACGTGACTCTCCACTTTGCGTCAGCGCAGTACACGGGACTGTTCAACATCCTCAGCAACACCTTCATGCTCAAGGCGTCGATGGCGAACCAGATCGCCACGGACCCGACGGTGACGATCAAGGTTCCGTTGGGCACCGGTCCGTTCATGCTGGACAGCTACTCGAGCTCAATCATCAAGTGGAAGCCGAACGCGAACTACTGGGGCGGGACTCCGCCGGAATCCGCGATCTGGACGCCGGCCATCGCCACCAACGCCGCAGCCAGCGACGCCCTCGTGAGCGGCCAGCTGGACTGGGCGGGCAATGACATCCCGAACGTCTACGCCAACTTCGTCAACCTCAACCCGCTGACCAACCACGCATGGTTTGCCGCGGGCAGCACCGTCACTCTCTGGTTCAACCTGAACCCCGGCAACGGCGGCGCGACGGGAATCGGTGAAGCGGCGGTGCGCAAGGCGATCAGCTACGGCATCGACCGCAACGCCCTGGCGCTCCTGGGCGAGTCCGGCTACGAGCAGCCCGCGAGCTCATCGAGCGGACTGATCCTGCCGAACCAGGCTGCCTTCCTTCCGAGCGACGGCAGCATGAAGAACGACCTATCCATCAGCGGCAGCGTGCCTGACGCGGCGACGGCCAAAGCCATGAACCTGCCCGCGGGGATGGACGTCTACGACATCCTCAAGGGCGCGGGCTGGGCCCCACCTGCCACCTCCAAGTACGACAGCAGCGCCGGAACCTTCAAGTCAGGCGGAAACTGCGACGGCAGCAACACCGCCAACTGCTGGACCAAAGGCGGTCAGATCATCAAGTTCTCCGTCTACGACCCCGTTCCCTTCTCCGACTACTGGGAAAACGCCGCTCTGATGTCGCAGGAGCTCCAGCCACTGGGCATGGACGTGACCACCAAGCCGGCCCAGGGCTACTCAGACTGGAACACCAACATCACGTCGAACCCCGCCGCGTGGCAGACCGCCATCCACTGGGGCAGCGGTGGCAGCATCCCTTACATCCAGTTCCAGAACTGGTTCGACAGCAAGGACGCGAACTCGGTCGCGCACTACCAGGGCTGGTCCAACGCCGACGCCGACGCGGCTCTCCGGAAGTACGAGAGCACCAACCCCAGTGACACCGCAACCCTTTATCCGATCGTGCAGCAGCTCGAGAAGATCATGTCGACCGAAGTTCCTGACGCTCCCCTGCTTTACGGGGCCGACTGGAACGTCTTCAGCAGCGCCAAGTACACAGGCTGGCCCAACCAGTCGCACCCATACATGAACCCTTCACCGAGCGACCCGCAGATGCCTTACATCCTGATGCAGCTCAAGCCGGTCTCCTAACCGATTTGAAAACTCACGGCGCGGCCGGCATTGTGCCGGCCGCGTCCCGCCCGTGATCCACGACACCGCCGGGATTCCCGGCGAAGAGGAACGCCTCGTCGCGCGTCTGAGCCTCGAGCAGAAGGTCCGTCTGCTGACCGGGGCGGACTCGTGGCGGCTGCACGGAGAGAGCGCCGTCGGGCTGCGCCCGATCGTCATGTCCGACGGGCCGGCAGGCGTTCGCGGCACGAGCCTTGATGCGCGAAGTCCATCTTCATCGCTGCCCTGTCCAATCGCGCTTGGCGCGACCTGGGACGACCAGCTCGTTCACGACCTCGCTTTCGCGCTCGGCCAGGAGACCCGTGCGAGAGGCGTCGATGTGCTCCTGGCCCCGACCGTAAACCTCGTCCGGACTCCGCTCAGCGGCCGCGGTTTCGAATGCTTCTCCGAGGACCCGCTGCTCACCACGCGACTCGCGGTGGCCTACGTGCGCGGCGTGCAGGAAGCCGGCGTGGGGGCGACCGCTAAGCACTACGTCGCCAACGACTCCGAGACGGAGCGCCGCACCTATGACGCGAGAATCTCGGACACGGTTCTTCGGGAGGTCTACCTCCCGCCTTTCGAGGCCTGCGTCGCCGAGGCGGACGTCGCCGTGATCATGGCGGCCTACAACTCGGTAAACGGAACCGCCATGACGACGAATTCGACCCTGCTCCGCGACGTGCTCAAGGCGGAGTGGGAGTTCTCCGGAGTCGTGGTCTCGGACTGGTCCGCCACCCGGACCACGGTGCCAAGCGCCACCGGAGGCCTCGACGTTGTGATGCCGGGACCCCATGGCCCGTGGGGCGACCACTTGCTTGCCGCCGTGCGTGCGGGACAGGTGCCCGAGTCGGACATCGACGACAAGGTCGCGCGGCTGCTCGCGCTCGCGCGCAGGGTGGGGGCGCTCAACGGCGCGCTCGACGGCGGGGCATTGCACGAGGTTGCATCCGCGCCGAGAGCCCTGGTGGACCCCGTGCTCATGCGCGACGTGACCGCGAGGTCCTTCGTGCTGCTCAGCAACCCGCGCGGCCTGCTTCCCGTTTCGACCGGAAGCGTCGAGAAGGTTGCGCTCATCGGCCCCAACGCGATCGACCCGCAAACTCAGGGCGGTGGCAGCGTGCGTGTACTACCGGTCGTGGGCATGCGTCTCGCGGAGGCGCTCGGCGACGCTTTCGACGCCTTTGTCACCATGAGCCAGGGCTGCGTCACAAGCGCCACCACCGCAGCCCCCAGCGACGGCAGCTTCCACGACCCGGTGACCGGAGCGCCTGGCGTGCGCCTCGAGGTGCGCGTCGCCGGCGGCGCGATCGTGCATGACACTCCGTTCCCCACCAGCACCGTGACCTGGTGGGATGGCTTGCCCGAAGCGGTGCACTTCCCTGGTTCGGAGGTCGTCATGCGTACCCGCTACCGCGCCGCCACGAACGGCCCGCACATGCTCGGCGCCGCGGGCGTCGGCCTGCTCCGGGTATTTCTCGACGGCACGCTGCTCGCCGAGGCCACGACCCTGACCCCCCGCGATGCGGTGGAAGCCCTTTCACGGCCGCCGGAGGTGCGCATCCCGGTGGAGCTCGAGGCGGGTCGTGAGGTGGACATCCGGATCGAGCATCGACCGAATGCGAGAGGACATCAGGGCGGTTTCGCCAGCATGCGGCTGGGTATCACCCCGCAGCTGAACGACGAGACCCTGATCGAAGACGCTGTTCGGGCCGCCGCCGCCGCTGACCTGGCCGTCGTTGTGGTCGGTTCCGCTGACGGGACCGAGAGCGAGGGCTACGACAAGGACACCATGGCGCTGTCCGGTCGCCAGGACGAGCTCGTGAGGCGAGTCGCTGCCGCCAACCCAAACACGGTGGTCGTCGTCAATTCCGGGATGCCGGTGCTGATGCCGTGGGCGGAGGAGGTCGCGGCCGTCATCCAGGCGTGGTTCCCAGGGCAGGCATTCGGCGAGGCGCTGGCCGACGTGCTGACCGGGACGGTCGAGCCAGGGGGACGGCTCCCGGTGACCGTGCCTCGCGCCGAGGCCGACTCACCCGTGCTGAGAGCCGACCCGGTCGCCGGCGAGCTCGCCTACGCGGAAGGCCTGCTCGTCGGCTATCGCGGCTACGACAGGACGGGGCTCGAGCCCCACTTCTCCTTCGGCCACGGCCTGGGCTACACCGACTGGAGCTACGAGTCACTGGCACCGGCCGTCCAGTCGATCACCGCGGGTCAGGACCTGACCCTGATCGCGACCGTGCGCAACTCGGGCGATCGCGCCGGTCGGGAGGTCGTCCAGCTTTACCTCGAGGGACCGGATGACGACCCCAGCCGGCCTGTCCGCGTCCTCGCCGCATTCTCGAGCGTGAGCGCCGAGCCCGGCGAGCAGGCCGAGGCCCGATTGAGCGTCCCGGCACGTTCTTTCGCGCGCTTCGATGGCGGCCGGCGCGAGTGGGTTTGGCAGCCCGGAACGTACAGGTTGCGCGCGGCCCGGTCGTCGCGTGACCTGAGGCTCGCCGCTGAGGTGGTGCTGCGATGAGGTAGGGGAGGGCCAGTGCCGATGTGGGGTTACGAACGCAGTTTCAGGTTGATGGGGAGATGAGCAGATGAGATTTCGGAAATTGCTTTCGCGATGGTCGCTGGTTGCCCTGGTTCTGACGGCGACCACCGTTGGGTTTGCCACCACGGCGTCCGCGGATACTCCCGGGTCGGGCCAGCCGAACTTCGGCCCGAACGTCTACATCTTCAATCCAGGTATGCCTCAGAGCGAGATCCAGGCGACTGTGGACGCTGTGGCGGCGCAGCAGGTATCCAATCAGTTCGGCACGCAGCGGTACGCATTCCTGTTCGAGCGCGGCACTTACGGGTCGAGCGCGAATCCCCTGAATTTTCAGATCGGCTACTACACGACGGTGGCGGGCCTCGGAATCTCTCCGAACGATGTCGTGATCAATGGCTCGGTCTATGTCCGCAACCAGTGCTTCGGTGCGAACAACTGCACCGCTCTCGTGAACTTCTGGCGAGCACTGTCGAACCTGACCATCAATGTGATCACGCCCAACTTTGGCTGTTACAGCGGTGAATTCTGGGCGGTCTCCCAGGCCGCACCGATGCGCCGGGTTCACGTCAACGGGTTCATGACCCTCATGGACTACTGCACTCCCCCGTCGTTCGCGAGCGGTGGTTTCATCGCCGACTCGGAGTTCGACGGCAGCGTCGTGGTCAATGGCTCGCAGCAGCAATGGATCACGCGAAACAGCAAGGTCGACCTGTGGACGAACGGCGTCTGGAACCAGGTGTTCTCCGGCGTTGTGGGAGCTCCGGCTCAGTGCTTCCCCAGCCAGAAATCATGCGGCGGCCCGTTCACCACGCTGGCGAGCAGTCCTGTAACCCGCGAGGCGCCCTTCCTCTACACGGACTCCCAGGGCAATTTCAAAGTCTTCGTGCCGGCAGTTCAGCACAACTCCGCCGGCACGACGTGGGGCGCCGGCCAGACGCCCGGAACCTCCATCTCGATCGACGACTTCTTTGTCGCGGGGCCATCTGATTCCGCGTCCACGATCAACAAGGCTCTGCGTCGCGGCAAGAACCTCATCCTCACGCCCGGCATCTACCAGCTCGATCGCACCATCGAGGTCACGAGGCCCGACACTATCGTGCTCGGGCTAGGCATTCCAACCCTGATCCCGGAGCACGGGCATGTCGCGATTAACGTTGCGGGCGAGCACGGCGTGCTGCTCTCGGGGCTCCTGTTCGATGCCGGCGCCGAGAGGTCTCCAGTGCTTTTGCAGGTCGGCAGCCGTAACGGCCAGAACCAGGGCGATGACAGCGACCCGTCAGCCCTGCAGGATGTCTTCTTCCGCATCGGTGGCGCAGCCGCCGGCAAGGCAACGACCAGCCTCATCGTCAACAGCGACGACGTCATCCTCGACGACATCTGGTCGTGGCGGGCTGACCATGGCAATGGCGTCGGCTGGACCGTCAACACCGCCGAGACTGGCGTCGTCATCAACGGCGACAACGTGACCGCCTATGGACTGTTTGTCGAGCACTATCAGAAGTACGAGGTCATCTGGAACGGCAACGGCGGGACGGTCGTCTTCTTCCAGAACGAGATGCCATACGACCCGCCGAGCCAGGCCGCGTGGATGGAGGCTCGCGGCATCGACGGCTGGGCCGCCTTCAAGATCAACAATGAGGTCGAACGATTCACCGGTTATGGCATGGGCAGCTACAGCTTCTTCAACCAGGGCGTGAACATCTTCGCGGCGCACGCCTTCGAGGTTCCGACGACGCTGCCGAGCGGGAGCCTCAACGACCTGCTGACGATCTTCCTTGACCCGTCGCACGGGTTGGGAGGCATCCTGCACGTGGTGAACGACGCGGGCGGCTCATCAACGATCGTCAACCCCGACGTCCCGGTCACAGTGGTGAGCTATCCATGAAGCGAGCCCGGCGAGCGGCTTCTCAGGCCGCTCGCCGGATTTACTCTGCGATCGATCGTCTGCTTCAGGTGCTCGTAGATCGACGGCGGAAGGGCGGCTCGTGACCTGTCTAGAATCTCTCTTGTGCACGAATCAACGGTCACAGCCGCGCCCGCGTTTGGTGAGCTAGAGCGGTACCGCGCAGAGCTGACCGCCTACGCATATCGGATGCTCGGCTCGCCGTTCGACGCCGAGGACGCCGTTCAGGACGCCTTCGTGCGAGCCTGGCGAGCCCGCGACCGTTTCGAGGGTCGTGCGGCCGTGCGGTCGTGGCTGTACCGGATCGCAACGAACGTGTGCCTCGACATGCTGAAAGGAAGGCAGCGGCGCATCCGGCCGATGGAGCTTGGACCTGCGGTCGAGCCCGTGGAGTCGAACCTCAACACGAGGTCCGAGACGACGTGGATCGAACCGATCCCAGAGCATCTGATCGCGCCGGAACGAGACCCGGCAGACCTGGCGGTAGAACGAGAGTCGATTCGCCTCGCGTTTGTGGCCGCTCTGCAGCACCTTCCGGCGCGGCAGCGCGCGGTCTTGATCCTGCGCGAAGTGCTTCGTTGGGAGGCATCCGAGGTCGCCGAGCTTCTCGAAACCTCGGTGGCATCGGTCAACAGCGCGCTTCAGCGGGCTCGGACAACACTGGCCGCGAGGAACGTCAGCTCGTCCGATCCACTGCCGCAATTGAGCGAGGCGGACCGCTCGTTGCTGGAGCGGTACGTAGCCGCATTCGAGCGGTACGACATGGACGCCCTGACATCGCTCATCCGCCAGGACGCGACGCAATCCATGCCGCCCTACGACATGTGGTTGAGTGGTCGCGATGACATCTTTGCGTGGTGGGTCGGCCCAGGCAACGGCTGCCGCGGCTCGCGCGTGATTCCTGTCGAGAACGCGAACGGCAGGCCGGCCTTTGGGCAGTACAAGCCAAGTCCGCAGGGTGGCTACGAACCTTGGGCGCTGCAGGTCCTCGAGCTAAGAGACGGACGGATCTCCGAACTGACCTTCTTCCTCGACACCAAGAGGCTGTTTCCGCTGTTCGGCCTGCCGCCGCAGCTCGACGCCTAGCACCTCGCCGAGACCGCAGAAGCCGATCAGCTCCAGCAGGCAGGGATTCGCGTCCTTCAACTCGAGCGCGCAGCCTTGCCGGCGCGCGGCGAGCTTAAGGCGGGCGATCTGGTCGATCGTGGCCGCTGTCGGCGCCGTGAACGGCCCGCAGTCGAGGCTGATCTTGGCAGACCCCATCTCTGAGTTAGACCGAAGCGGCGGCCAAAACTAATCGGGAGTCATCCCAGACCGATGAGTTTGGCGTGCGGCAGCCGTCTAACCCAGCATGAAGAACTCGCGTTGGCTCTCACTGATGATCCTCTGCACCGGCTTCCTCCTGATCGTCGTGGACATGACGATCGTCAATGTCGCCCTCCCGTCGATCCAGAAGGACCTTGGCTTTACGCAATCTGGGCTGGCGTGGGTCATCAACGCGTATCTGATCGCGTTCGGCGGCCTGCTGCTGCTCGCCGGGCGTCTCGGCGACCTGATCGGTCGCAAGCGTGTCTTCCTCATCGGCCTCGGCATCTTCACGGCCGCTTCAGTGCTGTGCGGCCTTTCGTTCAACCAACCGATGCTGATCGCGGCCCGTTTCATCCAGGGCATCGGCGGCGCCGTCAGCTCTGCCGTGATCCTGGCCATGATCGTGACCCTCTTCCCCAAGCCTGATGAGCAGGCGAAGGCGTTTGGCGTCTTCAGCTTCATCGCCTCAGCCGGCGCCGCTGTTGGGCTACTCGCCGGCGGGCTGATCACCCAGGCGGTCAGCTGGCACTGGATCTTCTTCGTCAATCTTCCGATCGGGGTGGTGACGGCGGTGCTGTCCGCTCGCTTCCTCGCCGCCGACCGCGGCATCGGTATCGGAAAGGGAGCGGACGTCCTCGGTGCAGTGCTCGTCACGGTCGCCCTGATGCTCGGCGTGTACACGATCGTCCAGTCGTCCGACTACGGACTGGGCTCGCGGCGCACTCTCGGCTTGGGCGCGATGGCGATCGCGCTGCTGGTGGGATTTGTCGTGCGCCAGGCGATGGCTCGCAACCCGATTCTCCCTCTGCGCATCTTCGCCTCGCGAAAGATCTCGGCCGCCAACGTCGTCCAGGCTCTGATGTCATCGGCCTTCCTGGGCTTCTTCTTCGTGGCATCGCTGGATCTTCAGCGGGTGCTCGGCTACGGTCCGATGGCGATCGGGCTTGCATTCCTGCCGGTCGCCGTGGTGATGGGGTTATTCTCGATCCGCTTCTCGGCGCAGCTGATCAATCGATTCGGCCCATTCGCAGTGCTGGTGGCCGGGCAGGTGGTGATCGTGGCGGCGCTGGCCGTGCTGGGTTTCGGACCGACTTACGCCAATTACGCCATTCACCTGATCGTTCCGCTGGCGCTGCTTGGCCTCGGCGGCGGCCTGTCGTTCCCGTCGATGACCATCATCGCGATGTCCGACGCACAACCAAGCGATGCCGGTTTGGCCTCCGGACTTCTCAACACCACGGGTCAGGTTGGCGGCGCCCTCGGGCTGGCCGTCCTCGCGACGCTGGCCGGCGCTCGAACCCTAAGCCTGCTCCACGATGGCGCCGGCACCGCCGCAGCGCTGGCGGGTGGCTATCACCTGGCGTGGCTGGTCGGAGCCGGTACGGTCATCGTGACCCTGGCGCTGACGATCTCTCTACTGCGCGCGGGCACCGCAACGGAGATGGCGGTCGACCTGTGCGAAGGCGAAGCCGTCGCTTAAAACTGTGAGAGGAGAAATGCTGATGAGCAAGGTCAAGATCGTGAACGACGTTCAGAAGCAGGTTCAGAAGGCGATCGATCAGCTGGTCGAGTCCGGAGCTGAGCGCGGAATGCAGGTGGCCGCGTACCGGAACGGCGAGATGGTCGTCGACGCGGCCGCCGGAGTCGCAGACCCGGCAACCGGCCGCAAAGTCGAGTCCGGCACGCCGTTCTACAACTTCTCGATTTGCAAGGCTGCCGCCTCCACGGTGATGCACATCCTCGCGGAACGGGGAATCTTCGGATACGACACGCCGCTGGTGGAGATGTGGCCGGAGTTCGGCGCGCACGGCAAGGACAACGTGACCGTCCGGCACGTCCTGAGCCACACGGCCGGTGTGCCGCTTATTCCACTGACCACCACGATGGAAGACCTGTGTGACTGGGACAAGATGTGCGCGGCGATCGCCGCCTCCGAGCTGTGGTGGGAACCGGGCACGAGGATCGGCTACCACGCCTACACGTTCGGCTACCTGGTCGGAGAGATCGTTCGCCGCTCCACGGGCAAGCGAATATCGCAGGTCCTCCTCGAAGAGGTGTCCGGCCCGCTGGGTGTCGGCAAAGAGCTCTACTTCGGAATGCCGAAGACAGAGCAAAAAAGGCTAGCGATGCTCGAGGATGCACCGGCCAATCCCGCGGCGATGGCCGCCATGGCCACTATGCCCCAGGACCTCCCGATGTTCAAGGCGGGACCGATGTCGCTCATGCCCACGGCAGGGCTAGGCAACCGCCCGGACATTCTCGCCGCCGACATCCCCGCGGGAGGCAAGACTTCGGCAAGGGCCATCGCGCGTATGTATGCCGCGATGCTGGGTGAGGTAGACGGCACCCGTCTGATCTCCCCGGAGCGTTTGCGCGAGGCAACCACGGTGGCGATGCGAGGCAACGACGAGGTCTTCGGTATGCCGACGACGTGGGCATTGGGTTACGCGATCGGGGGTCTGGGGACCTCTAACGACTCTGAGTCCGTGTTCGGCGTCGGCGGCGCCGGTGGCAGCTTCGCGTGTGGGGATACGTCTACCGGTATCGCGTTCGCGGTCACGAAGAACCTACTTACCCCTGACTTCAACGCCGCCAAGGAGCTCAGCCAACTCGTCACCGAAAGCCTGAATCGATAGGCATCGGAGCCGGGTGACGGCCCTCTTGAAAGCCCCACAAAATCTGCGATTTTGCGGGGACCCCTAACGATGGACCGCCACCCCGTTCATTATTTGATCAGTCGCCAGACCTCACGAAGCCGCGAATTTCTCCACCTGAGAAATTGGTCGTGTGTACGTTCACGTAAGCGGCGCCATTGGCCAGGATGCTGAGCGCCGCCGCGAAGTCGCCGGCGGAAAGGTTCTGAGCCGACAAACCCTGGATGTCGGCAGCGGTCACTCCAGTCCTCGAGACCGTGCCGCCTTCGGCAGGGCACATCGGTGTCCCGGCCGGACCGGGCGCCGCGGCGGATCCACAGAGCCACAGGAAAACGCCGCCGTTCACAGCCGGCTGGCCGAAGTGGATGTGGGCCATGAAAGCCGGGCTCGACAGCTTCGAGTAGGTGAGCGTGTAGGAAAGCTTGGAGCCTGTCACCGTGGCCTCGAACCTGCCCGTGCTCGGGCTGATTTTCGGCGGCACCTCCTGGAACCCGGTGAGCTTCGCTCTGAACGTTGCGGTGCCTTCGTCGGCATTTGTCGCCGCGATCGTGAGGCCGAGGACGGCCACCAATGCGGCGACTCGAAGAATCGCCTTCAAACTCATACGTTCACCCCCTGTGTTTCTACCGGGTCATGTGCGCGCGGCGCCGCTGCGCTGGATCAATTCAACGCTGGCCCCGAACGGGAGCGATGTCAAGAATCGAACTGCGCCGCCCCGTCCGCGAGGCGGCGCTAGGTCTTCCCCGGGTCGCTGTCGGCGGGCCAGCTCGAGGCGGGCAGGCTGAGGAACAGCTCGCGCATTCGCAGTAAGTTGCGAACCCGCAGAATGACCTCCGTCCGGTCCAGGGGCTTGGTCAGGAAGTCGTTGGCGCCCAGGAGCAGAGCGCTGTTGCGCGCGATGCGGCTGGTGTCGCTGGTCAGAACTATCACCGGCAAGAACCCCAGCCTGTCTCGCGCGCCCCTGATGCGGCGAAGGACCTCCTGGCCGTCGAGGACAGGCATATGAAGGTCGAGCAAGACGATGTCCGGCTCGAAGTCGTTGAACACCTGCTCCGCCATGCGCGAGTCGGTGATGCTGCGAATGTGTGTCTTGGTATCGGACAGGAACTCTTCGAGCAGAAGCACATTCGCCGGCTCGTCGTCGATGATCAGGATGCGGGCATTGAACTCGGGCATGGGGTAGACCGTGAGTATCCGCCGCTCATGAGCAGACGCGGCACGCAGCAGAAGAATGTGATCCGCTGATTCGAATTCATGATCAATCGGCAGGGCGTCCAGCCTCGAAGGCTCGCGAAGGGAGCAGAAGCTACGATGTGGACCTTGGAACTCCGCCATCTCAGGGCCTTTGTCGCGATCGCGGACCATCAGCACTACGGCCACGCGGCCGAAAGCCTGAGGCTGACTCAGCCCGCCATCACACAACGCATTCAGGTCCTGGAGCAGGAGCTGGGGGTGCAGCTTCTGAAACGCAATGCGCGCGAGGTCAGCCTGACGACGGCGGGTGAGGCCCTCATCGAGTACGCGAGGAGCCTGGTGCGTATCGAGGACCAAGCGCTGCTGGCGTTGAAGGATCTCGCGGCCGGTTCCGCGGGCACCTTGCGGATCGCGTACCTGAGCCTGTGGGACATGGGTCTTCCGGCGGACATAGTGGCTGAATTTCGGCGGCGATATCCGGAGATACGTTTGCAGATGTCTACCGGCTACTCGCTCCAGAATCTGGAGCGGCTCCGCAATGGTGACGCGGATTTTGCGTTCATCGGCGCTGCGATCTTCGATCAGCCCGGAATCGCGATCCGTGTCCTGGACCGTCACCAGATCGTGGTGGTCATGCATCCCGACCATCATCTCGCGCAGATGGACTGCATCCCGGTGGAACGCCTGCGGGGTGAGCCGATCATCTCGGCATCGTCGGGTGTGAACCCACAGCTTGTCGCCGCCAGTCTTGTCTGGTTGGCGAAAGCCACCGGCGAACGACCGAACATCCTGAGAGAGGAACCACCCGACCAGATGGTCGGCGCCCTCGCGCATTCGCCGAATGCAATCGGTTTGATAACCGAGCACCGCGCGATCCTCGCTCGGGCCGAAGGCCTGGAATACAGGCCGCTGGCTCCGACGCCAGTGATCGAATACGGATGCGCGTACGTCCGCAACAATCCATCGCCGCTTCTGGCGAACCTGCTCCAGACCGTCGATGAGATCACGCCGCCATTGCCGGCCGGTCTTGGCGCCGGCTCCGAGTTCGTTCTGGTCAGGAAGGCTTCTTAGGCTCTCCGAGAGGCCGGGCAGCCTCGACCCCGGCAAGCCAGCCGCGAATCAGCCCGATCGCGAGGTCGGGGCGCTCGGCCTGCGACATGTGCGAGCAGCCCGCCATGACCACGAATCGCGAACCGGGGATAGCCCTATGCGCCTGCCGCACCGTGGCCGGAGTGACCTCGTCGAACTCGCCGCAGAACAGCAGGGTCGGAGCCGCGATCGAACCGAGGTCGCCGGTGATGTCGAAGTCCTTGAGCGGTCCGATCACGTGAAACTCGCTTGGCCCATTCATCGTGTAGTACACCTCGGGATTGGCGGCGAGCCTGTCGAAGGTTCTCTGCAGCCACTCCGGCCATGGTTTCACCCGGCAGACATGCCGATCGTAGAAAGCCATCATGGTGCTCTGGTACTCGTCGCTGTCCGCGGTGCCCGCGGCCTCGTGGCGCCGAAGGGTGGCCTCCACGTCCGCTGGGAGCTGGGACCGCAGGACGTCGAGCTCGGTGAGCCAGAAGGGCACGGAGGGAGGTGACGACTCCGCGATGAGGCTGGCCAGGCCCTGGGGCCCGGTGATCGCATACGCCATGCCCAGCATCCCGCCCCACGAATGGCCCAGCACGTGGCAGCGGTCGAGGCCAAGTGCCTGGCGAATCGCCTCCACCTCGCGGATGTACAGGTCGGTCGTCCACATCGACGCTTCGTGCGGTTCGCTGACGGCGGAGTTGCCGCAGCCGAGCTGGTCGTAGAAGATCACACGGCGCTCGTCGGCGAGCGCCTCGTAGGGTTCCATGTGGTGCCAGGTGGCGCCCGGACCGCCATGTAGGCACAGCAACGGCAGCGCGTCAGGAGACGCGGCTTTCCCGACGGTGCGATACCAGGTCTTGTGGCCGGCAAAGTCGATGCGGCCCTCGTCTGCTTGGTTGCTCATCTCGAAACCCTCCCTTCGCCGACGACCGTAGCACTCGTCAAACGATCTCGTGTTCGGCGGGACGTCCACGAAATCCAAAGTAGAGACCCAGGTCATACGCTATCTTCAAGGCCCCGGCCAGGAAGAACGGAACGCCGAAAGCGGCGGCCTGGATGGCCATCCCGGCCAGCGCTGGGCCGATGGATTGCCCGACCCGGACGGTGCCGGTGAGCGCAAGGGCGCCCGCTCGCTCTGAGGCGGGAACGATCGATGCTACGTACGCCTGACGCGCGGGCACATCCATCTGAGAGATCGCGAAGCGAAGGACCAGAATCGCGATCGCAAGCCAAAGGGTAGGAGCAAGCGGGACCAGCATCAGCAGAATGCTGCTGGGAAGATGCGTGAACACCATCGTCCTGATCAGGCCGATTCGGTCTGCTAATCGCGCGGCCACCTCGTATGAGCCGGCCTGCACGAGCGCCATCGCTGCCAGAGCCGGCCCTAGGATCGTGACGCCGGCGCCGAAGCGAACATGAAGCCAGTAAGCGATCACTGATTGGATGACGAGTCCACCGCCCAGCGAATCCAGGGCGAACAGCGCCGACAGGTGCGCGAGGGGCCTGCGGCTGGCTCGGGTCAGCACCGGTCCGGGCTGTTGGTTTTCGACACCAGGCGACAGAAGGGCGGCGAGAACCGCGGTACCGATTCCGAGCAGCGCATAGAGACCGAAGAACGCACTGAGGGCCGCGCTGCTTGCGAGAGTCGCCGCGAGCCCTCCAGCTGCGGCGGCCAGCCCTCCGCTCAATGAGTAGCGGCCGAAGGCCAAGTTGCGCCGCCTTCTCGGCACCGCCTCAGCGAGCATCGACTGCTCGAGCGCCGAGAAAGGGCCCAGGTCCACGCTGGACGCGCCAAGCATTCCGGTCGCGCCCGCGAGGAGCAGGAGCCATGGTTGATTGGCCAGGCTGAGGTCCAGGCCGGTGAGGACCATGAGCCCACCGATCCCGACCAGGACCTTGCGCCGGCCGAACTGCGCGGCGAGCGCAGCCATCGGGAGTCCGTAGAGAGAGCCCGCCAGCACGCCGATTGCAAGGACGACGCCGATCGCGCTCGAGCTGAAGCCGTGCGCCTCGAGGTCGAGGCCCAGGAGAACGGCGGAGAAACCAAAACCGAAGGCACGCAGAACCCTCGCGGCGAGGAGCAGGCGATAGTCCCTCACGTCCCGAACATCATCAAACCTGGGGGTAGGGTCGCGCCTACTATGGGTGGCGCCTCATGGCTTCTTGGCCATCAAGGCGCGCGCCGAGGCCGACGTCACTCGGAAGGCGCTGGATCTGGAGTTGTCGCGCCGCGCCGGGGTCAGCCGGAGGAAGCGGGCGATAGAACCGCGCTGAGGCGCGGGGTCGGTGGCATGAGCCATGCGCCTCCGGCCGCGCGACGCACCGCATCGACGAGCTCGATCGGTGCGGAGGATTTGGTCACGAGCGCGACGGCACCCGCCTCGATCGCCGCGAGCCACGCTGCGTCGCTTTCGTCCGGGCTGATGAAGACGACCCTCACATTCGGGTACACCCTTCGGATGGCTGACGCCGCGTCCACACCGGTCCCATCCGGAAGGTTGGCGTCCACGACGACCACATCCGGTTCCGCCACTCGCTTCATCCCAGCGACATCGGCAACCGAAGCTGCGTGTCCGACCAGAAGAATGTCCGGCTGGCGTTTCAACAGCGGTCCGAGTCCCAGGGTTCCGACCTGTTGATCGTCAACGACGAGAACGCGGATGCGAATTGGTCCGGCGGCGCGGTGCTTCCGTCTCTGAATACCAGCAGATTTCTTTCTAGATCGCGATGTCTTCGACATCTGGAGCTATGTCCTCGACTCAATGCGGGCTCACGCGCCCATCCCCACCAACACCATCGTAAGCCGAAAGACGCACGTAAATTGGTCAAAATCCGGCTGCGTCAATCCATGACTCGTCGTCACAACGGACGGGGTGGGCGAAGTACCTGTTGTCTAGCTCTGGAGCTCTGCGAGGAGACGTGCCATCTCGCGAGCGTTGGTGGTTCCATAGTTGGAAAAGCAGTTGTTGTAGAGCACATGGGTCTCCTTTGAGCTCTTCGCCGTGGAGGCGATCTGCGGCGTCCAATCGGCCAGCTCGTCCTCGTCGTAGAGGTAACGGAAGCGCTCCGCGGGCGTGATGTTCTTCTTCTCCCAGTTCTCGCTGTTGCGGCCGTGGAACCGGAAGACCGCGAGATCAGGTGAGGTCTGGATGGCCACCGGAGGCACTGAGCTCTTGAAGCCCTGAGGCTCGTCCACCGCTACGTACGGGATGTTGTTGTCCTTCAGGAACTTGACTGTTCGCTCGGCATTCTTCTCGTTGAGCCAGCTGCCATGCCGAAACTCGACCGCAATGGGAAGACCGAGCCGCTCGCGCGTCTCGAGGATCAGGTCTCGCGCCTCGTTCGAAGGGAAGACCCATTTGGGGAACTGGACGAATATCGCGCCCAGCTTGTTCGCCCCGGTGAGCGGCTCGAGGGCCTCCCGGAACTGCTTATACATCGCATCGAGAAGCTCCGCCGGCATGTCTTTTCGGTAGATGCGCTTCTTGTCGGCCAGTTCCTTGGTCAGCTCCTCCCTGATCGGTTTCGGGAGCCGGGCTACCTCGGTGGGCTGACCCGTCATGATCGCGTGCGCCTTGATGTCGAAAACGAAGTCCTTCGGAGTGCGCTCGGCCCAGGCCTCCGCCATCCGCGGGTAAGGCAACGCGTAGTAGGTGGCGTCGACCTCGACCACCGGAAATTGACCGGCGTAATAGCGCAGGCGTTCCTCGGCCGTGTCGGCACCCTTCGGGTAGAAGACCCCAGGCGCCGTCATCGTCGGATCGGTCCAGCTCGCCGTTCCCACTCGGACTTTGCCGCGGCCGATACGGATTGGCGTCCGGCCGGCGTCGCCGGCCCCGTCGGCACGCCGCTGGGCCAGCTCGACGCCAGGGTCATGCGTATTGGTCTTGGCCACGACCAAAACTCTAGGCCGCGTCTACCGGCGGGGTTTTCTCCCGTATTCGGATAGGCCCTTCTCGAGGCGCGCAAACGCCCGCGTCGCCTGGGAGCGGGCGTCTGACGTCAGCTTCTCGCCGCGGCGGCCCGCGAGGACGCCGGCGCGCACATATGCCACCAACGCGCGCTGCACACCCATGAGGGCGCTCGCGACGCCCATCGACTCGACGTCGCCTGGCTTGGCTCCCGCTTCGTCCGCGAGCAGGTCGGCGAGCTGGCGCGTGTAGTTGGCGACTATTTCCCGCTCTCGCATCTCCAGCGTCGGGCTCGCCTGGATCATTTTTCCCGACGCGATGATCGCGGCCGTCGCCTCGTCGGTGGCAAGTCGCTTGAAGCCCTCGAATATCGGACGGCGAAACGCCTCCAGCACCGACGCCCCGGGTTGCCGGCTGCGGACTGCGTCGAGGAGACTCTCCTCGAAGAACTGCATCCCGCCGTAGAGCAGGTCTTCCTTGGTGGGGAAGTAGTTGAAGACGGTGACCTCCGACACGTTGGCGGCCCGCGCCACCTCGGCCACAGTGACCTGATCGAAGCCTCGGTCGGCGAACAGGCGGCGAGCCGCCTCGGCGATGAGCTCGCGCGTCTGCTGCTTCTTGCGCTCGCGTAACCCGACTTCGGCAACCACCTCAACACTGTACCAGGAATAGATTGGGCAGCTAAGGAATTGCATGTGCTATAAACATATAGTCACTTAAGTAATCGGAGGTGGACCGGCATGAGTCTCTATTCGGTGGCGCTGTTCCTGCACGTGATTGGTGCGCTGCTGTTGTTCGTGACCCTCACGGTCGAGGGCATCGCCTTGCGGCTGCTGCGCCGCGCGGCGACGGCCGCTGAGGCCACTGGGGCATCGGGGATGCTGGGGGTGAACAGAATCGTCGGTCCGATTTCCGCGATCGGCGTCCTGGTCCCGGGGCTGTACATGACCGCAACCAGTTGGGGCGCGGTGGCGTGGATCGTGGTTGCGCTCGTCTCGTGGGCGCTGATCGCCGTGCTCGGTGCATACAACGGCATCCGGATCCTGGCCCTCCAAAGGTCACTCGCCAAGGTTGGGCCGTCGGCGATGGCTCAGCTTCGAAATCCGCTGTTCCTCGTGTCATGGCTGACAAGGGTAGGGATCGCGCTAGGCGTCATCTTCCTTATGACCGTGAAGCCGGGCGCGCTGGGCGCGGTGATAGCCGTCGTGATTGCGGCCTGCGCCGGTATGGCAGTTGGCGTTGGCCTGGCCGCCGGTCGCTTCAACCGCGAAGGTCAGGTCGCATGAGCCGCCCGGTCGTGGTTGCGCAGCCGGCGGTGAGCATCGCCGCCGCGGCGCAGCGGCGCTGGACGTCGCTCGCCTTCGTCGCCCTCGCCCAGCTGATGGTGGCCCTCGACGCCACCATCGTGAGCATCGCCCTGCCTTCGGCGCAGGCCACGCTGCACGCATCAGACGCCGACCGCCAGTGGGTGATCACGGCGTACACGCTGTCGTTCGGCGGCCTGCTCCTCCTCGGCGGCCGCTTCGCCGACTACTTCGGCCGCAAGCGAACCTTTCTCGTTGGTCTCGCGGGCTTCGCGCTCGCCTCGGCACTCGGTGGATGGGCACCGACCTTTGGCATTCTCATAGCGGCGCGGGCGATGCAGGGCGCGTTCGCGGCGCTTCTGGCGCCGACCGCTCTGTCCCTCCTCGCCGTCACTTTCACCGAGTCGCGGGAGCGCGCGAAAGCTTTCGCCATCTACGGCGCCATCGCGGGCAGCGGCGCGGTGGCGGGCATGCTCTTGGGCGGCATCCTCACCGAGTATCTAACGTGGCGCTGGTGCCTCTACGTCAACATCCCCATCGCCATCGTCGCGGCGATCGGCGGTTGGTTGGTCCTCAGGGACTCGAGGTCGGCGGGAAAACCTGGTTTTGACTTGCTTGGTGTCGTTCTCGCATCCGGCGGCTTGGTCTCACTTGTCTACGCGTGCACGCTCGCGACATCACGGGGCTGGCAGTCGACCTCCGTCGTGGCTCTGATCGCAGCCAGCGTCGCGCTGCTCGTTATCTTCGTCGCCTGGGAAACGCGTGCCGCCAGCCCGCTGCTCCCCCTTCGCATCGTGCTGGATCGCAACCGCGGCGGTGCATACCTGGCCGTGGCCCTCGGCATCGCCGGGATGTTCGGCGCGTTCCTGTTTCTCACGTACTACCTCCAGGTCGTACTCCGGTACACGCCCGTCCAGGCCGGGCTCGCGTTTCTGCCGATGACCGCTGCGTCTCAGGCGGGCTCGTGGCTCATCGCCGGCCGCCTTGTGCCGCGGGTACCGGCGCGGGTGCTGATGGCGCCCGGCGCCCTGGTCGCCGCGGCGGGAATGGCGCTGCTATCCCAGCTGCAGGCAGACAGCAGCTATCTCACCCTGGTCCTGCCGGCCGAGGTGCTCCTCGGCGTGGGGACCAGCTGCGTGATGGTGCCTGCTTTCAGCATCGGGACCCTGGGTGTCGATCGCCGCGAGGCCGGCGTCGCCGCGGCGACCGTCAACACCGCTCAGCAGGTTGGCGGCTCACTGGGTACGGCGGTGCTCAACACGATCGCGACGAGCGCGAGCGCGGCCTACGTGGCGAGCTCGGGCGGCTCGATGACCGTCCAGGCCCTGGTCCATGGCTACTCGGTCGCCACCGCCTGGGGCGTGGGGATCCTCGTCCTCGGCGCCGTCGTCGCCGCGGTCCTGATCAACGCCGGCAAACCCCGAGCGCACGCGGCGTAGGTCGCGCGCGTCTACTTATGTGTGGGCTCCAGGGCCGCCGCAAGGGCGGGTCTTTACCAGAACTTACATCCCTTAACCCTCACGGCCGTGGGATATGGCGATTTTCCCGTTACGCCATAGGGATTGCGCTCAATCGTCGAGTTTCTTGGGGTAACTCGAGCGTATGGGTCACGACTCGCGCTCGATGACGTGCACCTGGCGTTGCAGCCGGGTGAACTGACGTTCCTGGTCGGACCCAGCGGCGCCGGCAAGACCACGCTCCTGAAGCTGATCAACCGCGAGATCCGCCCCACCCGGGGCGAGGTCTGGGTGGACGGCATCGCCGCCCACGCGCTGAAGGCATCTCGCGTCGCCGATCTCCGACGGCGCGTCGGCGTTGTGTTCCAGGACTACAAGCTGCTGCCGCGCCTGACCGCGATGGAGAACGTCGCGCTCGCGCTGCAGGTGGGCGACCTCCGCGTCTCGGACCAGGAGGCCTCGGAGCGTGCGCTCGATGCGCTTGACGCTGTGGGCCTCGGCGATCGTGGCGGTGCCTTCCCCCATCAGCTGTCGGGCGGCCAGCAGCAGCGTGTCGCCCTGGCGCGGGCCGTGGTCGCGCAGCCGCCTCTGCTGATCGCCGACGAACCGACCGGCAACCTCGACCTCGAGACGTCGTGGGAGATGATGGACCTCTTCGGTGACATCGCCGCGTTCGGAACCGCGGTCCTGATCGCCACCCACAACGTCGAGATCGTGAAGCGGCTTCAGCGCCGGGTCATCACGCTCGTCCATGGCCGCCTCGTGCGGGACCAGCCCGCCGGCCAGACCGGGAGGTTGGCGTGGCTGGCATCGTCGTGAAGGGGCGCTTCCCGCGGCGGCGGATCGTTCAAACCGTTGCCGTCAACGTGTTCCGTTACCTGTTCCGCGGCGCGGCTCGGAACTGGTTCCGCAATATGGGCAGCACGGCCCCGGCGCTCGGCTCGATGACCTTGCTCCTGCTGCTGTCCGGGCTGATCGGCCTGAGTGGGCTCGCGCTTTACAACCTGGAGAAGGTCGAGGCCGGTCAGGCCTCGCTCCTGCACGTCTATATAAAGGACGGCGCCACCACCACGGACGTCGACGTGCTCTGGGATCGGCTGGCCCGCGATCCGCGCGTCGCGACCGTCTACTACACGACCAAGGCCGAAGCCCTCAAGCGAGCGCAGCACATCCCCGGGCTCCCGCAGATCGCGTCCGCGACCGACGCCAACCCGTTCCCGGCCTCCCTCGACGTCCAGGCCAAGAACATCGATGACGTAGCCGCGATCGACACGATGGTCCGAAACGACATCGCGGTCGACCCCGCCTATCCGACGTCGTATGACCAGGGCGCCTACCAGCGCATCCAGGCGGTCCTGTTCGGAGTCGGCGTGGCGGGCCTCGCGTTTCTCGTCCTGCTCGGCTTCGTCGCTGTCACCGTGACCATGAACAGCATCCGCGCTGCGATTCATTCTCGCCGCGACGAGGTCACGATCATGCAGCTCGTCGGCGCGCCGCGATGGATGGTGCGCGGACCGTTCGTCGTCGAAGGCGCCATCACCGGTGGCCTGGCGGGTGCTGCCGCCGGCCTGGTCACGTTTGCCCTCGCGATGACCGGGATCACGGCGGGCGCCGCGACGTTCGCGCAGTTCGCGCCGGGCATCACGGTTGCAGTCGCGGCAATTGCCGCCACGATCGTCCTCGCCGCCGGGCTCGGACTCGGATCGGGGTCGTCGCTCATCAGCGTGCGAAGGCACCTCGAGTCATGAGAAGGCTGCTCACGGGGGTCGCCTTCTCGCTGCTGGTCCTCAGCGCCGGCCTGATCGGAGCCAACGCCGACTCGACCACCGATCCCCAGCAGCAGCAGGCGCTCATCGATCAGATCCGCGCACAGCTCGGCAGCAACCTCGCGGATGCGATTGCGGCCCAGCAGCAGCTTCGGAAGTCGCTCGAGGAAAACGCGGCTCAGCAGGCGGAAGTACAGGGGAAGATCGACGAGGTGCAGCAGAAGATCGCCGCGCTCGAGGTCGAGATCGCGGACCACCAGCGGCGAGAGGCATTTCTCGCGCAGCGCATCGAGTCCGAGCGGCAGCAGCTCCGCGAGCTCGCTCACGCCATGTACGTCGCCCCCGGTTCGGTGCTCGTCATCCTGGGGCAGGCCCAGAGCCTGAGCGACCTGCTCACGCGAATGGCGGATCTCAACGTGGCCGGCGCCCGCGCCGCCGAGTTGAAGTCGCTCCTGGCGCAGGACCTCCAGGGCGTCCAGGACGAACGCGCCAAGGAGCAGAAGGCGCGCGAGGAGCAGATCAAAGAGCGCCAGAAGCTCGACACCGAGCTTGCGCAGCTGAAGGACTTGCAGGCGCAGCAGCAGCAGTCGGTAGACGACCTGCAGACAAAGATCCACCAGACGCAGACCGAGATGGCGCTGCTCAGCAGGCAGTCAGCGCAGCTGGCGCAGGCGGTCACCGACATGCTGCAGAAGCAGCAGGACGCGATCATCGCCGCGGCCATGCAGGCAGTGTGGACGCAGGTGCAGCTGTGGGCGCAGTCGAACCCGGTCGGCCAGATCCCGGCCAGCGCCGGCCACTCGACCAAGTACCGATTCATCTGGCCGGAGCCGCAGGCGACCATTTCGCAGCCCTTCGGCCCGAGCACGTATTGGTTCGAGCCCGCGTACGGGAGCTACCCGCACTTCCACACCGGCATCGACCTGGTCGAACCGTTCGGCTCTCCGGTCTACGCGGCCGATGACGGCATCGTGGCGCTGGTCGGCAGCTCGAGCAGCGGCTACGGCAACTACGTCGTCATCGCTCATTCGGGCGGGCTGGACACCCTGTACGGCCACCTGTCGACCGCGGTGGTCAAGGTGGGGGACAGGGTCAGCCAGGGCCAGCCGGTCGGGCTCGAAGGGTCATCCGGGAATTCGACGGGCGCTCATCTTCACTTCGAGCTCCGGATCAACCAGAAGCCGGTGGACCCCTCGCCCTACCTGCCGCCCGGCGCGCCTTCAGGCTTCAGGGGTTAACCAAACCGCTGTAACAATCGGCTTTCGGCGGTCGTTTTGTGGGATGACGGTGGCTCGACCCGTGGCGTCGGCGTGGATGGCGATCGTTGTCGCGCGGCTACTCGCCGCGTGCGGCGGGACTTCTCACGGCGGCCCGATGACCGCAGCATCTCCGGCCGCGAACAACGCCGTGGCAACTGCCTCGAACATTGCCGACCTGCGCAAGCGCCCACTCAACCTCCCTGCCGTCGGGACGAATACCGCGTGTCCGATCTCTCTGACTCCGGCATCGCTCGAACCACCGACGCCGGCGGACATTGGGGGGCGCTGCCAAGTTCGCTGCCGTCGAGCGATTACATCCTGACCGTGGAGTTTCAAACCGTCGACACCGCGTGGGCGGAGGTCATTGTGAACGTCGCTCATCCGGCCCTTGCGCTCTACCGCACGACCGACGGCGGGGTGCACTGGACGAGGCTCGGCGTGCCAAGCGTTCCCTGATCGATACTGCACACGATGGCGCCGAGCTCGCGCAAGGTCGCGCTGCTGACCCGGGAGTATCCGCCCGATGTCTATGGCGGCGCGGGCATCCACGTTCAGTACCTCGCGCGCGAGCTGCGCTCTCTAGCGGAGGTATCGGTCCAGTGCTGGGGGCGGCCGAGGGATGAGCCCGGCGTGACCGCGCACGAGCCGTGGGCGGAGCTGTCGGAGCCAAAGCCGGAATCGACAGCGCTGCAGGCCATGTCTATCAACCTCGCCATGGCGGCGGCCGTGAAAGGGGTGAATATCGTTCACAGCCACACCTGGTATGCGAACCTCGGCGGCCATCTGTCGAAGCTGACGTGGTCGATCCCGCACGTTGTCACGACTCACAGCCTGGAGCCGCTCCGGCCCTGGAAGGCAGAACAGCTCGGTGGTGGTTATGCGCTCTCGACGTTCTGCGAGCAGACGGCAATCGAGGCTGCGGATGCCGTGATCGCCGTTTCCAAAGGCATGCGCGAAGACGTTCTGAGTTGCTATCCGAAGGTCGATGCCGGCCGCGTGCATGTGATCCACAATGGCATCGACCCCGAGGTCTACCGGCCGGTGCCGTCGGAGGAGGCGCTGATGCGGCTGGGTGTCGATCCGGGCGTCCCGTTCGCGCTCTTTGCGGGGAGGGTCACGCGCCAGAAGGGCCTGCACCTGCTCCTGGCCGCGGCGCACAGCATCAACCCGCGCTATCAGATCGTGATCGTGGCCAGCTCTCCAGATACGCCGGAGATCGCCGCCGAGGTCGCCGCCCTGGCGGAGGTGGTCCGTGCCGAGCGCGGGAACCTGGTCTGGATCGGCCACTTCATCCCGCTCGAGGACCTGATCAACCTCTACTCGGGAGCGACTGTGTTCGTCTGCCCATCCATATACGAGCCCTTCGGGCTCGTCAACCTCGAGGCGATGGCATGCGAAACCGCAGTGGTCGCATCTCGGGTCGGCGGGATCCCGGAGATCGTCGTGGAGGGCGAGACCGGCTACATGATCGATTACGACTCGGAGAAGATCGAATCGTTCACCGCGGCTTTGGCGGCACGCGTCGACGAGCTTCTGTCAGAGCCCGAGCTTGCCGCGCGGATGGGGAAGGCCGGTCGTGACAGGGTCTTGTTGCATTTCGGGTGGCCCGCCATCGCCGCGCGCACGTTCGAGCTCTACGAAACGCTTCTGTGAGGTAATTAGTCGAGGAGGTTGACGATGTTCAAACCCAAAGGTGCCTTCAGCGGCTTTTCGGTCGACGACCTGGCTAGGGCCAAGGAGTTCTACACCAGGACGCTGGGCGTGACGATGACCGACGAAGGTGTCGGTGCCAGGCTGCATCTGCCGGGCGGGACCACGGTGTTTACCTACCCGAAGGCTGACCACCAGGCGGCGACGTTCACGATCCTGAACTTCCAGGTCGACGACATCGACGAAGCGGTCGACGAGCTCACCAGCAGAGGGGTTCGCTTCCACCACTACGAAAACAGCGACCCGAAGGGCATCATGCGCGGCAAGGAACAGAACATGGGCCCGAACATCGCCTGGTTCAACGACCCCGCGGGGAATTTCCTGGCGGTGCTCGAAGACTGAGCCCCGAGGGTCGTGGTCTTGTCGTCCAGGGTCTGACCAAGACCTATGGCAAGTTGGTCGCGGTCGACCAGCTCTTCTTCGAGGTGAAACCGGGCGAGATCCTGGCCCTGCTTGGCCCGAACGGCGCGGGCAAGACGACATCCCTTCTGTGTCTCGCTGGGCTGCTGCGGCCTGACGCAGGCCGCATCGAGCTCGACGGTCAGATCCTTGGCCCGCAGCGGGGCAGCAGCATCGCGCTGATCCCCGAGACTCCCGAGGTCTACGACATGCTGACTGTCTGGGAACACATGGTTTTCGTTGCGCGCAGCTGCCGTCTCGACGGCGGGTGGCCGGACCAAGCGGCAGCGCTCCTGGAGCGACTGGGCATCGCCGACCAGAGGGACACGATCGGCGAGGCGCTCTCCAAGGGCATGCGCCAGAAAACGCTGCTCGCCTCGACTGTCCTCGCCGGCACTCCGGTGCTGCTCCTCGACGAGCCGATGATTGGGCTCGATCCGCGCGGGCAGCGAGAGTTGACCGAGATCCTTCGTGAGCTGCGAGCGGAGGGACGCACGATCGTCGTCAGCACCCACCTTCTCCAGTACATCGAGGACCTCTGCGACCGCCTGCTCATCTTGAAGCAGGGCCGCAGCATCTTCAGCGGACCGCTCGCGGAGCTGCTGCAAGAACGAGAACGAGGCAGCCTCGAAGACGTCTTCCTCGAGATCACTCGATGAGCGAGGCCTTTGCCACGCTGTTCTATCTCGAGCTGCGCGGCTGGGTCAACCGCCTGCGGGCGATCGCGAAAGATCCCAAGCGGCTGGTGCCGTGGATCATCTTTCTGGCCTGGCTTGGGGTGACGCAGATTGGGCAGATCGCCTTCCTGGTCGGCGGACGCGGATCGCCGAGGACGGCGACGATCATCACCCGCGAGTTCGGGCCTCTTTTGCTGAGCGGCACTCCGGGTTTCTACCTGGTTTTGATCGGAATCAGCGTCGGCGCTTCGAGGTCCGCGCCAGCGGACTTCAGCTCTCCGGCAGACGCCCGTTTTCTGGCCGGCTCGCCGCTGCCGCAGCGGACGGTCGTGCTGTGGCTGCAGCTGCGCAAGCTCCTCAATCCACGCCTGGTGCTCGGCTTCGTGATGGGCACCGTGATACTCGCGCTGTACGCGGTGCCTCCAGGCACCGCATTGGTCCTCCAGCTGGCCCTGTTCGCGGCTTTCATGTCGGTGCTCGGGCTGCACCTGCCGCTGTTCCTGGCCCGGCGCAAGCTGACCGTGGTGCCGTGGAACGTGATCGCGTGGGCGCTCGTGGTCGCGGGCCTCGCCGTTGGGGCGATCGCTGTCGCGAGCGCCGCGGGCTTGGGAGGTTTTCCCTCCAGCTGGAGCAAGGCAGCAAGCTTTCCGCCCGGGACGCTGGTCAGGGCGGCGATCACGGGCGACCTGCGCGCCCTCGCCGCCCTGATCGTCCTGGCCGCAGCAAGCATCGCGCTGACCGTCTTCGTGGCCGGGGACAGCTATCCGGAGCTGTGGGAGGCCTCGAGCCGGCGTTTCAACGTGATGCGCGTGATGCGGCGTGGAATCTTCTCGACGAGGGAGGCACGGCAGGCCCTACGCGAGGGAACGCTGGAGCCTGGCACGAAGCGCGCGCGCAACGTTGTCTCCGTCAAGGGCACGAATGTTCCGGGCGGCGCGTGGACCCTTATCTGGAAGGAATGGATCGCGCTGCGCCGCCGGCGCGGCGGTCTCGGCCTGCAGGTCGGGCTGCTCGTGGTCGCGCTTGTGGCCGGGGCGGTAGTCGGCATCGCATTCGCCAGTGGGCCGCGGGGAGCAAGCGTGCTGATCGGCGCTATCGCGTTTCCGGCCTTCATCGTGAGCGCCTATTTCCGGGTCAGCCTTGCCACCGACTTGCGCAACCCGCTCTGGTGGTTGTCGCGAGCGAGCCTGGGCCAGCGCCTGGCCGCGTGGGCGCTTGCCGGGATGCTCCCGTACTTCATGGTCATCGGGGTAGGGGTTTCGGCCGCGCTTTTGGTATCGACGCCGATCGTGGTCGTCCCGGTCCTGGTGGCTGTTTTCACGTTGATGTGGACCATGAGGATGATCGGCCTCGCTGTTTATGCGGTCATGCCCTCCAGCCTGGACATGCTCGGACCCGGCGTGGCGATCCGGGTCTTTGCGGTGTACCTGTTGTCGGCGCCGGTGATCGTGGGCGGGTTGGCGCCAGGGCTCGTGTTCCACAGCCTCACGATCGGGATCGCCACAGCCACAGTGGTCGCCCTGTTAGAGAGCTTCGGCCTGCTGATGTTCGCCACCTATCGGATCCAGGGCAATGGGCTCGGCGTCGCCCGCGCCGAAGCCCGCTGAACCGTACTCAGGACAGAGAAATTACTCCGCTGCCGTGCAGTCTGCCCTCGCGCATGTCGTCGAGCGCTTCATTCGCCTCTTCGAGTGGGTAGACAGTCACCTTAGTTTCGATGGGGATGGTCGGTGCCAACAGCAGAAACTCGTTCCCGTCGGCCCGCGTGAGGTTGGCCACCGATCGCAGCACTCGCTCACCCCAGAGAATCGAGTACGGGAAGCTTGGGATGTCGGACATGTGGATCCCGCCGCAGACGACGGTCCCGCCCTTTGCCACCGCGCGCAGGGCGGCCGGCACAAGCTCGCCGGCAGGCGCGAAGATGATGGCCGCGTCGAGTGGGTCGGGTGGCGCCGCGTCCGAGTCGCCGGCCCAGTCCGCACCGAGGTCGAGGGCAAACTTCTGGCCGGCTTTGTCGCCCGGACGCGTGAACGCATAGGTGCGTTGCCCCCGGTGCCTCGCCACCTGGATGACGATCGACGCCGACGAGCCGAAACCGTAAATGCCAAGTCGAGGAGCGTCCCCGGCCATGCGCAGGGAGCGGTAGCCGATGAGGCCCGCGCACAGAAGAGGCGCGGCCTGCAGGTCGGGGTAGCCCTCGGGAATCGGAAGGCAGAACCGGCTGTCCGCGACCGTGTAGTCGGCATAGCCGCCGTCGATCTGATAACCCGTGAACCGAGCGCGGTCGCAAAGGTTTTCGCGCCCCGACAAGCAGTACTTGCAATCGCCGTCCGTCCACCCCAGCCACGGCACGCCGACCCGAGCGCCAACCCGCGGCTCGGTCACGCCCTCGCCCGCCTTGATCACGTCGGCAACGATCTGATGGCCGGGGATGATCGGGAGCTTGGGCTCTGTCAGCTCGCCGTCGACAACGTGAAGGTCGGTCCGGCAGATGCCGCACGCGTGGACCTTGAGCAGAACCTGGCCTGGACCTGGTTCCGGGATGGCGATCTCCGACAGGCGCAGCCGGGTGCGAGGTCGGCCGAGGACCATCGCGCGAGCCATCTATTTGTCCTCTCGGCGCCGGAAGGTCCTGTCGTACTCGGGAAAGTAGCGCTGAATCACCGAGAGGTCGAACGTGGCGAGTATCGCGCTCGGCGGCTCTCGCTCGAGAAGGAAATCGAAGCTCCTCGCGACGAGGCTCTCGACATCACGGCGTTCGGTGCCCGCGCCCCAGCGGTCGAGGTCGTCGCGATCGACCCTGACCTTGTGGATCCTCCGCACGCCGGCGTTCTCAACGCTGACGACGCACGACCAGCCATCACCATCGCGAGCGCCCCGCACCGTGACCATCAATCGTTAGGCTAGCCCGACTGCTAACCTCCGGGCATCGGCGCGGAGAATTCGCACCTGGATCCCCGGCGCGCGCGTCACTACCGTCTCTTCTTCGCGCTGGCCGCCGCCGCCGGCTTCGGATTCGCCATCTGGGCGCTGCTGTTTCCCGATTCGCTTCTCGACCTGTTCCAGGTCGGTCGCTCCGGCCCGCGGATCTTGCTCGCCGGCTTGGGGATCGTGGACGGCCTGCTCGCGCTCGGCTACGCCTTCGCCGCCGTTCGCCTGGAGAGGGCATACCCGTTCATTGCCATCGGGCTGGCCGCCAAGGTGATTTTTCCGCTTGGTTGGCTGCTGGCCGTTGCCGGGGGCGAGCTGACCGCCCGAACGCTCACCCTCGTGATCTTCGAGGACGTCGTGTGGTGGATCCCCTTCGCTGCCTTTCTGCTCGAAAACGCCGCGGCCGGCGACCGGCTCCGAGCCCTGGCCCCATACGGATGTGCGCTCCTCAACCTCGTCGCTGCCGGAGCTCTGGCCTTGCTCCTGCGACCGGGCACCGAGGTGGTGTCGGATGCCGCCGGTCGCATCGCCTACATCTCGGGCCATGAGCTCCTCTGGCGAGCCGGCTGGGCCTGCTGGATAGCCGCCGCGCTGAGCCTGCTCGCCTTCTACGCGTGGTGGGCGACACGACTTCCAGATTGGAGATGGGGAGTCGCTGCTCTTGTGATCGCCTCGACGGGCCTGGTGTTCGACCTCACCGCGGAGTCGTTGCTCATCGGCTGGCTGCCCAAGGACTACGCAGCGGTCGCGCCGGCGGCAAGCCTGCTCACCGGCGGCCCTGGCAACGGCCTGTACACCGTCGCGGGAGCGCTGCTCACGCTTGCGACTCCGGGTTTGAAGGGCTGGCTTGCGATCTGGACCTGGACGATCTGGGGCGCCGGGTTCGGGCTCAGCGTGTTCACGTTCGCGGGTAATTTCGTGGGCGTGGCGGTGTGCTCCGCTGTGCTCTTCGCGCTCTTCTGCCCATGGTGCGTCGTGTTCGGACGCAGGCTCGCTTGAGGCGAGTCATGCTGCTCGGAAGCAGCGGCGTCTTCGGCTCTGCAATTGCGACCGCTTTGCGCGAGCGAGGAGTCGATCCCCTCGCTCCCTCACACGCGCAGGTCGATGTCGAAAGGAGCGAACTGTTGCTGGGAAGCTTGCAGCCACGCGATGTCGTCATCGACGCGTGCGGTCCGTTTCATCTGCGGAGCACGGCGCTGGTCGAGGTCGCGATCAAGGTCGGAGTCGACGTCATCGACCTGTCGGACAATCTGGACTACGCGCTGGCGATATATGCGTTGGACGACCGCCTGCGGAGAGCCGGCGTTAGCGTCCTCACGTCATGCAGCGCCGTTTCCGCGGTCACGGCTGCGGTGGTGCGAAAGAGCGACATCGAGAATCCGGCCAGGGTTTCGGTTTGCCTGCTGCCGGCGAGCCAAGAGACGTCGAGCCCTTCGACCGCGGCTTCGCTCCTGCGCTCGCTGGCCCATCGGATCCGCGTTCTGCGCGACGGCCGGCTGACCTCCGTCACCGGCTGGAGCAGCTCGAGAACTTTTCGGCTTCCCAATGGACGCCGCGCGGTGCGCGGCTACCTGGCCGAAAGCGCCGATGCCGTCACACTGCCACGTGTCTGGCCGAGCTTGAGGACGGTTGAGTTCATGGTCGACACGCAGGTCACAGGCATGAATCGCATTATCTCGACCAGCTTGATTCTTCCGTCCGGCGGTAGGCTCCTGGAGCGATTGGCGCCGGCTGGGTTGGGGTTCGCGCGCCTTCTTGGCTCTGCCTCGGGCGGGTATGTCGTCGAGGTCGAAGCCGCTGATGGCCGGGTGGCGACGACTGCGCTGGTGGCGCGCCGACGCAGTTACATCACTGCCGCTATGCCGGCGACGCTCGCGGCCATCTCATTGGCACGCGGCGGCTCGCCGCCGCCCGGCGTGGTACCCCCGGACCGGCACTGTGACCCCGACGAGCTCTTCGCCGAGCTTCGCAAGACCGGGATCCAGATCGACCAGTACTAGGGCGCAACCTCCGGGGCCGTTCGCGGAACACGTTCGCGCCGTCGGACGGGGTCCGCAGAGCGGCCGACTAGATAGATCAGTGGTGCCACCACAAGGAACAGGAGCGCAAACGAGCCCACGATGATCAATGGCGTCAGCCAGGCGGGTGGGGTGGCGGGCAGCTTGAAGCTTGCGATGCCGGCTTTGCCCGGCCTTCCATCGGGCGTGTAAACGATGGCGTTGGTCTCGTCGTAGGCTGCCGATTTGCCGCGCACATCCGTGACCACCGATGTGACGTAGGCAATCGGGTCGCCGCCAAAAATGCTCACGATCCCCGACTGACTCGCGCGGGGTGAGGCAACGAAGAATCGATCGACCCGCGCGTCGTAGCTGACGACATCGCCACCCGACACGTCGCTGACCGTCGCTGACGATCCTCTGCGCAGGTCGAGCCTCATCACCGATGACTGGCACGCAATCAATGCCAAATCGGATGTCGGGTTGATCGCCAGACCGCTCGGCAAGCATCCCCCCAGCGACGTTTGCCACAGCGTGCCGTCGTCGGGATTGATGCGCACCAGGGCGTCGGCATCCCGGCTCGTGACGTAGACCATTCCATCGGCCGAGTCGTACCTAGGCTGCGCCACGGGGTAGCCCACGTTGAAGTGCGCCTTGACCTGGCCTGTCACTGTGTCGATGCTCGCTACGGTCCCATCGGCGCCGTTGCTGACATAAAGGCGCTGCCGGTCCGCGCTGTAGTCCATCAGGTCGGCGACCGTCCCGCCCGTCGGCACGGTGAGGATGACGTCGTCGAGTTGGGGAGAGGTGATGGCTATATCCGCGATGACCACCGATCCCGACGCGGTTCCGACAAACAGGCGGTGGACGTCCGGGGCGATGGCCAAGCCGTTGGGATCCGCCGGCATCGGGATCGTCTGCACGTACCTGGGATGCGCGGTCGTGACGTCGAAGACGTCGACGCCCTGGTCGCTGCGGTCGGCCACAAACAGCCGGTGTCCTGCCTGGTCGATGGCGATGTCGTCGAATGAGCCGGTGCTGCCGGCGATCGTTGGGACCGGCGTGCTCGCGATCCTGACGTCGGAGCCTCCGCAGGCAGCCAGCGCCAGCACGCCGAGGAGGGCCACGACCTGCGTCGCTCTGATGCCGCGCGCCATGTGCCTCGCCCGGATAACGCCCGAGCGGTTTTTCCTCCCCACCGCTCCTTTGGGGTCCCCCCGCCAGCGGCTCGGGAGCGGCCCTGCGGCCGCGGTGGGAAGCTCGATTTGCGATTAGCCGCTGTCAGGGGAGGGAAGAATCCAGCTGATGAATCAGCTCAAGACGGCTTTCTGGATGGTCCTACTGACGGTCCTGCTGGTTCTGATCGGCCGGGTATGGCTGGGCAACGGCGGCATGCTGCTCTTCCTCGGCGTGGCGGTGGTCATGAACGGGGTGGCCTACTGGTTCAGCGACCGGATCGCGCTCGCCGCGGCGCAGGCGCATGAGGTCGGGCCGGCCGAAGCCCCGATGCTGCACCGGCTCGCGGAAAGGCTCGCGACCCAGTACCACGTGCCCAAGCCGCGCGTTTACGTGAGTCCGGACCCTTCGCCTAACGCTTTTGCCACCGGACGCAACCCTTCCCACGCTGCCATCTGCGTCAACGAGGGCCTGCTGCGAATCCTCGACGAGGAGGAGCTCTATGGCGTGTTGGCGCACGAGTTCGCGCACGTGCGCAACCGCGACATCCTGATCAGCTCTGTCGTGGCCGTGCTCGCGGGGGCGATCACCCTCATCGCCAATGTCGCCCAGTGGGGCCTCATGTTCGGCGGCTACGGAGGCCGCGACGATCGCGACAGGGGAGCGGGAGGCCTCATCGGCGGCCTGCTCCTGATCATCCTGGCTCCCATTGCGGCCGCCCTCATCCAGCTGGCAGTGTCACGTTCACGCGAGTACGAGGCGGATCACACCGGCGCCGAGGTCTCGGGTGATCCGATGGCGCTGGCGTCGGCGCTGCGGAAGCTCGAGCGCGCGACTCAGGTGATCCCGTCGCAGACCGCATCGCCGGCATTCGCCCACCTCTACATCGTCAATCCACTCTCGGGCCAGACGATCGGGAACCTGTTCAGCACCCACCCACCGGTCGAAGAAAGGATCCGCAGGCTCGAGGCGATGGCGGCACGCCCCCCGAACTCGAGGCGCAGCCTCTGAGTTCGTGGGGTAAATCCCGCGTAACCTGGCCGCGTACGAACACCTGATGAAATCTGGAGTCCTGGTCTTGGCGGCGCTTCTCCTCCTGGTCGGCCTCGTATGGATGGGCCAGGGGCTCGGGTACGTCAAGGGCAGCTTCATGACGGGCCAGATGCTGTGGTTCTGGATCGGCCTCGCATGCGTGATCGGCGCCGGCATTCTTGCCGGCGTCCGGAGAGCCATCCGGTAGTCGATCGCGCCTCGCCCTAGTCTGATGGGGCATGCGCGATGCGGGGTTCGACGTCCGGCTCCTTTCGGCCGGCCCGTTCGTGACCATGATCGACCGCTTCGCCGTCGCACCGCTGGTGATCCCCATCGCGCTCGACTTTCACGTGCAGCTGGGCGCAGTCGCGATCGCCGCCACCGCGTACTACTTCGCGTACGGCCTGGCGCAGCCGTTCTGGGGCTTTGCCTCAGACCGCGTCGGCCGCATTCGCATCATCCGCATCAGCCTCGCAGCCACCGCGGCTGCGTGCGCTCTTTCAGCGGTCGCCCCCAACCTTGATTTCCTGCTCGCGGCGCGAATCATCGCCGGCGCGTCGGTGTGCGCCATCCTGCCGACGGCGCTCGTCTACGTGGGCGACATGGTTCCCTTCAAAGAGCGCCAGGCCGTCATCGCCGATGTGCTCGCCGCAGTCGCACTCGGCACCGCAGCCGGCAGTCTCGGCGCGGGGCTGTTCGCCCATTACCTCAGCTGGAGGCCGACGTTCGCGGTCACCGCGGTGCTGGCGGCCGTGCTCGTGGTGGCGCTGCGCAGGATGCCGGAGTCGAGCCCGCCGCCGCCCATCGGCGGCCCGGTGGTTCAGCTCCGCCAAGCCCTGCGGCGCCCGTGGGCGCGATTCCTGATCCTGTTCGCGGTCCCGGAGGGGGCGATGGTCCTTGGATTCCTCGTCTACTTCGCCCCGGCGCTGGAGTCGACTGGAGCGAACCCGGCGGTGGCGGGGCTGGTGGTCGCCACCTACGGCGGGGCGGTCCTTGCGGGCACGCGCGTGATCAAACGAATCGCCTCGCGGACGCCCGCGTGGGTCCTGATCAGCGCCGGCGGCGCCATTGGAGTCATGGGCTACCTGGCTGCAGCCGTCGACCAGCACATCGCAGGCATCCTTCTGGCCAGCGTCATGATCGGCGGCTTCTACTCGATCTTCCACTCGACGATGCAGGCGTGGGCGACTGAGATCGCGCCCGAGGTTCGCGGAACAGCCGCCGCGCTCTTCGTGACCAGCGCGTTCACCGGCGGTGCGATCGGATCCGGGCTGGGCGCGTTGTTCGCCCAGTCGCGTCAGTTCGCCGAGCTCTTTCTGATCGCGGCCGTGGTCACAGTTCCGGTCGTCGTCGTGGCCGCGCTCGCGCGTGCTCACTACCCAGGCTCGATGGTGGGAGCCCCACTCTCCGAGATCGCGGGGTCGTAACCGACGGACTAAGATGATCACTCGGCATCAGCTGACGAGGTTGATACGGGGGTTTGAGATGCGCAAGTGGGCATTGCTCGCTGTTGCGGCCTTGGCCGTGGTTGCGTGCGGCACGTCCAGCAGCAGCGGACCGACGACGGGCTCGACGATCACCCTGGGGGCCCCACTCGGCCTGACCGGATCCCTGACCAAGGAGTCGACGCTCACCAAGCAGGGCTACGACCTCTGGCTCGATTGGATCAACGCGAAGGGCGGAATCGTCGTGAACAACGTCAAGCACCCGGTCACGATCAAGTACTACGACGACACCAGCAACGCCAATCAGTCGGCGGTGCTGATGCAGAAGCTCATCACCGAGGACAAGGCCAACTTCCTGCTCGGCCCATACGGCAGCGCGGCTACCGCGACCGATGCGGCCATCGCCGAACAGAACGCGATCCCGATGGTCGAAGCCAACGGCGCGGCCCAGTCGATCTTCAACCAGGGCTACAAGTACACGTTCGGGGTGCTCAGCCCCGCCAACAAGTACCTCCAGGGCGTCATCGACCTGGCGCTCACTCTCACCCCGAGACCGGCGAGCGTCGCCATGCTGAGCGCCGACGACAACTTCAGCCTCGAAGTCGCCAACGCCGTCGTCGCGTATGCGACCACCAAGGGCATGAGCGTCGCGGTGTTCAAGAAGTACAAGAACGGCACCACGAACCTGACTGCCGAGGTGCAGGCGGCGAAGGCTGTCAACCCCGACATTGTTCTCAATTCGGGCCACCTTCAGGAGGCGATCGCCATCAACAAGGCGGCCAAAGAGCAGAAGCTGAACGCGAAGCTGTTCGCGTACTCAGTCGGGCCCTCCACGCCCGACTTCATCGCGGCCCTGGGCAAGGACGCCAACTTCGTCTTCGACGGCTCCCAGTGGACGCCCCAGGTCAAGTACACGCCGGCCTTCTACCTGACAGTGGCCCAATACGTCGCCGCGTACAAGGCCAAGTACCCGGGGCTGGGCGACCCTGACTACCACGTCGCCGAATCCACCGCGGCCTGCCTCGCGCTCGAGCGCGCCATCGAGAACGCCGGGTCGCTCGACCCCAAGAAAGTTCGCGATGCCCTCGCTGGGCTGGACGTGACGGTCTTCTTCGGACAGGTCAAGTTCGACGCCCGCGGGATCAACATCTACAAGCCGATGGTCGTGGAGCAGATCCAGGATGGCGTGCACCACACGGTCTATCCGCAGGACATCGCGGACGCCAAGCCGATGTACCCGACCCCGGCCTGGGACCAGCGCTGATCCGAACGATTCCGCCGGGACAGTAGGCCTTGGCGGACTTCGTCCAGCTGGTCATTCTCGGCCTGCTGGCCGGAGGGATCTACGTCGCGGTGGGGGTCGGCTTCGGCCTGGTGTGGGGCGTACTCAACATCGTCAACCTTTCGCACGGCGCGCTCGTGATCATCGGCGGCTACATAACGTGGCAGCTGTTCTCCGCCCTTCACATCGACCCATTCCTGACCCTGCCGGTAGACGCGGTGGCGCTGTTCGTTTTCGGCTACTTGCTTCAGCGTGGCTTGATCAACCGGATCATCCGCGCGCCGCTGCTGTTCACCTTCCTGCTGACGTTTGGCGTGAACCTCGTGATCGTCAACATCCTGCTCCTGATCTTCGGCTCTGACTTTCGCTCGGTCACGCCTTCGTATTCGGGTCAGGGGATCGAGCTCGGTCCGATCGTCATTCCGTACGTGTCGCTGTTCTCGCTCGCAGTGGCAATCGCGCTGTCGGCTGCGCTGGCGTTCATCCTCAACCGCACGAGGATCGGCCTGGCGATCAACGCCATCGCGGCCGACCGCGACGCCGCTCAGCTCGTGGGCATCGACCTCCGCCACGCATACGCGGTCACGTTTGGCCTCGGCGCGGCCTGCGCTGGAGTGGCCGGCGGCCTGATCGCGATGATCCAGGCCATCACGCCGACTGCCGGCGAGCCCTACACGCTGCAGGCGTTCGTCGTCGTGATCCTCGGGGGTCTCGGGAGGGTCAGCGCCACCGTAGTTGGAGGCCTTGCGTTCGGGCTGGTCGAGGCGTTCGGGCAGTCGATTCCAGGGTCAGGCTCGGTGTTCGCCAACGCCATCGCGTTCGGCCTGATGGTGCTGGTCCTGGTCACGCGACCGCAGGGTTTGCTGGGCCGGCTGCGATGATCGCCAGGGCCGCGTCAATCGATCGTTGGCGCCGGCTGTTCGTGATTGTGGGCGCGATCCTCGTCGCGTATGCGCTGCTTGCCCCGATCACATCTCTTGACGCAGCGCAGTCGGCCAACGTCCCATTGCTTGCGGATCGGCTCTGGTTCCGCATCGCGACGATCATCGCCATGTTCGTCGTCATGGCGACTGCCTGGAACATCATCGGCGGCATCACTGGATATGCCGCGTTCGGCAACGTGGCTTTCTTCGGCATCGGCGCCTACACGACGGGAATGCTCGTGGCCAAGGCGAAATGGCCATTCCTCGTCGCGCTCCCGCTGGCGCCTGTGGTCGCGGCCGCGTTTGCCGCGCTGGTCGGGCTTCCCCTTCTCCGACTGCGCGGACATTACTTCGCCGTCGCCAGCCTTGGCGTCGGCGTGGCAGTGGGAGAGCTGGTGCAGAACATCGACTACAACGGGCAGCCGGTCTTCGGAGGCGCGAGCGGCCTGTTCCTTCCGATTTTCGCGATCGACAACCGCGGCCTGTTCTTCTTCTATCTGATGGTGGCCGTGGCGGCTGTCGCGATCGCCGTCACATGGCGGGTTCTCCGCAGCCGGTTCGGGTACGGCCTCATCGCCATCCGCGAGAACGAAGAGGCGGCCGCGGTCCTCGGCGTCAACACCACCGCGTACAAGGTCGCGGCGTTTGCGCTCGCGGCCGCGCTCACGGGTCTCGCGGGCGGGATCTTCTCGCAGTGGAACGTCTTCATCAACCAGGACAACGCGTTCCCGATCGAATACAACGTCCAGATGATCCTGATGGCGCTGCTGGGCGGCACCGGGACGGTTTTCGGCCCGGCGGCCGGCGCAGTCTTGCTGCAGCTGCTGATCCAGTTTCTGGGCGGGAGCCTGCCGATCTCTGTCGACATCCCGTTCGTTTCGGTTGACGCGCGTCCGATCGTCGCCCAGGTCATCCTCGGTGTCCTCCTCGTCGTAGTGGTGATCTTCGTGCCCCGTGGAGTCATCGATTTCTTCGGCGGTTCCAGCCGGTTGAGCTGGTCATACCTGCGGCAGTCGCTCCGGGAGACGTCGCTGTGAACGAGGCCGCGGCGCCTCAGCTGGAGCTGCACGGCGTGACCAAGCGCTTCGGAGGTGTGGCCGCGGTCGACAGTGTCACGTTCCAGATCGCGAAGGGCGAGATCGTCGGCATCATCGGGCCCAATGGCGCCGGCAAGACCACGCTGCTCAACTGCATCAGCGGCGTGCACCGGCTGGACGGCGGTGACATCAAGTGGGAGGGGGTCTCGATCGCGGGCATGCCGTCCTACCGAATCGCCAAGCTTGGGATCGGCCGCACATTCCAGATCGTGCGCCCGTTCGGCTCCATGACCGTGCGCGAAAACGCAGCTGTCGGCGCGCTGTTCGGCAACGCGTCCGGCCGGCGCGCCCCCAGGGCGGCTTTCGAACTGGCCGACCAGGTGCTCGAGCTGGTCGGGTTGAAGGCGAAGGCATCCCTGCCGGTTTCGGCGCTGACCATTCCGGACCGCAAGCGGCTGGAGGTGGCACGAGCGGTCGCGGCGAGGCCGCACCTGCTGCTGCTCGACGAGGTCATGGCCGGGCTCAACAACGTCGAGATCGATGAGGCGCTCGACATGGTGCGGGCGGTGCATGCAACGGGCGTGACCGTGCTGCTGATCGAGCACGTGATGCGAGTCATCATCGGGGTCTGCCGGCGCGCGATCGTCCTGGAGAGCGGTCATGTCCTGGCCCAGGGAGAGCCCGAGGTGGTGCTTCGTGACGAGCGTGTGATCCAGGCCTACCTTGGCGAGCGCTTTGCGAAACGGCTCAAGTCCTGAATCCCTCCTGGAAGTCCGGGGCCTGACCGCCGGATTCGGCGCGGGTCCGGTCCTGTTCGGGATCGACCTCGACGTGGCCAGCGGTGAGTTGGTCGCGCTGGTGGGCGCGAACGGCGCCGGCAAGTCGACCCTGCTCG
This sequence comes from Chloroflexota bacterium, assembly GCA_005879945.1. Lineage (GTDB taxonomy): Bacteria > Chloroflexota > Dormibacteria > Dormibacterales > Dormibacteraceae > UBA10449. Next base: position 1,908 of record VBHX01000176.1, on the reverse strand, counting down.
GCGTCCTGAGCGGCCTTGTTCGGGCCACGTCCGGGACGATGGTGCTCGCCGGCGAGACCGTGACCAATGCGCGGCCCGAGGTGCTCGTCCAGAAGGGCGTCGCTCACGTGCCTCAGGGACGCCGCCTGTTCGGAACCCTGTCGGTCGAGAAGAACCTTCTCCTGGGCGCATACCTGCGGCGCGATCGCGAGGTCGGCGACGATATCGCGCGCGTGCTGGATCACTTCCCGGCGCTGAAGGACAAGCTGGCGCGCGAGGCCGGCACGCTTTCGGGAGGCGAGCAGCAGATGGTCGCGATCGGCCGGGGGTTGATGGCCCGCCCGAAGCTGCTGATGGTCGACGAGCTATCCCTCGGCCTGGCGCCGAAGGTCGTCGACCGTTTGATCGACGTGGTCCAGCAGATCAACCGCGATGGCACCGCGCTCATCCTCGTCGAGCAGGACGTGCTGGTCGCTCTCGACGCCGCGAAACGCGCATATGTGCTCGAGAACGGGCGAGTCGCGCTGAGTGGACCCGCGGACGAGGTCAAGGACGACCCCGGCGTGCGGCGCGCATACCTGGGACTCTGAGCAGGCAGCGAAACGCCGCGCAATTTGCTGCCGCCCTCGCCAGGCATTAGTCTCCTGCCGTGGCCATGACCGAGGACGGCGTCCGCTATGAAGACGGCCGGCTGGAGCTCGCTGACGGCCGCACGCTTGCGTGGCGCTGGTGGGGCGAGCCCGGCGGGACCCCGGTGCTGCGGCTGCAGGGAACCCCTGGCTCCAGGCTGTACCGGCATCCAAACCCCGCGATCCAGCGGGAGCTTGGTGCCCGCTACCTGCTGGCGGACCGGCCTGGCTATGGGGGTTCGACGCGGCTGCCAGGCCGAGGGACCGCGGTTATCGCGGACGACCTCAAAGCCCTGCTGGACCATCACAACCTCGATCGGGTGCCGGTCATGGGCACCAGCGGCGGCGGGCCTCATGCGCTCGCGATCGCTGCGAAGCACCCGGATCGAGTCACTGCCGTGGCGGTGATCGTCGGCGCATCGCCCCTGGAGGCCGACGAGGTCAGCCAGTTGGTGGGCGTGAACGCCGACGGCTACGCGGCCGCGGAGCGTGGATGGGATGAGCTCCACAAGCTGCTCGCGGAGGTGCGCGAACGGCTTCTCGGCGACGAGGGCATGCAGGGAGTGCTGTCGGATGCGCCGCCTGACGACCGCGCGATCATGGACGACCCGGCCTGGCAGCGTGTCTCACGCGCCAACACCGCGGAGGCGCTCCAGCAGGGGCCCGAGGGCTGGACGGACGAATCCATGGCCCTGCACCGCGGCTGGGACTTCGAGCTCGAATCGGTGCGGCCTGCGGTCACATGGTGGCACGGCGACAACGATCACAATGCGCCGCTGTCGGCGATGAAGCGCGCGGCAGCCCAACTGCCCCGAGTCGAGGTGCGGATCTGGCACAACGAGGGCCATTTCGCCTCGCTCACGCACGAGGCGGAAATCGTTCGAGACCTGCTCGAGCGCTCGCGATGACCTATCAGCCGGCGCTGTGGCACGACTATTTCGTCATGGTCGGCGGCGGCTCGGCCGCCCTCACCGGGCTCGTGTTCGTCGCGATGACGCTGCACCTGCAGGAGATCGTCGGCGACCCGGTTCAACGCCATCGATCGCGCACGATCCTCGCCGGCCTCACCGCGGTCTTCATCCGCTGCGCGCTTGTGCTGATGGGCGGCCAGAACGCGCAGGCGGTTGCCGTGGAGCTGTTCGGAGTGCTGCTGGTGGTGGAGTTCATCCTCTATACGAGCATCCGCCAGGCCGCCCGCAGCGCCGACCAGGGCGTCCTGTGGAGGACGATCGGCAGCTTCGCGTGCCTGCTGTTCGAGCAAGCCGGCGCGGTGGTGCTTTTCTTCGGGAACGCGTGGGGG
>VBHX01000201.1 GCA_005879945.1 Chloroflexota bacterium | reverse complement strand
AGCACTCCCATCGTGTGGATGAACTGGGAGCGGTGCGAGTAGACGACGCCTTTCGGGTTGCCAGTGGTGCCGGACGTGTAGCACATGGATGCGGCCATGCGCTCCGAGATCTTCGGCCACGGATAGTCATCGCTCTCCGCCGCCAGCAGGGTTTCGTAGTCGAGCAGCTCGCCCAGCCCGTGGTCGGGGGCGGCCGGGGCGCCGTCGGTCATGAGAACGATGGTTTTAACGCTTGGGATCTTTCCAGCGAGAGGCTTGAGCAGGGGGACCAGCGTCTGGTCGACGAAGAGGACCTTGTCCTCAGCGTCATTGATGATGAATTCGAGGTGCTGCGGAAACAGCCGCAGGTTGAGCGTGTGCAGGACTGCGCCCATGCATGGCACGGCGTAGTAGAGCTCGAGGTGGCGGTAGTTGTTCCACGCCAGCGTCGCCACGCGGTCGCCGGGCTTGACGCCGAGCCGTTTCAACGCCCCGGCCAGCCGGTTGATGCGCCGGACCATCTCTCCGTTGGTGGTGCGGTGGAGCTCCTGCTCGCGCTTGGTCACGATCTCCGTGTTCGCGTTCAGGCGCTCCAACCGCCAGAGCACGTGCTGAATAGAGAGCTCGTAGTCCTGCATCAAGCCTTCCACGGCCCAACCTCCAGCAAGAGATATTTGGGGGCAGCGTCTAAAAGGTGGATGGTAAGCCCGGCCGGGGTACGATGCACACCTATGCCTTCATGGGGTCGCGCTGACCTCCACATGCACACCAACGCCAGCGACGGCTGGCCGACGCCCCTACAGCTGGTCGAGCACGCAGCTCGCCGCGCCGGCCTCGACGTCATCGCGGTAACTGACCACGACACCATCGAAGGCGCCCTTCGCGCCGCCGAGTACGCGGCCCGCCGATCGAAGCTGCACGTGATCATCGGCGAAGAGGTCTCCAGCCGCGACGGGCACATCATCGGTCTGTTCCTCGAGCATGCCGTGAAGCCCGGGCTTTCCGCCGCGGCCACAGTGCACGCCATCCACGAACAGGGCGGAATCGCCATCGCCCCGCATCCGTTCTGGCGCACGTCACGCGTTGTCCGGGCCGGCAACCCAGTGCATGGGGTCGGTTGGCTTGCCGCCGAGCTTCCCTTCGACGCCATCGAGGTCGAGAACGCCACGCCGGGCTTCTACGTCTTCAACCGTCTGGCACGACGCTTGAACATGGGCCTGGGCGCCGCCGAGCTCGGATGCTCGGATGCGCACATCGTCGATGCGGTGGGGCGCGCCTTCACCCACTTCCCCGGGAAGACTCCGGCGGCTTTGCGCAAGGCGATCGAGACCGGACAGACGCGCGCGGGCCGGCGCCGGTACAAAGCCGTCGGACTTGTGCGATACGCGGCCTGGGGCCTCAACCACCAGCGATACGTGGCCGCTGTTTGAAAGTCGTGCTGAACGAGGAGTCTGGGCGATGAAGATCCGACTGCTGGTTTTGCTCCTGGGCCTCGGGCTCGCGCTCATTCCGTCCACAGCCATGGCCGCGACGACCTACACCGAGTCGGTGAAGGGGGTCGAAACCGGTTTGCCTCAAAGCACGGCATCCTGTCCGACTCCAAACAGCGTCAGCTCCTTCGCGGGAATCGCGTCGGGGACATTGGACGGCGGCTTCCAGATCGCCGTCTGCCACACACAGCTCACGACCAGCGGCGCGACCATAGAGGGCGGCGCCTTCAGGTTCAGCAACGGAACGACGACGGTCAACGGTGCGTTCAAGAGCGGAGGGAAAATATTTCCTCCGAGCCTGAGCGTGTCCGGTGCGTTTTGCGTTCAGAAGTACACCGTGACGGGCGGTCTGGCGCCTGCCGGACACTTTGGTGGCACACTCACGCACTACGGCTTCTGGACGGGCAGCGCCTGCAACGTTTTCTTCGCCACGATCTCAGGCAGCGCCACCCTCACGGCCTGACCAGGATGTCCGGTTGTGCGCGGGCCCTCTTCGAGGGCTACCACCAGCCTCGGCCACGGCGAACCAGCAGCCAGACACCTAGCAGGATGAGCAGCAACGGCCACAAAACGTCGCCGGAAATCCAGTTGATCAGGCCAAGGTTCCGCAGCAGGTAGTAGGCGCCGATGACGAGCAGCGCCACTCCCCAGAACCATCCGCCGCCCCACGAATTCCACGGGCCGACCCATGGGCCTGGCCCATACCAGCTGCCTGGATATCGCTGCTCGCGCCAGTAATCGTGCTGCTGGCGGCGCCATGCCCGCCATTCGTCGCGCGTGGCGTTTGGCCCAGGCTGTGGGGGCGGGGCTGGGGCTGCGGGTGGAGGCGAAGGGGGCTCGGCGGCCATTGCCGGGATCGTACGCTCGGAAGGAAGCATGAACCCGGCCTCCTGGCCACGATGCGCTCAATATGAATATGCGCCCGCTTAGCTCAATGGATAGAGCGCCTGACTTCGGATCAGGAGGTTGCGAGTTCGAGTCTTGCAGCGGGTACTTCTTATCGATACCCACCGCGTAAAATCAACCGGCTGCAGCCGGGCGGCTGGCGGAACTGGTAGACGCGCACGTTTGAGGGGCGTGTGAGGTAACTCATCCGGGTTCGAGTCCCGGGTCGCCCACCACCTTGGTTGTGAGGCGCCTAACACATAGCCCGCCTCCCGCGCCAGCCATCAAACTAAGGCGCGTGACCGACGCCAGGGAGCTCGACCCCGCCACCGAGTTCCGGGAGCTCTACGACCAGCAATACACCTCCCTCTACCGTTCGATCCGGGCCGTGGTGCTCGACGGGGCGGCCGCCGAGGACCTGACCCAGGAAGCCTTTGTGCGTGCCTACCGAGCGCGGCACCGCTACACCCCCACGGCGCCGCCGGGCGCCTGGCTGCGCCGCATCGGGATCAACCTGGCCATCTCGTACCTCCGGCGCCAGAAGCTGGCCCGCATCCTCCCGGCAAGGCTGTATATCGCGCCCGACCGGCGGGAGTACGACCGCGCAGAAGCCCGGGACGTGGTGACCAAGGCGCTGGGAACCCTGAGCCCGAAGCTTCGTGCGGCCATCGTCCTTCACTACTACGATGGGCTTACCCGCGAGGAGATCGCCTCCGTGCTGGGCGTACCGGCCGGGACGGTGGCTTCGCGGATCGCAAAAGCGGTGGCGATCATGCGCAAGTCGATCGGCAGCGATCAAGATCTCGGACCCGAGCGTTCGACTAGTGAAGGTGCCCTACGTGGAAGATAAACCCACACAGGGAGGGTCTCGTACACCCTCCGAAGACGACCTGAGCCGGATGATCCGGACAACGGTCGAGTCGTGGACCCCCAGGCGTGGTCCCGACTGGCCGGATGTCCTCATCCGGCTCGCCAAATCCGGACCGCCCACCTGGCTGCTCTACACGGCCGCCAGCGCGGCGCTGATCCTGATCCTGCTCACGGCCTACCTGGTCGGGTCGGCCCTGCAGATCGGGGCCCTGGGGCCTCAGCCGGTACCCGCGAACCTGCACTAGGGCGGCCCGCCCTTGTAGGGGTAGTAGCCGTCCGCGTAGGGCGGCAGGATCCACACGCGCCGGCCGGGGATCTCGGCCACGGATCCGTCGGGGTGGACGATCACCAGCGGGTACGTCGCGTCCTGGGTGAGGCCGTGGTATTGCTCCTCGGTGCCGACAGCGATCGCCAGGTCGCCGGTGCCCGGGTTGACCGCGACTCTCATGGTCCAGCCGGCGTTGCCGTTGTGCCAGACCTCGTTGCCGGTGCGCCAATCGAGGACGCGGATCTGCGCCACGGAGACGACGGGGCCTATCACGGCCAACCGGTTGTCGTCGGAAAACGCGTTGACCGCGTCTATCGCCGGCAGCCTGGCGAGCACCGCGCCGTCGGGGATGCTTCGAATTCTCGTCACGCCGCCGTTGGCGCCGTTTTCGGCCAGCAGAGAGCCGTCCGTCGACGGGACCACACTCAACGTGCGGTCGTAGGACCAGTGGCCCAGGATTGATGCGTCGGAAAGCCTTACCGCCCACGCGTCTGACGTGGTGCCGACTGCGGTGCGGACGGCGATCGCCAGGTTGCGCTTGAAGTTGCACTCAACGGCGTCCACCCCGAACTGAACGAGGTTGGGCTCGTGCTCGATCACGCCGACCCGCCGGTTGAGCGGCTGTCCCGGCACATCCACGTAGAGGACCTCGTCGAAGCTCTGCTGGTCCGGGAGCACGAAGCAATGCGAATCGGGCACGAGCTCATGCGTGAGCGGACCGGGCAGCTTCAGGGTCCCGCGGGCGTTGCCGCTCCAGTCGTACGCGGTCAGCCACAACTCGTTGGCCGGCTCGGCGCCATAGATGAGAGGCACGCCGGCGGGCACGGGTCCGTAGTCATGCGCAGACGGTGACGGGGTTGACGTTTCGGCCTGGAGACGCGGCACCGGCGGGCTGAAGACCAGCACCGAGGCGGCCGCCGCGACCACGATCACGACTCCGAGAGCAATACCACGTCCCACCTGGCTACTTCGCGAAGAAGGCGATCTCCTCGCCCAGACCATTTTCCTGCGCGGCGGGCAGGACGACCGACGCCGCGGCCAGGTCCCAGATCGCGAGTCCATGCGACTCGAACAGGGTGATCCCGCGCTCGGCCGGTGCCGTCCACTTGCCCGCGATCACCGATGCG
>VBHX01000091.1 GCA_005879945.1 Chloroflexota bacterium | reverse complement strand
ATGACCGGCGACGGCTGCAACGTCATCCTCAACTACCACATACAGCGCGGCGACATCGACGGCGTCGACGTCAGCGGCCGCAGCGTATCGATCGTCGCTGACTCACCCAAGAGAATGCTCGACGGCAACTGGCGCGTAGGTGTGATCATCGACGACAAATTCTGAGCCCCTTCTTGGGATCCACATTGGGAAGGGATGCCGTTTTGAGAAACGGCTCTCGATCCAGTCGAAAAGGCTCATGTGGTCGAGGTCGAAACCAGCCTCGTTGAAGCTGCTCTGCGCCCGGGCACGGTGAAGCTGAACAACAGGCACCTGCTCGATTAACTTTCAGGGCTTCATGGAAAGTGGTGCGCAGGAAGGCGTGCGGGCCGCCAACGAGATCCTTGGCGACTACAAGGCCGGCATCTTCCCCTGATCTCCGCGTCGCGATAGCATCGCGTTGAGGGTGTGAGTTCGTTAGCGGGAGGGCATCGCCATGCCGACCTATGTCTCGTTGCTGCGTTTTACCGAGCAGGGAATCAAGACCATCAAGGACCATCCGAAGCGTCGCGCGGCGGCGGCCAAGACCATCGCCGGGCTAGGTGGCAAGCTCGTGCATTCGTACCTGACGATGGGCCGGTACGACATCGTCGCGATCCTTGAAGCGCCCGATGACGAGACGGCGGCCAAGTTTGCGCTCATCACGGGCAGCAACGGCAACGTCTCAACTGAGACATTGCGCGCCTTCCCTGAGGCGGAGTACGACCGCCTGATCAAGGCACTGCCGGCGGCTGGGCGGCGCTAGGGATCCTGAGCGGCAACGCGAGCCAGCCCATCAACAACGCCGCGATGATGCCCGGCACGAAGGCCAGCACGGCCCGGCCGGTCGCGTCCCAAATCGCGCCCGCGATAAGCGGCAGGAAGAACGCCATCGCGTACTGAAGCGTGAACACCCCGGCGCTCATTCGGTGCACGTCGCCGGGGGCGGCGAGCCGCGGCGGCATGGTGAGCACGACGATGAAGGCAAGCGCGGCCGCGAATCCGAGCACCAGCGCCCAGACCAGGATGCCGGCGCCGGGCGTGACCACGATTCCAACTTGGGCCACCGCCATCAGCGCGGCGGATCCCATGAATCCGACTCGCCCTGTGAGGAGCCGGTCCCAGATTGCCACCACCGGTGCGGTCAGCAGCTGGGCGCCGTTGAAGATTGCGAGCGTGGGGGAGATGAGGCCGTGGCGGCCGGTCTGGTCGAGGAAGTCCGGGATGTAGGCGTTGGTCGCGAAGTAGACCGCCGACGCCATCCCCATCACGACGCCGATCCGCACGGTCTGGCCTTCGCGCCATGACGGCCACCAGCGGGCGGGGATGGCCGGCTTGGGCCCTCGCGCCGGGGCGGCGAGGGCGATCGCAATGGCGCTGGCCGCGACCAGCACCGACCACATCGCCAGTGCCCACCGCCAGTCGCCGTGCGCGAGCGGCAGCGCGCCAACCGGCGTCGTCAAAGCGGTCGGCAGGGTCTCGCCGATAAGGATGCCGTTGCTGTAGACCGCGGTCGCGACGGCGATCCGGCGAGGGAACCAGTCGCGGACGATGGATGGGAACGCGGGTTGGCTCACCGCCACCCCGACTCCCATCAGGAAGGTGGAGGTAAAGAGCACGGGCGTGCTCGGGCCCAGCCCGCGCACGGCGCCGAAGACTGCCACGAACCCGAGCCCTGCCACCAGCGCTCCGCGCACGCCCAGCCTGGCGATCAGCAGCGAACCCGGCACCGCCGCTGTCGCCAGCAGGAGGACCGGCAGCGACACCAGCGCGCCCACGCCCTTCTCATCGAGATGGAGGTCGTGGTGGATCTGAGGGATCAGAGGCGGCACGGCGAGCATCGTCAGCCGAAGGTCGATCCCGCCCAGCCACAGCAGGAACAGCCTGACCCAGTCCTTGCGGGTGAGCTTCACCGCTGAAGCGCCTGCTGCAGCAACTGTCCATAATTGGCGCCGTGCCCGGACTGCTGATCGTTACTTCCTGCGGTCCGACCGACCCCACCCGGGCCAGCATCCCGTTCCACATCGCGGTGAACGGCGCGAAGCCGGCGGGTGTCGAGGTGGCCATCGCGCTGGCGGGGGATGCGACCGAGCTCATGAAGCCCGACATCATCGCCAACGTCTACGGCCAGGGCGTGCCTCCGCTGCGGGATCTTCTCGACAAATGCCTGGAGCAGAACGTCGCCTTCTACGTTTGAAAGGGCTGTGCTGAGGCCCGTGGGGTCTTGCAATCGATGATGACGCCGAACGCGACGTTCATCACGCCGCCAGAGCTCGTGAAGCACACGATGGCGGCGGACAAGATCCTCAGCTTCTAGCTTCTTGCCGCCCCGATGGCGGCGAGCGCGCTCGGATTCTCCAATGAAGACAGGTCGCCCGGATCCTTGCCTGTGTATATGGAGCGCACCACGCGGCGCAGGATCTTCCCGTTACGCGTGCGCGGCAGGTCGCTGACGAAGTGGACCGCCTTCGGTCTTAGCGGCTTGCCCAACGCCGCCGCGACCAGGTCCTGAAGCTCCGCCGCCAGCTCGGCGCTCGGGGTTTGCCCTGGGCGAAGAATGACGAAGCAGACAAGCGCCTCGCCTTTGAGCTCGTCGGGAACGCCGATGGCGGCGGCCTCCGCCACCGTCGCGTTTCCGACCAGTACCGACTCGACCTCGGCAGGCCCCAGGCGCTTGCCCGCGACCTTGATGGTGTCGTCGGAGCGACCAAGCACGTACCACAGGCCATCCTCAGGGTCGACATAAGCCCAGTCGCCGTGCACCCACGTATCGGGGAACCTCGACCAGTACGTGTCGAGGTAGCGCTGGCGATCGCCCCAGAATCCGCGCGTCATGCCGGGCCACGGGTTGCGGATCACCAGCTCGCCGACCTCGCCGCGCACCGACTTGCCTTCCGCGTCGACGACGTCCGCGGCAATTCCTGGCAGCGGGCCCGCGAACGACGTCGGGCGCAGATGCGTGATGACGTTGCCGCACAGGATCCCGCCCGAGATCTCGGTGCCGCCGGTGTAGTTGATGATCGGGAGGCGACCGCCGCCGACGTGCTTGAAGAACCAGTTGAAGGGCTCGGGGTTCCACGGCTCGCCCGTGCCGCCGAGGACGCGCAGGCTCGAGAGGTCGTGGCGCGCGGGCAGCTCGTCGCCGTGCGTCATCAGACCGCGGACGAGAGTGGGGGAGACGCCGAGGACGGTGACCTTGTGGTCGGCGACCATCCGCCACAGCCGATCTGGCGCCGGATGGTCGGGCGTGCCCTCGTACAGGACCATGGTCGCGCCGAGCGCGAGCGAGCCGAGGATGAGCCAGGGACCCATCATCCAGCCGATGTCCGTATACCAGAAGATCGTGTCGTCCTGGCCGACGTCGAAGCCATGCGCCATGTCCTGCGCGGTCTTGACGGGGAAGCCGCCGTGTACGTGGAGCGTCCCTTTCGGCTTTCCGGTGGTGCCGGACGTGTAGATGATCATCAGCGGGTCTTCGGGGTCGAGCTCGTGAGTCGGCGCGCGGTCGGCCTCGTCCTCCAGCAGCACCTCCCAGACCTGGTCGCGGCCGTGCGTCCATGGCACCTCGCGGACGACGCGGCGGTACACGATCACCCTCGTCACGGTCGGACACATGACCAGGGCGCGGTCCAGGGTCTCCTTCATAGGCACGACCTGCCCGCGCCTGTAGAAGCCGTCGGCGCAGATAACCACCTTCGCCTCGCCGTCTTGTATGCGCGTCGCGATCGCCTCGGGGCCATAGCCCGAGAAGAGCGGGATGATGATCCCGCCGATCTTGACCGTCGCCAGCACCGAGATCGCGACCTCGGGGCACATTGGCATGAAGATCCCGACCCGGTCGCCAGGCCGCACGCCGAGGCGGCGCAGCGCGCCGGCCAGGCGGCAGACCTCCTTGTCGAGCTCGCCGTAGGTGAGGCGGCGGACGTCGCCCGGCTCGCCTTCCCAGATCAGCGCGACCTTGTCGTGGAACTCACGGTCGCGGTGGCGGTCGAGGCAGCTCTGGACGATGTTCATTCGGCCGCCGATCCACCACTGAGCCCAGGGCTTGCCGTGAGTGAGGTCGAGGACCCGGTCGTAGTGGCGGAAGAAAGCGATGTCGATGTCCTTGATGGCGGCGTCCCAGAACCATTCGATGTTCTCGTCGGCGCGCTTCAGCAGCTCGGGAAAGGTCTCGATACCGTGCTGGTCCATGAACCGCTTCAGCCGGCTCCTCGCGATCACCTCCCGGCTTGGTTCCCAGATCACGTCCCCGATCACGACCGGCTGCATGGCCCTTGGATTCTAGATTGGTGGGTCCGTACACTCCCGCGTGATGAACCACCTGCCGCCCAATTTCGCCGAGGACCTCGCACAGGTTCTGGAGCCATCGCATCGCGACGCGGCGGCGGGCATCATCGAGCAGGCGACCGCCCTCGACGACGAGGGCCTGCGTATGTTCCTGGATATGTTCGCGCACCGTGTGCGCGAGTCGCGGGCACCGATCACGCATGACGAGCTCCAGGGGTTCCTGGCGGCCTCAAAACAGCCGCGGCGCCCACACGGACTCTGATCTCCTCCGCCTCCACGTAGAGCTCCCAGTAGTTCGACCACGCTGTACGAGCCACGGCGATGGCGACGTGCGGCTTGTAGCGCTCCTGTGCCGCGCGTACCGCGTGCTGCTGCGCGTAGCACCAGCGGTCCCACGCGCGCTCGACCGTGCATTCGACCAGCTCGAGCCAGTCCTCGTCCGCAATCCCGGTCGGCGGAGGAGGCAGCGTGAGCAGCTTCCACAATCCCCCCTCGCGCACGACCATGATCACGGGTTGTCCACCAGGCCGGCCCGCGTGTCGATTGGGCCGCGGGTGCTTCGGATTCGCCGCCATCAACCGCTGCTGAACGGCGAAAACGAGGTCGTGCGCGGCATGTAGGGTTGCCGGTGGCAGCGGTGGGTCGGTCCGACCCAAGCGGACCTGCAGCGCGCGGATTGCTTCGCGTAGCTGTTGCGGCACCTCGACGTGGTCGTCGAGCCGCAGCCGCTCCACATCGTCGAGGAGTGAATCGGATTCTGCCATCAGAGACCGTCGCTTCTCTTCGACTTCATTGCCGACTGAAGGGATGGTTGCTGTCGCCATTTGGCAGCACGATATCCAGCCCACGCGACTTGTCAAGTATAGGTTTACAAGCAGGCAACACCTGGCAGGTTGCACTGGCTTGCGATGCTCGTTAACACGCTGGGTTGGCGACCGTCGAATCCCGTCATAAGGTCGCTGCGGAGGTGCAGCGGATGAAGAGATGGTTGGTGGCGCTGGCCGCGTTGATTGCCGGTGGCGGGGTCAGCGCGGCGATGCTCGTGGCGGCGGATCCTTCACGCGGCGCAGTCGATGCGTATGCCGCTGCGCGGGACCTGCCGGCGGGGACGGCGATTTCGGGTGACGCCCTCGAGTTGAAGCACGTGAGCCTACAAGGGGGCGACGCTCAGCTCTTCACACCCGGTGACGAATCGCGACTCATGTCGATGCGTGCCTCACATGATCTGGTCTCCGGTCAGCTGATCCAGCGGAGCGATGTGATGGGGGCGACCACCCTCGCGGATCGACGCCTGGTATTCATTCCCATTTCAGGGGCGCCCACGACGCCTGCGGGCGCCAGGGTCGACCTTCTTATGATCGGCGGCGTTCCGGATCGCCCAACCGTTTCAACCTTCGCGCTCGGCGTGGAAGTTCGGGCCGCGGTCTCGGGCGGCTTGATCGTCGCGGTGCCTGCGAAACAGGCAGCCGCGTTCGTCTTCGCAGCCGCGACGATGCACCTCGCCGCCGTTGTGGCTGAACCGGGGGCGGCGGATGGCGTTGAGCTCCCTATCTCCGGCCCAGACGACGCGATCGCAGTCGTCGCGGGGCGATGAGCGGCACCGGTCTGAACGCCGTGATGGCACTGGATGCGCCGGCGACCGAGTCGCGTGTGCGCGCGCTCGTCGAGGCGGAGCTGGCCGCTGAGCTGGCGCGTCGCGATCGCACCCGCTTGCGCATCGACGACCAGCACTGGGTCTACGAGCTCGTCGGCCGAGTCGTAGGTGAGGAGCAGCGACAGTCCTCACCTCCGGTGACTCATGAAGAGTCTGAGCAGCTGTGGCGCCGGGTCTTCGCCGCGGTCACTCCACTCGGGCCACTTGCCGAGCACCTCGCGGATCCTGAGGTCGAGGAAGTAAGGATCAACGGCACCAAAGCCTGCTTTGTTTTCAAGGCCGGTCGCAGGCACGCACTGCCGCCCCCGTTTGCTGACGAGGCAGGGCTGATCGAGCTTGTGCACTGGTATACGGACGGCACGCCCAGCGCACGGCTCGACCGATCGAGCCCCACCGTGACGATGACGCTGCCGGAGGGCAGTCGGCTGCACGCCGCGCTCTCGCCACCAGCTCGACCGATGAGCGTCACCATCCGGCGCCATCCATCGGATCGGTTCCGCGACCTCAACGCACTGGCGGCCTCGGGGTTCTTGCCGCAACAGCTGATCGCATTTCTCGAAGCTGCTGTCGCTGCCCGGCTCAACATCCTGATATCGGGCGGTGCAGGTGCCGGCAAGACAACCTTCATGCGAGTTCTCGCGCGGCTAATAAGTCCTGATGAGCGCGTCGTCACCATCGAGGACCAGGCCGAGCTGCATCTCTGGCGTGAGCTTGCGGATTGCATCTCACTCGAAGGGCGCTTGCCTAACACCGAAGGCCGTGGCGCCATCACGATCCAGATGCTTGTTCACGAGGCGCTGAGGATGTCGCCCGACCGCATCGTCATCGGCGAGGTTCGCGGCGGCGAAGCGCTCGACCTACTCGATGCCATGGGCACCGGACACCCGGGATCGATAAGCACCATCCACGCCGAGAGCGCACACGAAACGATTCCTCGGCTGGTTCGCCTCGCCCTCCGCAGTCCGCATTCGCCTCGCGCTGAGATCGTCATGACCGATGTCGTTGGCACCATCGACCTCGTTCTCCACGCCGGGATGATCAGGCGCTCGGCCGCCCGCGCGACCGGTCGCGGCCGGCGACTGATTTCGGTGGGCTTCGTTTCCGGTCTGGACGACGGTCGGGCGACCGTACGCGAACTGGTGGCGCTCGGCGAGGATGGCGGCTGGCATCGCGTGGGCTCGCTCGAAGGAGCGCCCGAGCGTGTCCGCGCGAAGCTCGCCGGCGTCTGCCAACCGTCGCGGTTGCTGGATGGCTTCGATGTTTGAAGTGGCTGCGGCGCTGTGCGCCGGCCTGGGCGTGACGGCGGCGGTTCTTGCCGCGACGGCTGCGCCACTCGCGGCCGACGAAACCGGCAGGCCCGCGTGGCCGCGTCGGCTCATACGACAGTGGTGGGCGGAGGAAGCCGCGCTCGCCGAGGGCGCCGGCCTATCCGCCCGAGCCGCCGGGACGGTGGTAATGCTCCAAATCGCGTTTGCCCTTGGCGGCGGTTTCCTTGCCGCCGTTCTCACCGGCCTGCCGGCGTTGTTCGCGGCAGGTGCAGCGGGCGCCGTGGCATCGGTGCGAGGTGCACTGGCAGTGCGCACGCGCGCGATTCGAGTCGCCCGGCAGGACGCCGTCATCGAATCGGTCCGCATGCTGCGGCAGCTGCTCGAGACCGGCGCCACGGGCGTGCCTGCCGCCATCGCAATCCTTGGGGAGCGCGGCCCGGCTCCACTTCGTTCCGAGTTTCGAGTCATCGCCGCGACGTCCGTGGGGCGGCGGCAGGCGTGGAGCTCTGCGCGCCAGCGCATCGGCGAGCCCCTGTTCGACCTGCTCGCTGCCGCCGTCCTCATCCAGGGCCCGGGCGGGGGAGAGCTGGCGCCCCTGTTTGCCGACCTCGAGGCTTCGGTGAGCGGGGCCCAGGAGGTCGAGCGGGAAGCTCGCGCCCTACAGGTGCAGGCGCGCTCGGCCGCGGCAATCATCGTGTCGCTGCCGGTCGTATTCCTGGTGGTGCTCTCCGCGTTGAGGTCGCCCTACTTGGACGCGTATCACAACGCGACCGGACAGGCATTTCTGATGGCGATGCTCGCCGTGATGGCAGGCAGCTATGTATGGATGCGGCACCTGTTGGTGTTGCCTGGCCTGCAGCGTGTGAGGCTCGGCGATGCCTGACCTGGGTGTCGTTGTGGAATCGCTTGCCGCTGGCGGTCTCTGCGGCGGCGCCGTGCTGATCGCTGGCGGCGGGCGTCGCCTGGACGCGATCACGACTCCGACCGGCCTGGCCCCGGCGATGATCGCGCGCTCGCCGCACGTTCGCTCTGTGCGTGATCGTCTGGGCCGTGACATCGAGCGGGCCGGCTGGCATGAAAGGCCCGAGCGCGTGGTGGTGTTTGCGGCCACGCTGGCGGCTTGCTTGGCAGCGCTCGGGCTGGGAACCGGGTCCCTGTTGATTTCGGGTGTCGGGCTGGCAGTCGGGTTCATCCTGCCGCTCATCGTCCTCAGAGACGCCATAGTCCGCCGCCGTCGTCGGCTTGAGGGCGAGCTGGTCCCGCTCCTCGAGCTCTTCACGCTCGAGTTGAGCGGCGGAGGCGGGGCAATTTCGGCGCTCGGCGCGGTCACCACGCAGGTGCGCGGCGAGCTCGCATCGGACCTCCGCCGGCTTCTGATCGCATCCCAGCTGGCCGGGTCCACGTCATTCGAATCGCGCCTCGTCGAATACTCCGAACGCCTGGAGATACCCGCGATCGCGAGCCTGGCGACGATCCTCGCCGCAAGCCGCGAGTACGGAACCGGCGTCGTGCAGGGCGTTCGCGCGCTGGCCACAGATCTCCGGCGGGCGCAGCGCCGAGCGCTCATCGTCCACAGCCGCCGGGCGCTCAACCACGTCCTGTTGCCCGCCGCGGTTGGGGTCCTTCTGCCCTTCCTAGCGATCTTGATGTTTCCGGCTGTAACTGCCCTCCAGCACAATCTGCGATGAAGCCCTTGTCGCACGGCTCGGCGCTGGTCGAGTTCGCGCTGGCGTGGCCGATCGTGTTGTTGCTCGTCCTTGGCTCGGTGGAGCTGGCGGTGTGGGCGAGCGAGGCGGCAGCCGCACGAAGCGCTGCAATCGCCGGGGCGCGCGCAGGGACGGTCGCCGGTGCGAGTGCCGACGTAGCAGCTGCTGTGGCCCTTAGAAGTCTGTCGGCAAGTCTTATCGGCGTGAGGGCGGCTGTTTGGTGCCCAGGACATGCGACGGCGCCACCCCCGGTCTGGGTCTGCGCGACCGACCAGGGGTCGGCTCTCCAGGTGGACGTCGGCGGCACTGTGCCGGCATTGGTCCCGCTCGTCTCAGGCAGCGGTCTGCCGCTGAAAGCTCACGTGGCGCTCAACAAAGAGACGTTTGCGAAGTGAGACGCGCTCGCGGACAGGCTCTTGTCGAGCTGGCCTTGTGTGCCCCGGTCATCACGCTTCTTAGCCTCGGGGTGGCCGCGGTGGTCCAGGTCGAGGACGCGAGCGCAGGTCTCGACGCCGCGACGCATGCGGCTGCGAGCGCTGCTGCACGCGCCCCTGATCCAATTACCGCTGACACCGCCGCGCGTTCGCGCTTTGCGGCGGTCGTCGCCGCCTATCCGCTGCGCGGCGCGACTGTGGGGATCGCACTCGGCGGATTCAGCCGAGGCACAGATGTGACAGTCACGTCACATGCCTACGTCGATGTGGGCTGGGCCGGACTGGTTCTGCCACACCGCTTCGAGGTGTGGTCGCGCGCCGCAATGCGGGTCGAACCCTGGCGAACGCACCGGGCGCCGCCCTGATGCGCGCACAACTCGGGCAGGTCATGTCGTTCGTGGCGGTGGCGCTCGCGGTCGTGTTGGTGCCTGTGGCCGCTTTCGCCGTCGACGCTGTGACGGTGAGCGCGGCAGAGGCTGTGCTTCAGGCGGCGACGGCAGAAGCCGCTGTTGAGGCTGCGCAGCAAGTCGATACGACTGCTCTCAGAGCCGCCCGGGGAATATCGATCGACATTGCCGCTGCGCGGCGGGTCGTGCGGGACGTCCTCGCGGCGGAAGCACCTGCGGCTTCAGTGAGCTCGGTGACCGTGAGCGGCGCGACGGTGACCGTCGCCACGGGCGAGGTCGTGCGTCTGCCGTTCGGAATCTTCCCAGCCCGAGCCGTCCGGCTCGACGCACTCGCGTCCGCGCGTCTCTCAGGCGGTTATGACAAGCCCAGCAGCCGCTTGCCGTTGCCGACGAGCACCTTCTCAAGCAGCGGCTCAGGGATCTCGAGCGTGGCCAGCTCGTCGAGGCATCGCTTGGGTTGGATGAATGGATAGTCGCTGCCGAACACAAACTGGTTCTGCAGCCGCCCCTTCATGTCGCGGATCACCTCACTGGGGATGTATCGCGGCGCCCAGCCCGAGATGTCGATGGAGATGTTCGTCTTGTGCAGGGCCATCGCCAGGAGCTCGGTGTGCCACGGATAGCCGAAGTGCGCGGCGATGATTTGCAGACTGGGAAAGGAGGCCGCCACCGCGTCTAGCCGGATAGGTCGCGCGTAATCCAGGCGGATGCCTTGGCCGCCTGGCTGGCCGGCCCCGATACCGCTCGTGCCGGTGTGGAACAGCACGATAAGGCCAAGGTCCTCGCACCGCTCGTACAGAGGCCAGTGCCGCTCGTCGTCGGGCGCGAATGCCTGCAATGATGGGTGCAGCTTCACGCCTTTGAGCCCGAGCTCGCTGATGCGGTCGAGCTCGGCGACCGCGCGATCGCCTTTGAGCGGATCGACGCTGCCGAAGCCGACGAATGATTGAGGGTGGTCGCGGCAGGCCTGCGCCACGAGCTGGTTGGGCACGCGCGGCCGGCCGGTTGCGGTTTCGGCGTCCCATGCCAAAAGGACGGCGACCACGTCCAGGTCGGCGTAGTCGCGCGCGAGCTCGTCAAGCGACCGCCGCACGACGGTGGAGCGAAAGTACGCCTCGGCCGCCTCGATGTACCCCTTCATCGACGCGTCCAGCCATTCTGGCGTGGGCAGGTGAACGTGGAAGTCAATCGCGCGCACTAGCGGCGCCGATGATAGTGGTGATGCAAGCGACACTGCTCGTCCTGGCCGGCGGCGAGAGCCGCCGGATGGGCCGCCCCAAGGCCTGGCTCGAGGTGGGGGAGACGACCTTGCTGCGCTGGATGGTGGAACGCCTGGGCCCCGCGTTCTCGGAGGTGGTGGTTTCATTCGCCGAACCCGAGCAGCTGGAGGAGCTGGTCCCTTACCGGCTCGTCTTCGATCGCAAGCGCGCGTCAGGCCCGCTGGCGGGAATCGAGGCGGGTTTGAGCGCCGCGCACCACGAGGTCACGTTCGCCATCGCCTGCGATATGCCTTACGTGACCCGCGGCGTGGCCGAGATGGCCGTCGCCGCGGCTCGGGGCTGCGATGCGGCAATGCCTCGCGTCGATGGGCGGGCCGAACCGGTCTGCGCGGCCTACCGGCGGTCGGCGCTGCCGGTGATAACCGCGGCCCTTGACGGCGGGCATCGCCGAGCGGCCGATCTAGCGGCTCGGCTCGACGTCACCTGGCTTGAGGGTCTCGATCCAGAGATCTTCCGGAGCCTCAACACGCTCGAGGACTACGAGCGTTTCCATGACGCTTTCGCGGCGCAGCGATAATGGCTGTCTTGTGAAGATCGTTGTCACCGTCAAGCAGGTACCCGACCCGAACTCCGCCACCATCCTCGAATCCGATAACAGCCTCGCGCGCGATCGAGAGGTCGTCCTCGACCCGGGCGACGAGTGCGGCATCGAGGAAGGACTGCGGCTGAAAGAGGCCCACGGCGGCGAGGTCGTCCTCGTCTCAATGGGCCCTGAGCGCGCCAAGGACGCCATCCGCAAAGGGCTATCAATGGGCGCCGACCGAGGCGTCCTCATCAGCGATGACCAGTTGGCGGGCGCCGACGTGCTGCTTACTGCGCGGGCGCTTGCGGCCGCGATCAAGCCCGAGCAGCCCGACTTGGTCATATGCGCGACCGAGTCGTATGACGGCAGCACGGGAATGGTGCCGCCGATGCTCGCCGAGATGCTCAGCCTCCCGCAGCTGACCATTGCCAAGCAGGTCGAGATTGACGGATCGAATGTCAAGGTCCACCGCCAGACCGCGGACGGTTACCAGGTCGTTGAGGCGTCCACACCGGCGCTGATCACCGTCACCGCCGGGATCGCCGAGCCCCGTTACGCCTCGCTGAAGGGGATCATGGCCGCACGCTCGAAGGAGATCAAACAGGTCGGTCTGGGCGAGCTCGGGATCGAGCGGGGCGAGCCAGGCGAGACGATCGAGGGCCTCACGGACGCTGAGGCCCGCAAGGCCGGTGCGATCATTGAAGACGACGACAGCGCTGTGGATCGCATCATTCAGGTCCTCGCTCAGGCCAAGGTGGTCTAGCCGTGGCGAAGGTGTGGGTCTACGCGGAGATGAGCGGGGGCAAGCTGCAGTCGACCGCCTTGGAGCTCATGGCGAAAGCGCGCGAGCTCGGCGACGTCGAGGCGATCGCCCTCGGCACCGGCGCCAAGGCTGCTGCGGAAACCCTTGGTAAGCACGGCGCCAAGGTCGTCCACGTCAACGAGGACAAGGCGTTCGACGATTTCATCGCTGAGCCCGCCGCGGACGCGCTCGCCGCCCTGCACGAGAAGGAGCAGCCCGACCTGCTCATGTTCGCCTTCATGCCCGACTCGCGCGACGTCGCCGGCCGCGTCGCAGCGCGCCTGCACAAGGGCCTCATCTCCAACGCCAGCGACGTCACGGCCCAGGATGGCGGCTTCGTGGCCAAAGTGCCCTATTTCGGTGGTGCCAAGGTCGCGTCTATGCGCGCCAACAGCAAGCCGGCGATCGTGCTGGTGCGGCCGAAGTCGTTCGAAGTTTCGGAGAAGGGCGGCAGCGCCGAGGTGAAGGACCTGGCGGTGACGATCGACGAGGGCTCGAAGCGGGCCAAGATCGTCCAGCGGGTGACGGAAGCATCCGAGAAGGTCAAGCTCGAGGACGCCAAGGTCGTCATCAGCGGCGGCCGCGGGATGGGCGGGCCCGACAACTTCCCGCTCCTGGAAGCGCTTGCCAACGCGCTCGGCGGCGCGGTCGGCGCGAGCCGCGCGGTGGTGGACGCCGGCTGGGTGCCTTACTCCATGCAGGTCGGCCAGACCGGGAAGTCGGTGAGGCCAGGCGTCTACATCGCAGTCGGCATATCCGGCGCGATGCAGCACACGGTTGGCATGAAGGCGTCCAAGGTCATCATCGCCATCAACAAGGACGCCGAGGCTCCGATCATGAAGATGGCCGACCTCGGCGTGGTCGGGGATGCCCTGAAGATCGTGCCCGCCCTCACAGCCGCCGTCAAAGCCAAGAAGGGTTAGAGCGGACCGCAAAGAAGCGGAGGAACGCCTCGCCGAGCGCATCGCGCTCCGGCGCGAGCGCGACTTCGCTGCCGCTGACGCCATCCGCGAGCAGTTGCGTGCGGGCGGCTGGGAGGTGCTAGACAGCGCCGAGGGCAGCGAGCTGCAGGCGCTCAAAGCCCCAGCACCAACGCAAGCTGCACCGGTCGCGCGCGCGGTCACGTTGCTCACCGTTGTGCATGGCTGGCGGCCCGACATCGAGCGGTGGCTGCTCTCGGTGTTCACTTACTGCAAGGCCGATTTCGAGGCGATTCTGGTCGACAACTCGGGTGACGTGCGGATGGCCGGCTGGCTGCAAACACGCGAGGCGGAGCGGTTGCGAGTGGTGACCCTCGATCCGCCGCTGGGGTTCGCCACCGCCGTCAACGCCGGCATCGAAGCGGCTGCCGGCGAGGTGATCGTGCTCTTCGATCCGAGCGTCGAGCTGACGGGCGATGCCATCTCTCCGCTGTTTCACACGCTCGAAGATCCGACCGTGGTCGTGGCGGGGCCGTATGGGCTACGTGGCAAGGGCACCCTCAAAGAGTTCACCGAAGACGATGGGCCTGAAGTCGACGCGATCGAGGGTTACTGCATGGCCTTTCGTCGCTCCGACGCCCAGGCGGTGGGAGGATTCGACCCCAAGTTCCGGTTCTACCGAATTGCCGACATCGAGTTCGGCTTTCGCCTGCGCGATCGTGGCGGCCGCGCGGTTGTCGTCGCCGGGTTGCCGGTAACCAAGCATGAGCACCGGCTCTGGGAGGCGACGGCGCCCGAAGAGCGCGACCGCCTCTCGCGTCGCAACCTTTATCGCTTCCTGGACAGGTGGCGTTCGCGGGAAGACCTGCTGGTGGGGCCGGCGAGCGCGGCTCCATAGAATTGCGGATCGTGGGCGATGAATTCTCGGCCAAGGTCGCCGAGCTCCAATCGCGCCGCAAGAAGAACCTCGGGATGGGCGGCCCCGAGAAGATCGCGAAACAGAAGTCGCGCGGCAAGCTCACGGTCCGCGAGCGGATCGACTTCCTCTTCGACCCAGGCAGCTTCGTCGAGTTCGGCCTGCTGGCGCAGCAGCAGCCTGTGCGCGGAGGCGAGGTGGACGCGGACGGGACTCCCGCCGACGGCGTTGTCACAGGGCACGGACTTGTCGAGGGGCGGCAGGTCTGGGTGATCGCCTACGACTTCACCGTGATGGCGGGGTCGATGGGGGCGGTCGGCGAGCAGTTCAAAGCGGCCCGTGTGCGTGAGCTGGCGCTGCGCTACCGCAAACCGATCGTGTGGCTGCTCGATTCGGCCGGCGCCCGCATCCAGGAGGCGTCGGGCTCGACGTTTGCCGGCACCGGCTACCTCTTTTACGACCAGGTCGTGATGTCGGGAGTCATCCCGCAGGTGGCTGCGATGCTCGGCCCGTGCGGACGGGGGAGGACGTCAGCGACCAAGACATGGGCGGATCCCAGGTCCACTGCTACGAGTCGGGTGTCGGCGACAACGAGGTGGAGAACGACGCCGACTGCATCGCCACCGTGCGCCGATTCCTCTCCTACCTGCCTTCGAGCAACACCGAGAAGCCGCCCCACCTGGAGACGGGCGATCCAGCGGACCGCCTGGTCGAGGGACTCGACAAGATCGTGCCGGCCAACCCCCGCGCCGCCTATGACGTCCGCAAGGTGATCAAGGCGATCTTCGACCACGAATCGTGGTTCGAGGTCAAGCCGACGTGGGCCAAGAACATCGTCGTCGGGTTTGCCCGGGCCGCCGGTCACGCGGTCGGCGTGGTCGCGAATCAGCCGATGCAGAAGGGCGGCATCCTCGACTCAGACGCGGCGGACAAGGCCGCGCGATTCATCCGCATGTGCGATGCGTTCAACGTTCCGCTCGTCTACCTGATGGACGTGCCGGGGTTCTTGGTCGGTTCCCAGGTGGAGAAGGACGGCATCATCCGCCACGGCGCCAAGATGCTATACGCGACGTCGGAGGCGACCGTGCCGAAGATCACCGTCATCATGCGCAAGGCCTACGGGGCCGGCTATTACGTGATGTGCGGCAAGGGCTACCAGCCCGATGTGCTGGTGGCGTGGCCGTTCGCCGAAATCTCGGTGATGGGGCCGGAGGGCGCCGTCAACATCATCTTCAACAAGCAGATCGAGGCATCCGACAACCCTGAAGAGACGAAGGCGCGGATGATCGAGACCATCCGCAAGCAGATCAGCCCGTACGTAGCCGCCGGCTGGGCGATGATCGACGACGTCATCGATCCCGCGGAGACGCGGCGGGTGATCGTGCGTGGACTGGAGCAGGCTCGCGACAAGAAGGTGGACCGGCCGTGGAGAAAACACGGCAACATCCCGGTATGAAAAGCCGCATAACCACACCCCTGGCGGGTCCCTCCCTTCCCTCGTTTTTGGCGTCCCTCCCCCGCGCCAACGCACCCAGCGAGTCTGAATTTGCGACAGACGTCAGGCGCGCGCAACCCTGCCTGTTAATAAGCAACAGATGAGCAAGACGATCATCTCTGCAGCGCTGACTGGCGTTCTGGCCACCCGCGAGCAGTGCCCCGCCATCCCGTACACGCCCAAAGAAATCGGCGAGGAGGCCAAGCGCGCCGCCGATGCCGGCGCGGCGATCGTGCACATCCACGCGCGCACCCCGGACGGTTCGCCCGACTGGAGCGTCGATACGTTTGCGGAGATCTTCGCCGAGGTCCGGGCGCGAACCGACGTGATCATCAACTTCTCGACCGGCGCGGTCGGCATCCCGCCCGAGGACCGGATCGCGCACATCCGCGACCTGCGACCCGAGATGGCCGCCTTGAACATGGGCTCGATGAACTACGCGATCTATTCAGAGAAGCGCAAGGTCTTCTATCACGACCACGTCTTCGCCAACCCATTTCACGACATCCAGTTCTTCCTCGAGACCATGAACGGCGCGGGCGTACGGCCGGAGATGGAATGCTTCGACGCCGGCCACATCGGCAACACGCGCCCGCTCATCGACATGGGCGTGCTCGAGCCCCCGTTTCAGTTCAGCCTCATCCTGGGTGTCCTGGGCGGAATCCCAGGCACGACGCGCCATCTGGTCGACCAGGTCGACGGGCTGCCGGCCGGGTCGCACTGGCAGGTCATCGGCATCGGCCTGAACCAGTGGCCGCTCGCCGCCGCGGCGATCACGATGGGCGGCAACGTCAGGGTCGGGCTGGAGGACAACTTCTACATCGAGGGGGGACGGATGGCGACGAGCAACGGAGAGCTGGTCGAGAAGGCCGCGAGAGTCTGCCGCGACCTCGGCCGCGACGTCGCGACTGCGCCCGAAGCCAGGACCCAGCTGGGTCTGGACGCGGAGCCCAGACAAACACGCAGCCGCTCGGGTATGCAGTCGTGACCGAGGTCAAGGCGGAGCTCGTGGGCAATGTATGGAAGATCACCGCCAAGCCGGGGGACAAGGTTGCCGAGGACGAAGTGCTCATGATCCTGGAGTCGATGAAGATGGAGATCTCGGTCACCGCGCCGCGCGCGGGAACTGTGCGCGAGATCCGAGTCAAGGAAACCGACGTGGTCAAAGAAGGCCAAGTGCTAGTGGTGCTGGAATAGAGGTTGGTGAAGCCCGCCCAGCTCCTGCTCCAGTATCAAAGGCTCGCTGACCGCGAACGGGTGCTGCGTGACTCCATCGAACGAATCGAATCGCGGCTGCACTCTGACCCTGAAGTCGTGCGCCTCGAGGAGATCGTCGAAGCCGCACGCGCCGTCCAGCAGGCCGCGACCGCCAGGCTAGGCGACTCAGACCGCGCCCGCGAAGACCACCGCTCCAAGCTCCGCACGCGCGAAAGAGAACTCATGAGCGGACGCATCCGCAACCCGACCGAGCTGATGCAGATGTCGGAAGAGGTGCAGCACATGAAGGCGCGCTTCGCGGAAGAGGAGGACGCCGAGCTTCAACTCATGGAGGACGCCGAGGTGGCGGACGAGGCGATGCGAATCGCGACCGCCGAGCTCGACGCTGCGCGTGCCCGACTGGCCGAGGAGACGCCAGCGCTCCAGGACGAGCTGGAGAGCCTGCGTTTGGAGTTGGCCGAGCTGGAAGCGGACAAACAGAGGATCTGGGCAGAGCTGCCTCCGGCCGCGCAAACGGCGTACTCGCGCCAGCGTGTCCACCCGGCGGTCGCCGAGGTGCTCAACAGCCAGTGCACCGCATGCCGGGTCACCGTCACTTCTTCGGGAATGCAGCTATTGCGGAAGGGAGACGAGATCGTCCACTGCGAGAATTGCGGCCGGATCCTGGTGCTCGCCTGAAGGTTCTCAAGCTGCGAGCGGACGGCGGAGCGCGCGGCAACCCAGGCCCCGCAGCGGTCGGTGTAGTGATCGAGGACGAAAATGGCATGCCGCTGCGGACGTTCCACCGCTGGCTTGGCACGGCGACCAACAATCAGGCCGAGTACGAGGCATTGATCGACGGCCTGAAGGCGGTCGCCGACTGGAATCCAGACCGCCTAGAGGTCTACCTCGACTCGAAGCTCGTGGTCGAGCAGGTCAGCGGCAACTGGAGGGTCAAGGAGCCGGAGCTGAAACAACTCCACGCTCGGGCGACCGAGCTCTTGAAGCAGTTTGGAGATCGGGTCAGCATCCGACACGTTGGTCGAGGAGAAAACAAGATCGCGGACAAGCTCGTCAACATGGCGCTCGACGAGCGGGTTAAGAAACCCAGGGCGCCTGGGTAGACTTACTCCGGGTCGAGGCGGACGGGTGACCGCCGACGTAATTGAATACGGTTGGAGGAAAGTCCGGGCTCCACAGAGCAGGGCGCTGGGTAATACCCAGTCGGGGCGACCCGAAGGAAAGTGCCACAGAAATGACACCGCCAGGCGGCGTTTGTCTCCGGAGAGGCGCCGTCGGGTAAGGGTGAAATGGTGGGGTAAGAGCCCACCGGCGGCCGGGTGACCGGCCGGCCAGGCAAACCCCGCCCGGAGCAAGACCAAATAGGAGGGCGCTCACAGTTGCTCGCTGAGCCCTCGGGTATCGGTCGCTAGAGACGCCGGGCGACCGGCGTCGCAGACAGATGGTCGCCGTCCCGAAAGGGATACAGAACCCGGCTTACGCGCCGTCCTCGGCCCACACCCGTCGTATTGAATTCAGTTTCGTCGCGAAGTACGTTGTTAGAGGGAACGATCAGGGAACAGCTGGTCGAAAAAGCAGCGGTGGAAGGCGACTTACAGTGTCCCCTTCGTCGAAAAGTGAGTTCACGCCGCGCCTTGGTCAGCATGCGGAAGGCGCAGTTGGCATGGAGCACAGTAGCGATGCCTTCTGTGTCCTCCTGGTTTCCGCTATCGAGCGAACCCCGCAGTCGGCGGCCGCCCAAGCGCTTCAAGCCTGACGACGCACGGGTCAGGACCGTGAGGCATGCCTGTCCAGATGCCCAGGGAGCGCGAAGCGACAAATCGCGGCGCGCTCGCAATTTCGGTCAGCTCCCATGGAGGACCAGCCCGATGGCTCCAGTGGCGAGAACTAGAGCCGGTTCTTTGAGTCTGAACTTCAGGCGCCAGAGGTAGGCGAGGCTGGCGACCGCAATCAATGCGGTCGGGATGTCGACGATGGCCCCTCGCGCCAGCACCACCGTCGCACCCGCGATGGCGCCGGCCGCGGCGGCAGTCGCTCCTCTCACGAAGGCGCGGACCCGACGGTCCTCCCGATGGCGTATGAACCAGCGCCCGGGCATGATCACTCCGAAGTAGATCGGAGTGAAAATGCCGATGCCGGAAATGATCGCACCCGGCAGGCCGCCGACCAGGTAACCGATGAAGACGGCCGTGATCACTACTGGCCCGGGAGTGATCAGGCCCACCGCTACCGCGTCCAGGAATTGACGCTCGCTGAGCCAATGGTTCTCAAGCACGACGCCTTGATGAAGAAAAGGCACGATGGCAAGGCCGCTGCCGAAGATGAAGGCACCCGCTTTGAGGAAGAAGAGGAAGAGGGCCAAAAGAGTGGCCGCGCTCGCTGCTGCGCCGAGAGTAGGCATTGCCTGGATTGGGAGTCCGAGCAGCGAAGCGGCTCTGCGCCAGGGAAGCCATGTCGGAGGCGCGTCCCAGAAGAGGATTAGCAAGCCGGCTGCGATGAACAACAGGGCCACCTCGGTTCCAGTGGCCGCCGTCACGATCCCGACTACTGCGGACACCACCCATAGTCGGCGATCGCGACCGTCGGTCAGCCGGGCCAGCTTCCAGGCCGCCAGGGCGATGATCGCGATCACAGCCGGTGAGATGCCGTAGAAGAGGGACTGCACCACCGGCAGGCCCTGGTAACGGACATACAGGAAGCCGATCGCAATCACGAGCAGAAACGAAGGAGCTATGAAGGCGAGAGCTGTGGCCAGCGCGCCTATTGCTCCGCG
>VBHX01000200.1 GCA_005879945.1 Chloroflexota bacterium | reverse complement strand
CCTTCTTGACCTTCGAATAGTCCTGAGCGAGAAAGTCGCCCAGCACGCCGATCGTGAGCATGCATACGGGCATGTCGCCGAGCACGACGGATCCCAGGGCGATGTCGGTGACCTGGTTGATCGAGGTGAGCAAGGCGTTGCGGTAGCGCCCGACCGGATTGCGCGCGACCGCGTTCGCGAGGTGGCGGCGGGCGTGACTCCTGATGCTGTTGACGAGAGTCTCCGCGCGCATGACCGCGAAGATGTAGCCGATGTACGGAAAGACGATCGCGAAGTTGATGACACCGAGCGCCACGGCAGCGCCGACGCTCCACATCGGCACGTAGCCGACCTTGACCTCGCCGCGGACGAGGAACGTGTAGAGGATCGAAGCCAGCGCGAAGCCCAGGACGATGGCGTTAAGCGGGTTGGTTGTGAAGAGCCCGATGATGCGCGGCGAGTAGCGCGATGAGGTCATCTGGATGCCGAAGACCACGACCAGGATGACGATGCTGAGGGTGACGCCCTCGGCGCCGCCGACCACGCCGAGGATGCCGGCGGCGGCGGCAGGGTCGGGCGTGAAGAGGTCGCGAATCGAGCGATAGTGGGTGGCGTCGAGGAAGCCGAAGACGACCACGAGCATCGCGGCGACGGCGACCAGGGCGAATCCCGAGAGCGCGGCGCCGACCCAGCCCGGGGAGGCTTGAAGGTCACGTATGGGCGTGAAGCGCGATGTTCTGGAGAGCACTCGAAATTTGACCGCCAGCCGATCCTAAGCCTTTGGACCAGGCGTTAAGCCCGCTAGAGTGCAGGCGGTTGATCCGCGCCCTGATCTTCGATTTCGACGGCCTCATCCTCGACACCGAGGGACCCATCTACCAATCGTGGGCCGAGGTTTACGCGGCGCACGGGGTGGACCTCCCGTTCGAGCTATGGGTGAAGACGGTCGGCTCGTCGAATGACGCCTTCCATCCACAGTTCCACCTCGAGGAGCGCATCGGAAGCAAGCTGCCGCAGGAGGTGATCGACCGCCGAATCGAGCGGCGGGTCGAGCTCGTGCTGGCCCAGCCGCTGCTGGCCGGAGTTGCCGACCACGTCGCGTCCGCCGCGGCGATGGGCCTGAGGCTCGGTGTCGCATCGAGCTCATCTCGCGAGTGGGTGAGCGGCCACCTCGAGCGTCTCGGCCTGCTCGCTCCGTTCCAATGCCTGCGGTGCCGCGACGACGTCGAGCACGTGAAGCCAGAGCCCGACCTGTATCTGGCGGTGCTCGACTGTCTCGGGGTCAAAGCTGACGAGGCGGTCGCGATCGAAGACTCGCCCAACGGGATCATGGCCGCCAAACGAGCCGGCCTTCGATGCGTCGCCGTGCCCAATCCGCTCACGGCCGGCCTCGACCTCAGCGGCGCGGATGTGCGCCTTGGGTCGCTGGCGGACGGGACTCTTTCGGAATTGCTCCAGCAAGTGAGCGCGTCGACGTAGCCGTCCCCCTACCCCTCGGGAGGTGGGCCCGCGAGTAGGCGTCTAAAGGGGTCCCCGCGAACCCACGGCTCTGCCTCTGACTTCGTGGGGCCATTACCCTATGCGCGTGCGAGTGGGGATCCTCACCGGAGGTGGCGACGCGCCCGGGCTGAACGCGGCCATCCGGGCGGTGGCACGGCGCGCCTTTCAGCTCGGCCATTCCGTCAGCGGAGTGCAGAACGGCTGGGCCGGCTGCCTCGACGGCGGGGCCATCCAGGAGCTCGGTCCGGACGACGTTCGCGGCATCCTGCCCCTTGGCGGAACCATCCTCGGCACGTCGCGCACGAACCCACTCAAAGTGAAGGACGGTGTCGCGTCAGCAGCCCGCGTGCTGAGGCGCCATGGCATCGACGCCATCGTCCCCATCGGCGGAGACGACACGCTCAGCGTCGCCGCGGCGCTGCACGAGTCTGGCTTCCAGACCGTCGGCGTGCCCAAGACGATCGACAACGACTTGAGCGTGACTGAGTTCTGCATCGGCTTCGACACCGCCGTCGGCGTCGTGACCGAAGCCCTCGACCGGCTGCACACGACCGCGTCGGCGCACCACCGCGTGATGGTGGTCGAGGTGATGGGGCGCGACACGGGTTGGGTGGCCCTGGCCGGGGGTGTTGCCGGCGGTGCGGACCTCATCATCATCCCCGAGTTCCCGCTCACGCTCGGGGACGTCGTCAGCCACCTGTACCGGCGCCGCGGCGCGGGCAAGCTCTTCAGCATCATCGTCGTGGCCGAGGGCGCACACATTCCCGAGCTCGAGGACGAGGCGGGCGCGGCGTCGGAGACCGACGCGTTCGGCCACGTGCAGCTCGCGAAGCGCGGCATTGGCGATGCGCTCGCGCGGAAAGTCGAGGCCGAGACCGGATTCGAGACCCGCGTCACGGTGCTCGGCCACCTGCAGCGCGGTGGCTCGCCGACGCCGATCGACCGCATCTGGGCCACCCGGCTAGGCGTTCGTGCGGCGGAGCTGATTGCCGAGGGCAGGAGCGGCGTCATCCCGATCCGCCGCAACGGCGAGGTCGAGGTTGTCCCGCTCGCAGACGTCATCGGCGAGACGCGACGCGTGCCCGAGGAGCTTTACGCCCTCACCCGCGTTTTCGAATGAAACCTGTCGTCTAAGCTTCGCGATAGGTTCCGATGCCCTACATCGTCTTGGTCCCCGCCCTCCTCCTCGTCCTGTATCTCGCCGCGTCCTATTACCTGTACCGGCGGGCCTTCGTGCCTGCCAAGCCGCGGCCTCTCGACGATTTCACCTTCACGCCCTTCGAGTTCCAGGCCGACTACGAGGAGGTCGAGCTCGTCACCGCCGACGGCATCAACTTCGGCGCGTGGCTTTTCCGGCAGCCAGGCTCGCCGCAGACAGTGATCGTCTCCGGCGGCCACAAAGGACAGCGTCAGGGCTCGCTCGGTATCTCGGCGGCACTCTGGCGCAAGGGGTTCAATGTCATCCTCTATTCGTATCGGGGCTGGCCCGGCAGCGACCGCGCGCCCATCACATTCGGCATCAAGGAAGTTCTGGAGCTGGAGGCGGTGATCGCCTTCGCTCGCAAGCGCATCCCCAATGCACGCATCGGACTGCTGGGCTACTCGATGGGGGCAGTCGTCACGATGCTCGGCGCCGCGGGCGAGCCCGGCGTGCAGGCGCTCGTGCTGGACAGTCCATTCAGCGACCTGCGCTCCGTCCTGGCCGAAAATGTGCGCCGCGCGATCAAGCTGCCGGGCGCACCCTTCGTATGGCTTGCCGGCCTGATGTTCCGCATGCGCACGGGCTTGCGGCTGTCGGAGGGCAGTCCCCACGCGATCCTGAGCTCGCTCGAGCCGCGCCCCCTCTTCTTCATCCACGGAGGCGCGGATGAGCTCGTTTCGGTGAAGCATGGCCGCCGCCTCTACGACGCGTACCGCGGCCCGCGCGAGATCTGGATCGTGCAGGGCGCGCCGCACACGGGGGCGTACGAGGCGGATCGTCCACTTTATGTCGAGCGGGTGGCGGGATTCTTCGCGCGCCACCTCGGCCTCGACGTGAGCAGCCACCTTCGCCTGGTCGAGGAAGAAGAAGTCTCCTAGCGGTTCCTGGCTCTGCCTTGTCACAAACCGCCACGCTGGCGACGTGAATAAGTAGAAATCGAGCAAGGCGCCAGCGCTCGCGGACCACAACCGTCAAGGAGAGTTCACGAAATGGAAGCTAGGGCTACACTCCGCGGTGGCCGGATCTCGAGCGGCGTAGTGATGACGTTCATAGTCGCCTTGCTGGCAGCTTTTCTGCTCGGCGGGGCAGGGGGTTATCTCGTCCGGGCGGTGACAATTCCCGCTTCGACTACGACCACCACCTCGGTCACCGAAACCGTGCCGCAGCGGACGCTCCTCCCGAACGCCAGCGCCACCGAGACGATGCCGCAGCAGACGATCCTTCCCAATCGCACATAGACAGGTAGAGATTCTTGCTACGCGTGGCCGACAGCCCGTTGAGCTCGGCTCAGCCACGGAGCGGG
>VBHX01000157.1 GCA_005879945.1 Chloroflexota bacterium | reverse complement strand
GCACGTCGGTCGAAGACGCGCTCAGCGCGCTGCTCCTCCGCATCAACAGCCCAGATCTCGAGTTCATCGTGACCGCGATACTTCTGCACACTCGCGTCGGCGGCAACCTCGCCGAGGTGCTCGACAACATCTCCGACACACTGCGCGACCGCGTCCAGACCAAGCGCGATATGAGCGTGCTCACGGCTCAGTCAAGGGCCTCCGCGACCATCATCACCGGCCTGCCGATTTTGCTGGCGCTCGGACTTTACGTCTTCGTGCCGGGCTACTTCGCGCCGATGACGAGCACGTTCATCGGCTACGTCCTGCTTGGGGTTGCGGGCCTGTTCATCCTCGTCGGCAACATCCTCATCCGGCGCATGACCGCGCTCGAGGCCTAGGTTCGAGAGCTGGTGTCCACAGGATTCATGATCGCCATCAGCGCGGGCGTTATCTGCGGAATCATCGTCGCGGCGTATTTCGTCGCCATCGACCAGCAAGCCAAGGCGGTACCCGCCACCAACGGCGGGTGGCCGGCGAATCGGAACCGGACGTCATTGCTGAAGCAGTTCGAGGCATTCGCCCGGCCGCTGTCCCCGCGAATGCCCGCGCAGGCAACGGGCCCGCTCCGGCAGAAGCTGAGCCGCGCGGGCGACCCCGGGAACCTTACACCGGCCGGCTTCCAGGCCGTGCGGTATGCCCTTGCGGCGTTGTTCGCCATCGCCGGCCTCACGATCGGCCTCGTTCTTCGCCTGCCCATCCCGTCGCTCGTGCTCGCACCCATGTTCGGGGCGCTGGCGGCGTTCCTGGGCTACATGGCGCCGATCATGTGGCTCGAGCAGCGCATCTCCCAGCGCCGCCACCAGATCGAACGCTCGCTGGCCGAGGCGACCGACCTCCTGACTCTCGTGGTGGAGTCAGGGATGAGCCTCGACGAAGGCCTGCTGAGCATCACGGAGCGATTCCACAACGCGCTTGGGGACGAGATCGGCAAGGTGCTGCGCGAGATCCGCCTCGGGCGCCCGCGCATGGCCGCGCTCGAGCACATGGCCGAGTCGACCGGTGTCGCCGACCTGCACCACCTGGTCGAGTCAATCGTGCAGTCGGACCAGATGGGCGTTCCGATCGCCCGCCTGCTGCGCGTGCAGGCGACCGAGATGCGGCGCCGCCAGCGGCAGACCGCTCAGGAGCGGGCGGCGCAGGCGTCGTCCCGGATGGTCTTCCCGATGGTGGGCTGCATCTTCCCGGTGCTCTGGATCGTGCTCCTCGGTCCGGCGATCATCCAGATCGTGAAGAGCCTGCACTAGAGCCGCGCTCTCGGCAGCGCGCGTTAGATGATCTGGGAGTACCGGTCGAAGACCTCGCGGAGCTCGGGCGGCGGCTCCACACGATGGCGCTTCATGGTCTCGAACAGGCTGAGGATGTGCCGCACGCCGGCCAGCGTCACACCCTTCTCGCGGGTCAGATGCTGGATGACCTGGACCTTGCTGATGTCGCGCTGCGAGTAGCGCCGGCGGTTGGTCGAGGTGCGGAACGGCTCGATGAGGTTCGCGTCCTCATAGAGCATCAGCGTGCGCGGATGGGTCTCCAGGATCTCGGCCGCCACGCTGATCGTGTACAGCGGCTTGTCCAGGTCGCTGAACGATGGCTGCGCCCCGCGGGAGCTCGGTCGGCTGCTCACGGGGTGGGCCATGGCCCACCAATCCTAGGGCGCTAGACGGCCTTTCGACGCCTCTTATCGGCACGGCCCCAGAGGCTCTCCAGGTCGTAATACGAGCGTTCGCCAGGCAGGAATACGTGGGCCAGCACGGAGTCGAAGTCGAGCAGTATCCAGGAGGCGTCGTCATAGCCGTCCACCGCCAAAGGTCTGAGCTGGCGCTCCTTTGCAGCCTCGACCATGCCGTCGGCGATCGCCCGGACCTGGCGGTCGGTCTCCCCCTCGCAGACGACGAAATAGTCGGCGACCGAGGTCTTGTCGCGGACGTCGATGACGACCGCGTCCCACGCCTTCTTGTCGACGGCGGCGCCGCGCAGGAGCCTGGCCATCTGCAGGGGTGTCGGTCCGCCAACACGGGGGCGCTTGGCTTTACTCAACGTACAAATGATGAGAGGCGATGTACTCCTCCACGGCCGGCGGCACCTTGCCGGCAATCGAGCGCCCGCTCTTGACGTCCTCGCGGATCGCGCTCGCCGACACGTCGGGCGTGTGCTCGAGGCACAGGATCGTGTCGGGGCCGCCGAAGCCGGCCGCCTCCAGCTCGGACGCCTCGGGCGAGCCGCTGCCGGGGCGGGCAACCACGACGATCGTGGCCAGCGAACGCACCTGGTCGGGTTCATGCCAGCTGCTGAAGAGCCGCGCCGCGTCCCAGCCTAGGATGAGGAAGAATTCGTTGCTCGGATACAGCGCGCGCAGCTCGCGAAGTGTGTCCGACGTGAACGATGCCCCGGAGCGGCGCAGCTCGAGGTCGGACACGTCGAAATGCGCTTCGTCAGCCGTGGCCAACCGCGTCATCTCAAGCCGGTGCTCCGCTGACGCGGCCGCGGGCGGCCGGTGTGGCGGCCGGCCGGTGGGCATGAAGATGACGCGGTCCAGCCGGGCGCAATCCATCGCGGTCCTTGCCGCCGCAACATGGCCGATGTGGATGGGATCGAACGTACCTCCGAGCACACCGATCCTTTCGTGCTCTGCGCTCAAGGCTGGTACTCGAACTCGACGTCGCCGATGCGAACAGTGTCGCCGGGCTGAACACCCGCGGCCTCGAGCGCCTCGTTCACGCCGAGCCTGTCGAGCGCAACCTGGAACCGCTCGAGGGAGCCGGTGGAATCGAGATTGGTGTGCGAGACGAGGTGCTCGACCCGACTGCCCGCAACTGCAAATCCCCACTGCTTCCGCTCGACGACCAGGTTCGATGCGGCCGGGGTCAGCTTGATCTTCGCGGGCCGAGCCGGCGCCATCGGCTCCGGGGCGCTCGCCAGCGCGGCGACCATCGCTTCGAGCAGCTCTGGCAGACCTTCGCCCGAAAGGGCGGAGATGAAGTGCACGCCTTTGCGGCGCGACCGCTTGCGCAGCCTCTGGGTGTCCTCGAGATCAAGCTTGTTGACCGCGACGAGATATGGCCGCGCCGCGAGCTCTGGAGAGAAACGTGCAACCTCGCCAATCACTTCCTCGAGGCCCTGCCATGGATCGGCCGCCGACCCGTCCACGACGTAGACCAGAACGCGGGTCCGCTCGGCGTGCCGTAGGAAGCGATGCCCCAGGCCCGCGCCGCGCGACGCGCCCTCCACGAGGCCGGGAATCTCGGCGATCACAAAACGGCCGGCTTTGGATTCGGCGACCCCGAGGGCAGGATCGAGTGTGGTGAAGGCGTAGTTGCCGACGTCCGGGCGGGCGGCGGTAAGGGACGCGAGCAGCGACGACTTACCGACGTTCGGCGGCCCGACCAGGCCGACGTCGGCGATCAGCTTGAGATCGAAGGTGACGGTGAGCTCATCGCCCTTCAGGCCCGGTTCGGCGTAGTCCGGAGCGTGCCTGCGCGAGCTCTTGAAGTGGACGTTGCCGCGGCCGCCTACGCCGCCGTGCGCCAACACGGCGCGCGCGCCCGGAAGGGCGAGATCGGCGATCAGCCCGCCCTCCTCGTCGAGCACCAACGTGCCGACCGGCACCTCGAGCACCAGGTCGGCGCCGTTGCGGCCGGTCTTGCGTCCACCGGCGCCGTTGGCTCCTGCCTCGGCCTGCCACCGCGATTGCTGCTTGTACAGGGAGAGGTCCGTCAGCTGGGTGGTCGCGGTCACCTCGATCGAGCCGCCGCGACCACCATCGCCGCCGTCAGGGCCGCCATGAGGAATGAAGGGCTCGCGCCGGAAGGAGGCCGAGCCGCGACCGCCATGCCCGGCGCTCAGGACTACCCGCGCCGAATCGACGAACGCCCGCCGCCGGCGGTGGCCGGGGGCTCGGCCAGCAGAATTGGTGGTCAGGTGGGCCAGATCCTAGGCGCCGCCGAGCACCGGAGCGAACGCATCGTCCATGCGTGAGCGAGGAGCGCAGGCGGCAACAACGGAGATGGCCCGCATGAACGCCAAGGCTGCGGTCGCGTCTCCCGGCCGCCGCCGGCAGGCTTTGTTAGCGCGGGGCGATTGTGACGCGCCGGCCGTCCTTGCCCACCCGCTCGTACCGGACCTCGCCGGGGACGAGGGCGAAAAGGGTGTGGTCGCGACCCAGGCCGACTCCGGTGCCGGGTGCGATCCTGGTCCCCCGCTGGCGCACGAGGATCGCGCCGGCGTCCACCGTCTGCCCGGCGTAGATCTTCACGCCCAGCATCTTCGGCTTGGAATCGCGTCCGTTGCGGGAAGAGCCGCCACCCTTCTTGTGTGCCATCTATTTATCTGTTTCCTTTTTCGATCTGCGAGCGGCGCGCTTGGGCTTCTCTTCCTCAACCGCAGCC
>VBHX01000156.1 GCA_005879945.1 Chloroflexota bacterium | reverse complement strand
TGCGGGTGATCCTTGGGCGATTTGCCGCCCTTTCCACCGCGACCGTGGTCATCTCGCTGGTCACCTTGGTGGTGACGGTGGTCGTCTCGTCGGCGATCGGTCTCACCCTGGACCGCAGCCACGTGGCAGCGGCGACGCTGTCGATGATTCCACTCGGGCTGTTGGTGGCGGCGATCGGCTACCTCTTCTCGGGTTGGCTCCGCGCCGCGGTGGAAACCGGGCTCCTGAGCTTCCTTCTGGTGATCTGGTTCTTCATCAGCTTCATCGGTCCGAGCCTGAACTTTCCTGATGCGGCGCTGCGGCTTTCGGCCTTCTACTACTACGGCACACCGCTGCTCAACGGCCTGCCCGTCTTCGACAGCCTGGTCGTCGTGGCGGCCGGCGCCGTCGCGCTCGCGCTTGCCTCGCTGCGCTTCATGCGCAAGGACATCGGCGTCTGAGGGAACCCTAGCTCGGAGTCGCCGCCGCCCTCAGCGCCTCGAGCTGTGCTGTGACCTCGCCGTAGTGAACGCGGATATGCATCACGCACGGCCTGGCCAGGAATTGCCATAGGGGAATTCCATTCAAGTCGGCGATCTCTGCCCAGACCGCGGGTTCCAGATGCTCCGGTTTGCCGCCCCGCAGCGCCTTCAGGTCGACGACGCGGTTGAGGTCGTTCGGCGGCAGCGCACGAAGCCAGCCCAACGACTCGGCGCGGAGAGCGTCGAGGTACTCGCCGGCTCGACGGCGGCCAATCGTGTGAGCGACCCAATCGGCCTTATCGGCCGAGAGTCCGGCACCGAAGAAGGTTGCGTCAGGTTTGACGTCTCGCCATTGCGGCTGCTCCGCCATCTCGTCCGCGCCCGCGCCCACGCAGTTGATCGCCCAATCGATGGTCCGCAGGCAGTGCCAGAGTGTGAACCCGACCACGTTCGCCTTCGGATACGGGCGTGATGTCCACTCGTGGTCGGTCACGCCGTCGATGGTGCTCTTGAGGACATTGAACGAAGCGTTCATCTGAAATTCGAGGAGCGGCTTCATGTTTCCGCCCATTATCGGACGGCCGCGCGCGATCGGTTACGAGGCGGCTCGAGAAGGGAGTTGATCATTGCATCGGCGAGCCATTGCTCGTAGCGGGATGGCGTCCAGCCTCTTTCAAAGACCAGCTGGGTGTATTGGTCTGGACCGCACAGCGCCCACATCATTTCCACCGCTTCCGCAGGCGAGATGCCCGCGCGCAGCCGGCCGCTTCTCTCCAACTTAGCCCACACGCCGAACTGGGCCATGCCCTCGAGTCGTTGCTCCTCCCTGTCGCGAAAGCGTTTCAGCAAGCCTGGATCTCCCGACTCACGCATGAAGCGGAGCAGATCCGCGCACAGTTCATAGATCAGGCGACTCACGCGAGCTCCCGTGCGAAACCAGAGCTCGGGTTCGGCCGAATCGGGCATGCCCTCGAACAACTTCAGCGCGTCTGAGACGTGGGGGAAACCGATTTCGATGAGATGCTGCGCCAGCCGCAGCTTGCTACCGAAAATCCCATAGACCGTTTGATAGGCCACGCCCGCTTCTCTGGCGATGTCCTCCATCGTGACGCTGCTGTAGGTCCCGCTCACCAGAAGTCGCCGAGCGGCTTCGAGGATGCGATCTCGAGTCATCTGCGCCTGTTCTTTGCGCAGCGCCCCGTTGTAGGTGCGACGGGCCTTGACAGCGCTGACCATTGCGAATAGGGTACCACTATCAATCAGAGCTTGCCTCTACTTAATTTAGGAAGCGGTTGAGAAAGGTGGTTGGGATGAGCAAACTTGGCGTCTTTTGGAATTGGCTCCTGCCGGGGCTGATGTGTCTGGACCCGGTCGGGGCGATCGCCTACTACAGCGCCGGCGGTGCGAATGAGTCGCCGCATCCTGAACCGGCGACCGCAAGACGACGTGAATTGGTACCCGACGCCGTGAGGCGCGCCGCCATCATCCCCCTCGCCCGCCTGTGAGCATCGCTGATCTTGATGTAGTCATCGTCGGCGGCGGTATTCAAGGGTTGGTCGCCCTCAACACCCTGGTCGCCGAAGGCTACTCGTGCGCGTTGGTAAGCGACGGTGATCTGGGATCGGGCCAGACACTGCACTCACATGGCTACCTCAGTACCGGCTACGGGATGTTTGGTCCAGAGCTTCCCCGCGCCTCCGCCGAGGTGGTGCAGCCCTACCTGATGAAGCGCGGCCTCGGGCTGAGCCACGACTGGGTGATGATTCCGCCCCCGAACCAGCCGATGTTCGAGGAACTGCCTGCTGCCACGCTGCCGGATGGATTCATCGTGCCGCCCGGTCTGAGCGCGGTGCGATTGGCTGACGCCAGCTTTCCCAAGCGTGGTCTTGTCGAGGCATTGAGCCACAATCACCACAACAGGGTTCTCCGCGGGCACGCCACTCCACATTGGAACGGCGAGCTGGTCGAGGCCATCAGTGTCCGCCCGTCGGACGGTGGCAAGGAGGTCGTCCTCTCGACCAAGGCGGTCGTGGTCGCCGCCGGGTGTGGCAGCAAACGGTTCGTTCAAGGCCTGGTTGGCCAGACGCCGCAGACGAAGCAGATCAACCATCGAAGGGTTCACATGATCTGTGTGCAGGCCCCGCACGGCTCGCTACCCACGACGAGCATCGCCGCCATGCCCCTCGGTCTGATGCTTGCGGCTCACGACCAGAAGGACAACGTGACGTGGTACGTCACGCCGATGGAAATGGGCGGACCGTCGTACGACGACGTTCCTGGCGACGCGGCCGGCGAGATCGACCCCGAGGTGGTTGTGAGAGGTTTGGTCAGCCTCCTGACGTTGTACCCGCGTCTGCCGGAGATCGACGGTCTCCGGCTCGGCTGCTATGCGGGGTACCGGCAGGACATCGGCGACCGGCCTGGAAACCCGATGTGCGAGCTCGCGGCCGGAACCAAGAACGTCATCATCGCTTTGCCTTCAGGCCTCGTCGGACCCTGGCTGAACGCGATCACCGTAATTGAAATCGTGAGCGGCCTCGTCGATCCGAGGGGCAGCCAGCCGCCGCTGCCCGGAGGGGGCGCCGGTGTGCGGGTGGGCAGCGCGGTCGAAGATCGCCCCGACTTCGTGTGGATGGGTTGGAATGAGTGGCTGCGGGAGTATCCGCAGATCTCGGGTCAGCCGGTCAGTTAACGAAGGCCGGCATTGCCGTACCGCTGAGCTCCTCGCAAGCCGCCAGGAGCCCCTCCTGGTTGGTCACGTCACGCGCGCCAGGATTCGTTTCCTGCCGCGTCTTGTGATAGAAGTACCCGCCGCTGGCCGTCGCGCCAGGTTCATCGCTGACCGCAAGCCACGCCTGCGTTTCGGAACCCCGGCCGAGATCGTCCGGCGCGCTCCGACCCCCCATCTTGGTAGCAACCCAGCCCGGGTCGACGGCATTTGACTTCACCTCAGGCCAGCGCCGCGCCATTGCAACGGCGAGCATGACGTCGAACAGCTTGGAGTCGGAGTAAGCCTGCGACCCGTTCCACCGCCGGCGCTTCCACTGCAGGTCGCTGAGGTCGGGGCGACCGCCGTAATGCATGCCGGAGCTCAGATAGATCAGGCGCTTGGGCTGTTTGATGAGCGCAGTGAGCAGATAAGCGGCGAGAGTGTTGATGGCAAAGATGTGCTCGAGACCATCGACGGTTTCAATTCTGCGTTCGCGATCACCGACTCCGGCGTTGTGAATGACTGCATCGAACGGTCCGAGACGGTTTGCCTGGTCGGCGAGCCCACGGCTCTCGTCGATGCTCGAGAGGTCGCCGATCACGACGCCATGGGCCTTCGGCGCCGCGGCTCGCGCGTCGCCGGCACGGCCCTGGTTGCGGGCATGAAGAACGACCTCGTGACCGGCGGCAAGCAATCGCTGCGCGGCCATGAGGCCGAGACCGTCAGACGATCCGGTGATCAGTACCCTGCTCATGGCAACTGATGTGTAGTCGCGACCGGGCCTACGCCCGCTTGGTCAGGTATCGATCGGCGATGGCACCCTGGTTGCTCGCAAACAACTTCGACCCTGCAGCCTCCCAGGCAGCGACCATCGAGGGATCGCCAACAGTTGGCGAGCAGATCACCTCGCCCAGCTCGAGCGCCGCGAGTGACGCCCCGACGATGTCCTTCGCCTCCATCACATTGGGAAGGGCAGTGATGTCGCGATTCTGTATCCGGTGGAAGTCAGTCCTCACCGGGCCCGGGCAGAGAACCTGGATGCGGATACCTCTCTCCCCCATTTCGGCGTGCAGCAGCTCGCTGAAGG
Source organism: Chloroflexota bacterium (assembly GCA_005879945.1). Classification (GTDB taxonomy): domain Bacteria; phylum Chloroflexota; class Dormibacteria; order Dormibacterales; family Dormibacteraceae; genus UBA10449. The sequence continues at coordinate 551 of VBHX01000156.1, read as the reverse complement.
TGACGAGGTATGCGTTGGCGCCGGCGTAGGTTGCGCGCAGCGGCAGCTGAGGCATCTGGAGGGCGCCGCTGAACGCAACCTGCGAAGCCACGTTGATAACAGCCCCCGATCCTCGTTCGAGCATCGAGGGCAGCACGGCCCGAGCCAGGCGAGTCGGCGCTATGACCTTGAGGCGAAGCAGCTCTTCCGCCCTGTCCGGCGGAAGGTCCACAAACAGCATGTACGCGCCGAATCCGGCGTTGTTGATGAGAAGGTCGATCCCGCCCGATCGCAGCGCATCCTCGACGCGCGCCAGGTCCGCAGCGTCGGTGAGATCGGCGCGCAGCGCCTGCGCGTCGATGCCGAACTCTTGGTGAAGTCGGGTGGCGAGGTCGCGGAGGCGATCCTCCCTACGAGCGACCAGCACGAGGTTCAACCCTCGAGCGGCCAGCGCGTCCGCATAAGCCACACCGATGCCTGAAGACGCACCCGTCACGAGTGCTTTATCGCCGCGTTTCAGCTGTGCCATCTTTTTATTGTGATGGCCCGCCAGAACGCTTTCTTGTTGAGCG
>VBHX01000090.1 GCA_005879945.1 Chloroflexota bacterium | reverse complement strand
CGCGAAAGGCCGCGTGACCACGCCGATGGTCAGCGCGCCGGCCTCTTTCGCCAGCTCGGCCACGATCGCCGCCGACCCGGTCCCGGTGCCGCCGCCCATGCCGGCGGTGATGAAGACCATGTCGGATTCCTGAACCACCGCCGACAGCTCGGTCCGGCTCTCGTCGGCGGCGTCGCGGCCGCGCGTCCAATCGCCGCCCGCGCCCAAGCCTCGGGTGACCTTGTTGCCCATCTGGACCTTGACGTCCGCCTGGCATCGCTCGAGCGCCTGCTTGTCGGTGTTGACGGCGATGAACTGGACCTTGAGCGCTTTCGAGATCATGCGATTGACGGCGTTGCCGCCACCGCCACCACAGCCGACGACCTTGATTCGCGCTCGCCCTTCGTGCAACTCACTTTCCTTCATGACGATTAGGTGATCCTCCTTCGAATGTGTTCTGGGCATGGCGAGCTCCAGCTGGTTTCGGATCTGTTCTCTAGAAAAAATCGCGCAGCCACCTCACTGTTTTTTGATAGGTCGAACCGAACGTCGCCTGTTGGCGGCCGTTGACGTGATCGCGTGAGTGGTGCCTCATCCCCCACTTCACGAGGCCGACCGAGACCGCGAACGAAGGGCCCTGGGCGCGGTCGGCGAGGCCGGTCACGCCGGTCGGCTGGCCCAGGCGGACCGACGTGTCGAAGACGAGCTGTGCGGCATCGGTGGTGCCCATGAGGCGCGAACCGCCGCCGCTGACGACGACGCCCGCGGGCAGCAGCCCGTCGAAGCCGCTCTTGCGAACTTCCTCGCGCGCCATCTGGAAGATCTCCTTCATGCGCGGGCCGATGATCTCCGCGAGGAAGCGGCGCGGCAGAGCGTTGATACGATCGCCTCCGACCTGGCGGACCTCGACCTTCTCGCCGTGGTCGATGACGTCCGGCAGCGTGTGGCCGTAGTTGAGCTTCAGGCTTTCCGCCTCGTCGAGCGTCGTGCGCAGGCCGATGGCGATGTCACTCGTGACGTGGTTGCCGCCGACAGGCAGCACAGCCAGGTGACGCGCGGCGCCTTCGTTGTAGACGACGACCGCCGTCGTGCCCGCGCCGATGTCGACCACGCACACGCCGAGGTCGAGCTCCTGCGGTGTGAGCACGCCCTCGCCCGCGGCGAGACCCGCGCAAACGACGTCTTCGATGTCGAAGCCCGCGCCGTGCACGCACTTGATGACGTTCTGCACCGCTGTCTGCGCGCCGGTGATGATGTTGGTTTCCACCTCGAGACGATGGCCGGTCATGCCGATCGCGTCGCGCACGCCGTCCTGCCCGTCGACGGTGTAGGCGCGCGGGATGACGTGAATCACCTGGCGGTCGGAGGCTACGCTCACCGCGCGCGACGCCTCGACCACGCGCTGCACGTCGTCCTCGCCGATCTCGCGATCACCGCTTGCGACCGCGACCACGCCGGTGGAGTTCTGCGACCACAGGTGCGTTCCGCCGAGCGACACCACGACAGATTCGATTCTTTGCCCGGCCATCCGCTCCGCGGCAACCGCGGCGGCCTGGATGGACGCGATGGTCTTGTCGAGGTTGACGACCACTCCCTTGCGCAGGCCATCGGCAGGGGTCTCGCCCACGCCCATGATGCTCACGGGCCCCGTGGGGTCGTCAGACTCGGCGATGACTACGGAGACCCGGCTCGTGCCCAGGTCAAGACCGACGGTTCTCTTCCGCCTCGACAAAGCTGTGCTGGAACGCCTCCTGGAACGTAGTAGTGGAACGGGCGGGTTGCCCGAGATTATAAGGGCATCCGGGTACTGGCGGACCAGATTTTGTGGGTCACCTCGCGGTCGGGGCCAGCACTTGTGTGCCCAGGTGATATCGATGCTTACAGATAATGCCGGCGAATCGCTCCCAAATTATTGAAGATCCGGACTCCGAAAGCGACGATGGCCGCGATGGAAAGATCGACGCCCAGCTTGTCGCCAAGTAGGTCAGGCCGACCGCGGTGTAGCGCGCATAGGTGATCGGAATCGTGAGCGGCGACATGAGCCCGAGCACAACACCGAGGAGCGCGAACAGAATCGCAACGACGATTACTTGCATATCGGTGCGGGCGATGGCGAAGGTTGTGGCGCGCCGGGCGATGGCGAGGGCTGTGGCCCGCGGATCCTGTACGCAGCCGCGGGCTGGGATGGGTTCATCACGTTGACGTAGTCGAGGTCGACCGCGTTGTAGTCAACGTTGCCGTGACCCTCGATTGCCTTGAGCGCTGCGAGCTTGTCATGCAGGTTCGAAAACTCTTCCGGCGTCAGCACGCGGCCAAAGTAGACCTTCAGCCGCGCTTGGAAACCAGGGTCAGGTTGCCGCAGGAATCGAAGATGAATCCGGCCACCTCCTGACCGATCAGCGCCGGAAATCCGCGCTGGATGTTGACGAGGGCGGTGAGCAGCGTCGGATCGATTGCCTGTACGCCGACCTTGGGGTCCGCACCAGCGGGTCCCTGTACGTCGACCAGGTTGCCGACGTTCATCGCTGGTCCCAGGACCACGGCCTGGGTCGAGAGCAGGAAGTATTTCTTGGTCGGGCCCGCGTGATATGCCGCGACCGGCTGCCACTCGCTGACGCGAACGGCCACCGAGCCGTCGAGCGCTGCGTCGACCGTCGCCGTCCGCACCCAGACCTGATTGAGCAGGCGCAGCCGATCCGATTCGCCATCCACGGCGAGCACCGATCCGCCGCCGTTGAGGCCAGCCGCGGCGGCCACCTGCGACGAGGTGAGGTGATGCGCGCCGGTGGTGTCGACCGACCTGATGGCCAGCGCCGGCCCGAACCACAGCCACCCGAGCAGCGCGATCTCGCCCGCTGCAACCACCGCGGCTAAGGCGCGGCGCAGCGGATGCACGTCCGGTTCTTTCAAATTGCGCTCGGAGCGCGTCCACAGCTGACCCTTGAGGGGCACGGCGTCCTCCTGGTTCGGCCGCTGTCGGATGCGCGGAACGAGAGAACGCCGGCGTTTGAATCTCATGGGTCGGGTGGTCCTACGTGGTGCTCGTGGCGGCGGATGGCGTGGTCGACCAGCCGTTGGCACAGCTCATCGAATTTGATGCCGGCTGCGCGAGCCGCATCGGGGAGCAGTGAGAGCTCGGTGAGCCCCGGAACGGTGTTCACCTCCAGAAGCCACGGCGTTCCGGCCGCGTCCACGATGATGTCGACGCGTCCCATCCCCGAGCATCCGAGCGTAATGAACGCTCGTCCCGCAGCGTCGCTTGCGGCTTCACGCGCAGCCTCGGGAATCCGCGCGGGGATGATGTGGTGCGATTTGCCCGCCGTGTATTTCGCGTCATAGTCGTAGACCGGGTTGTCGCTGACGATCTCCAGCGTCGGCAGCACCTGCAGGTCGGGGGTGGCGAGAACCCCGACCGTAATCTCGGTGCCTGCGGCGAAGCGCTGCACCAGGACGCGCCGGTCGTATCGCGCAGCAAGCACAAGCCCGCCCGCCACCTGGTCAGCGTCGCGCGCAATCGTGAGCCCGATCGTCGAACCTTCGCGGACCGGCTTGACCACCAGCGGCAGGCCGAACCGCGCGACCAGCCGCTCGACGATGTCCGCGCTCACTCCGGTTTTGAGCTCGAGCTCGTCGTGCTCGGGTATGGGCAAACCCGCGCCCGCCATGACGGCGTTGGCGCGCGACTTGTCCATACACAGCGCTGAGGCGAGCACTCCCGAGCCCGTGTACGGGAGCGCGAGCAGCTCGAGCATTCCCTGCACGGTGCCGTCCTCACCCATGCGACCGTGCAGCGCGTTGAAGACGCAGTCGAAGCCGCCGTCCCGCAGCACGTCCCACGTGTCCAGGTCGAGGTCGACGCCGGTGAGGTCGTGATCCCGCCCGCGAAGCGCTTTCTCCACCTGGGCGCCTGAGCGCAATGACACCTCGCGTTCCGCCGAGCGCCCACCACGCAGGACCGCGATCCTCATTTCCACTTACCGACCAGCTCGACTTCGGGCTCGAGCTCGACGCCGAAGCGCCGTATGACCTCAGCACGCGCGTGTTCGATGAGACCGGCGACGTCCGCGGCCGTGGCGCCGCCCTGGTTGATGATGAAATTGCCGTGCAGCGCGGAGATCACCGCGGCCCCCTGGCGCGCGCCCTTCAGTCCAGCCGCCTGGATGAGCCTGCCCGCGGAGTCCCCAGGAGGGTTCTTGAAGACGCTGCCGCAGTTCTTGGTCTTGATCGGCTGGGTCTCGTTGCGCTCGTTGCTGAGCTTCGTCATCAGACGCTTTGCCTCTTCCCCATCGCCGCGCTCGAGCTGGATGGTCGCGTCAATGACGAGCGAACCGTGGAGGGGTCCGTCACGAAGCGCTGAGGTTCGGTAACCGAGCTGGAGGTCGTTGAGGCTCCACGTGCGCGCGTCCGCGCCAGGCTGGAACCCGCGTACCTCGACCAGCACCTGGCTCAGCTCCTTGCCCCAGCAGCCGGCGTTCTGATACACCGCCCCGCCAACGCTGCCCGGCACGCCGATGGCGAACTCGAAGCCGCGCAGGTTGGCGTCGGCGGCGATTCTCGCGAGCCTCATCATCTTCAGGCCCGCGCCGGCGCGGATGCGCGTGCCCGCCACCTCGTGGTCGCGGTTGACCACGCGCACGACGAGACCCTCGATTCCGGTGTCGGCGATGAGCAGGTTCGTGCCCGCGCCGAGCAATAGATAAGGAATGCCGCGCAGCCGGCAGCCGTCGAGGACGACCTGGATGGCCTGCGGGTTCGCCATCTCGACGAAGTACTCGGCGGGACCGCCGATGCCGAATGAGGTGCGCGTGGCGAGAGCCTCGCCCTGGCGCACGCCGGCCAGCCCGCGCAGCCAGGTGAGATTAGAACCTTTGCGCCAGCTCATCGCCCAACTTCCTGATGTCGCCCGCGCCCATCAGCAGAAGAACGTCGTCCGGGCCGACCAGGCCCTCTAGCGTCTCGCGCGCGCGTTCAAACGAGCCCACGTAAATGCCATTCGGAATGAGGTCCGCGAGGTCGCGCGCCTGGATGCCGGTCGGGTTGTTCTCACCGGCACTGTAGACGTCGACCACGAGCACGCGATCCGCGTCGCGGAATGAGCGCGAGAAGTCTTCGATCAGCGCGGCGAGCCGCGAGTAGCGGTGGGGTTGGAAGACGATGATCAGCCGGCGGTGGCGCATCTCGCGCGCGGCCTGCAGCGTGGCACGGACCTTGGTGGGATGGTGCGCGTAATCGTCGTAGACCGCCGCGCCCTGGAAAACGCCGAGGAACTCGAGCCGCCGGTGCGCGCCCGGGAATCGCGCCAGGGCCCCCGCCACGTCCTCGAAGCTCACGCCGAGCTCGAGCGCCATGGCGGCGGCGGCGGTCGCGTTCTGCACGTTGTGCCTGCCCGGCTGGCGCAGGTTGACGCGACCCAGCTCATGACCATCGTGGTGGATCGCGAAGGGACGCAGGTCGTCGCATCGGTAGTCGGCGCCTGCGCTGAAGCCATACGTGATGCGCCGTGCCGGCGTGGCGAGCGAACGGGTTCGTTCGTCGTCGGCGTTCAAAACCGCGACACCGTCAGCAGGCAGGTTGGAGACGAACTGCGCGAAAACTTCCTGCACAGCCTCGACGTCTTTGAAGTGGTCGGGATGGTCGAACTCGATGTTGGTCACGATCGCGCGTTTCGGGTGGTGCAGGACGAGGCTGCCGTCCGATTCGTCGACCTCGGCGACGAGCCATGGCGAGCGACCCGCGCGAGCGCTGGAACCATCGCCGACCAGCACGGTGGGGTCAAAGCCGGCTTCGGTGAGGATATGCCCGGTCATGTGAGTGACCGTGGTTTTGCCGGCACTGCCTCCGACCGCGATCGAATCCGACTCTGCGATGAGCTCGGCCAGCATCTCGGCGCGCGACAGCACCTTCACGCCCATCGCCTTCGCGGCGTCGAGCTCCGGTGACGACTTGATCGCACCGCTGTAGACGAGCAGGTCCTGGAAGAGGACGTGCTCGGGGTCGTGTCCGATCGAGATTCGCACGCCCGCGTCCTCTAGGGCCGCTGTGGTGTCCGATTCACGAACGTCGCACCCGGTGACCTCGTCATCGCGGGCGAGGAAGACCCGCGCCAGCGCGGACACGCCCGCGCCGCCGACGCCCATCAGGTGGACTTTCATGTACGAGCGACCTGGTGCAGAACCGCAAGCACGCGCTTGGCGGCATCGCGCCGGCCTACCGCCGCCGACGCCTTCGCCATCGCGCGCAGCCGCTCGGGCGTGAGCGAGTCGAGGGCGGCCACCAGGGTCGTCGGACTCAGGTCTGCGTCCGCAATCCGCACCGCCGCGCCGGCATCGACCATCGCCCGCGCGTTCTCCTCCTGATGTCCGCCCCCGAACGTCCCCGGCACCAGCACCATCGGCAATCCGACCGCGGTGGCTTCGGCGATCGTGCCTACGCCCGCGCGGCCAACCACCAGGTCGGCCCGCGACACAAGTGACGGCATGTCATCGGTGAAAGTCAGCCCGCGATATCCAGGCGCGGCATGACGTTCGACGCCTTCGGCGCCCTGCCGGCCCGCGACGTGGACGACCTCGGCGAATCGCTTCCGCAGCTCGTCTAGTGCGGCCCACACCGCTTCGTTGATGTGACGCGCGCCCTGGCTGCCGCCGGTGATGAGCAGATGGCGGGCCGGCGCGGCAGGCGTCCGCGGCACGAAGCCATCCCGCAGAGGGACCCCGGTCATCTCCACGCGCCGGTTGTCGATCCGTTTCTCGGTGCCGGGCAGCGTCGTGCAGATCGCCGCCGCGCCGCCGGCGAAGAAGCGAGTCGCCAGGCCCGGCCGGACATCCTTCTCGTGGAGCACGTATGGGATGCGCCGCATGCGGGCGGCCGCGACTGCCGGCGCCATCACGTAGCCGCCCATGCCGAGCACGACGTCCGGCTTGAAGCGGTCGATAATGCGGAGGCCGCCACCCAGGGCCGCGGGGACGACGATCGGCAGCGCGAGGTTCTTCCAGAGCGCGTCGCGGTCGAGCCCGCGCACGTTGACTGTGGCGAGGTCGAAACCCTCCGCGGGAACGAGCCTCACCTCCGGGCCACCCTTGCGCCCGACGAGCAGCAAGGCGCCATCCGGCTCCTCAGCGCGAAACGCGTGCGCGACCGCGAGCGCCGGATAGAGGTGCCCACCGGTCCCGCCGCCAGCTATCAGAAGTCTCATCTCTCCTCTTCTTTGTATGCCCGAATCCGGTCCCGGCCCCAAAACGAGCGACGCTCAGCAGCACCCCGACCGCGGCCAGAGTGGTTGCGACCGCCGTGCCTCCGTAGCTGAAGAACGGGAGCGGCACGCCGGCGATCGGCAGCGTGTTGGTGACGGTCGCCATGTTCATCAGAGCCTCGAACGCGATCCAGGTCGTGATGCCGGCGGCCAGGCACACGCCGAACCGGTCTGGCGCGCGCAGCGAGGCCAGGTAGCCGCGCACCGCGAAGAACAGGAAACCCGCCATCACCAGGGTGGTGCCGACGAGCCCGGTTTCCTCGCCGATGATCGCGAAGATGAAGTCCGTGTGCGCCTCGGGCAGCCACCCGTACTTCTCCACGGAGTGCCCGATGCCGACGCCGAAAAGGCCGCCCGAGCCCAGGCTGTAGAGCGCCTGGGTCGACTGAAACCCGGCCCCCAGCGGATCCGCGAAAGGGTTCTTGAAATTGGTAAGCCTCGCAAAGCGGTACGGCTCGATGATCGTGACCACGAGGAACGCGAGGCCGAGCGCGCCGACCAGCAGGACCATATGCCGGAAACGACCGCCGCCCGCCCAATACGCGCTGAGGAAGATCCCGACGATCACGATCGACGTGCCGAGGTCCCGCTCGAGCATGAGAAGGACGAGGACGCCGGCTAGCATCGCGGCAAACGGGGCGAGCCCTTTGCGCAGGTCGCCCAGGTGGCCGGCGTTCTTGTCGACCCAGTGGGCGATGTAGAAGACGAACGCGAGCTTGCCGAGCTCTGACGGCTGAAACGTGCCCAGTGGGCCGGCGTCGAACCACCGCCGGGCGCCGTTGACCGTGACGCCGAGATGCGGCACGAGAACCAGGAGCATCAGGATCACGGCCGCCACCGCTGCAGCCGGCGCGATCGGGCGCAGGCGGCGGTAGTTGAGGCGTCCAAGCAGGAGCAGGCCGGCAAAGCCGATCAGCATCCAGGCCGCCTGCCGTTCCGCGTAGTAGAAGGCCGACTGGTGCTGGGTGTACGCGAAGGCGACGCTTGCGCTCGTGACCATGATCAAGCCGGCGCCGCACAGCAGCACGGTAGTGAACATGAGCAGGCGGTCCGGGTGGTGGCCTGCGCGCGTCGATGCGCTCACCTCTCGTGCCTCTTGTGAACCAGCGTCTTGAATCGCCGGCCGCGGTCCTCGAAGTCCTTGAACATGTCGAAGCTCTTGTAGGCGGGGCTCAGGAGCACCACGCCACCGGGCCTCGCCAGGCCTCCGGCCAGCTCGACGGCTTCCTCGAGGTTGGCGGCGCGCACGACCTTCGGGTGGTCCGCGAGATCCTTGGCCAGCAGGTCCGCGGACGCGCCCATCACCACGACGGCTTCGACGTGCTTCCTCACGCCGGCGATCCATTCGCCGAGCTCGAAGCCGCTTCCATATCCGCCGGCGATCAGCACTACCCGGGTGTCGGGGAACGCGCTCAACGCCACGCGGCCGGCGTCGGGATTCGTCGCCTTGGAGTCGTTGTACCAGCGCACGCCTTCCCACTCCCCCACCAGCTCGAGCCGGTGTTCGACGCCTTTGAAAGAGCGGATCGCCTCGTCGATGGCCGCGTCGGAAAGACCCGCGATGCGGCCCACTGCGGCAGCGGCCAGCGCGTTCTCGAGGTTGTGCCGTCCGGGCAGAGGCATCGGCGGCACCGGTCGGTGCTCGTCGAACCAGACCAGACGTCCCCGGGTGCGCGACGCGAGGGCGCGCACCGCCTGATCGCGACCGTTGAGAACCGCGAAATCGTCAGCGCCCGCGAACTCGATGGCTCGCGCCTTGAGGTCAACGTATCGCTCGAACGTGCCGTGGCGATCGAGATGATCGGGCGTGATGTTGAGGATGACGCCGATGTGAAATCGCGGCTGCTCGACAGACTCGAGCTGAAAGCTCGACAGCTCGAGGACAACCCAGTGGCGTGGGGTGACCTCGTCGAGGCGGTCGAGGACCGTGTCGCCGATGTTGCCGCCGACGATCACCGGTCTGTCGCCGGCCGCGAGCACGTCCCCGGTCAACGCGGTGGTAGTGGTCTTGCCGTTGGTGCCGGTGATGCCGACCACCGTGCCGGGGCACAGCCGCAGGAACAGGTCGATCTCGCTCGACACCTTGATGCCCAACCGGCGCGCGTCGTTCAGCAGCTGCGAGTCCCACGGCACGCCGGGGCTCGCGTACACGACATCGATGCCGGCGAGGACCGACTCGTCGTAGCCGCCCAGCTTCAGCTCGACTCCGCGCGGCAGGTGCCCGAGCTCGTCGTGGAGCTCGGCTTCGGTCTTCCGGTCGACGACGAGCACCCGCTCGCCGTTGCCGGCGAGGTAGTTGGCCAGCGCGACGCCGCTTCGCGCCGCACCCACCACGACGGCCGTCACGTGATCAGCCGCGCCACCCCGGCAGCAGCCAGCGCTGAGACGAGCCCCGCGCCCCAGAAGGAGAGCGCGATGCGGTTCTCAGACCAACCCTCGTGGTGGAACGTGTAGTGGATCGGGGCCATCTTGAAAACACGACGTCCGCCGCTGACCTTGAAATAGGCCACCTGAATGATGACAGACAGGGTCTCCAGCAGAAACACGAGCGCGAGAACGGGCAGCACGATCAGGAGTCCCTGCTGCACCGCCATCGCAGCGAGCGCGTAGCCGATCGCGAGCGCCCCCGTGTCGCCCATGAACACCCGCGCGGGATAGCGGTTGTAGACGAGGAACGCGACCAGAGCGCCCGCGAGGGTCATCGCGACCGCCTTCTCGCCGGCGGGCGCGCGCGGCAGAAGCAGCACCATGGCGACAAGCCCGATGGCCGAGAGCCCGCCCGCCAGGCCGTCCATGCCGTCGGTGATGTTGACCGCGTTGGCGGTGGCGACGATCGCGACCACGGTCAGCGGGAAAAGGACCCATGGCGATGACGGGAGCAGGTACTGATGCGCCCCGCCCTGCGACAGCGCGATGGCCGCGACCGGAATCGCGAAGAGGAACTGGATCGGAAGCTTGAGTCGCGCCGGGATTCCGAGCGACCCCACACGCAGCTTTCGCTGGTCGTCGGCGAGGCCGATGATCCCTCCGGCGACGAGCCCGCTCACGGCCGGCAGCGCGCCGGCGTGGCCGTTGAGCGCCGCGATCAGCCCTCCGACGATGCCTAGAGCGGCAAAGATGATGCCGCCACCGGTTGGCGTGCCCGCTTTCTTCTGGTGGCTCTCGGGGAGCTCGGTCTGGATCACCTGGCCCGCATTCATCCGCCGCAGCCTGTCGATCGCGATCGGGTAGAGCAGCACAGCTATGGCGAACGACGCGACAAACGTCAGCGCGTCTAGAGGCACGGCCGGGCCTCTCTAATCACTTGGTGAGTTCCTGCACGACCTCGTCCAATCCGGCGCTGTGCGATGCCTTGATGAGCACGCGGTCACCACGCTTGGCGTTGTTCTTGACCCAGATGACTGCTGATTCGCGGTCAGGGAGGAGGTGCGCATTAGAGACATCGGCGAGCACACGGCCCATCTCGCTGTCGAGGACGGCGACCGCGTCGAACACCTCCGCGGCGCGCCGGCCCACGCGACGGTGCGATTCATCCGCCAGCGCTCCGAGCTCGCCCATCGCGCCGAGCACGGCGAGCAGCCTGCCCTTGCCCGGACGCTCGGCGAGGGTTTCGAAGGCGGCGAGCATCGACTCGGGGCTTGCGTTGTAGGCGTCGTCGACGATGACCACGCCCTTCGAGGTCTCGTGCTCCTGCAGCCGGTGCGGGACCGCAACGTCGGCGAGCGCGGACGCTCCCTCGCTGAGGCTGACGCCGGCGAACTCGCCGGCCGCCAGCGCCGCCAGCGCATTGCGCGCCTGGTGCCGGCCCTCGAGCGCCAGGTGAACCGCGGTCTCGCGAACCCTGAACTCGCAGCCTCCGCCGACCCCGGCGTGGTAGTGCTCACCGCGAAAGTCGCCGCCACCCAGCCCGAAGCTCGTCACCGGCGCGGCGGACATCTCCGACAGCAGCGAGAAGAAAGGATCGTCGGCATTCAGGATCGCGCGCCCGTGCTCTGGCAGCGCGGCCACGAGCTCACCCTTGCCGCGCGCGAGCTGCTCCTGCGACGCGAAGAATTCCATATGCACGCTGCCGATGTTGGTGATGATCCCGACGCTTGGTTTCGCGACTTGCGCGAGGCGACCTATGTCCCCGGCGCGCTGCATTCCCATCTCCACCACCAGCGCGGTGTGCTCGGGCTCGAGCTTGAGCATCGTCAGCGGAACCCCCGTCTCGGTGTTGAGGTTGCCGGTCGTGCGCAGTACGTTGAACTTGCGCTCGAGGATCGCCGCCACCATCTCTTTGGTCGAGGTCTTGCCGTTGCTGCCGGTCACACCGACGACCACTGGATTGACACGCTGCCGGACGTAGCCGGCCACGGAAAACAGCGCGTCCCACGTGTTCTGGACCATGATCTCGACCACGCCGTGGGCCAGCTCGGTGCGCCGCTCGACCACGAGCGCGGCAGCGCCTCGGCCGAGCGCGTCGGAGATGAATCGGTGGCCGTCCATCTTGCCGCCGCGCAGCGCAAAGAACACGCCACCCTGCTGCACCTCGCGCGAATCCGCGTGGAAGGTCCCAAAGGTGTTTCCGACCTGGGTTCCCCCGATCTCGCCACCACCGGTTGCCTCGAGGAGCTCGAGGAGGGTCAACTTCATACGTCTAGTGTGGAACTGGAGGCGCTAGTCGGGCGTTATGCGCCAGTCGACGACCAGCTGCTGGGCGATCTTCTGCCAGATTGGCGCGGCGGTCAGGTAGCCGTCGTTGAGCGTCCAGTCGTGATCGCTGCCGGGATAGTGCGGCTTGCGCACCACCACGAGCATCGTGAACTTGGGGTGCTTGGCGGGCAGAAAGCCCACGAATGATGCCCAGACGTCCAGCGTGTACTGCCCGTTGACCGGGATCTGGGACGTGCCGGTCTTCCCGGCCTGGTCGTTCTGGAAGCCCTTGACGCGCGACGACCAGCCCGAACCGTTCTGGACGACGCCCTCCATCATCGCGGTCATCTCCTGTGCGGTCGCAGGCGTGATGACCTGGCGCTGAGGCTTCAACAGCAGCGGGTTGATGGTCGTGCCGATGCGCTCGACCACGTGCGGCGGCGCGTAGCGGCCGCCGTTCGCGATGACATTGACCGCGGACAGCATTTGCACCATGTTCAGGCCGATGCCCTGGCCGAAAGAGGTGGTGGCGTACTGGCTGTCGCTCATCTGGTCCTGTGACGGCAGTGGCACCCAGGTCTCGGCGGCGACGTCGATGCCGCTGGCCTGCGTCAGGCCGAACCCTTTCAAGTAGCTGTAGCAGGCGGCGTGGCCCTCCGCCAGCATCGCCTTCATCGCGCCGACGTTGAGCGAGTGCGCAAGCACGTAGCGGTAGTTGATGTTCCCGTGGTTGCGATGGTCCCAGTCGTAGATCCGGAAGCCGCCGACGCTGAGAACTCCGGGGTCATTGATGACCGTGTCGGGAGTGATCGCGCCCTGGTTGATCGCGCCCGAGAGCGTGACCACCTTCAACACCGAGCCGGGCTCGTAGAGATAGCTGGCGACGTTGTCCTGGAAGAGCGCGCTATCAGTGTGATTGAAGTTATTGGCGTCGTAGCTTGGGTAGTCGGCCCACGCGACGATGCCGCCTGTGGAGGGATCCATGATCAGCACGCTGCCGCTCTCCGCGTTGTCCTTCTTCACGCCGTCCATCAGCGCCTGCTCGGCCTGGTACTGCACGTTGGCATCCAGTGAGAGCACGAGGTTGGACCCGTTGACAGGATCCTGGTGCGTGTGAGTGCCGAGGATGATCTCGCGATTGGCAAGGTCGCGATAGCTCGAGATGTATCCGGGCGTGCCACCCAATTCCTTCTGGTAGTACTGCTCGAGTCCGTACCGCCCCTGGCCGTCGAAGTTGACGAAACCAAGCAGGTTGGCACCAAGACTCGAACCACTGGTGATCCCAGGAAGGTATGAGCGCTGCGACTCGTCCTCGAGGCCGACGCCGGACAGCTTCAACGCGCGCAGCTGGTCGGCCTTGGCCTTCGAGAATCGCCGAGTTATGTATGCGAACTTTGAGTTGGACTTCAGCGTCTGCATGACACGCTCCTTGTCGACGCCGAGCACGCCCGACAGACCTGTCGCGACCCGTTCGCGATCGCCTGCGGCGATCTGGTCAGGGGATACGAACGCCGAGTAGACCGTGGTGTTGACGACGAGCTGGGTCAGGTTGCGGTCGAAGATGACGCCGCGCACCGCCGGCAGTTCAACCAGCTCGTGGTACTGCGCCTGTGCCTGGGACGACAGCTGGACGTGGCGAAACACCTGCCAGTAGGCGAGGCGCGCCCACACCGCTCCGGCGAGCAGCGCTGCCATAAGCACCAGGGCAAGGATGCGCAGCCGCGCCCCCATGACATGCTCGACACGTCGCGGGGCCCTTTTCCCGAGGCCCCCTGAGCTCAATTAATGCTTAGCCGCCGCAAGGACATCGCGAGTCCCGCCAACCTTGTTGAACACCGCAGCCAGGTAGCGCTGCCACAGCGGCGTCCCATCGGTACCGGTCGCGCCCGCAGGCGCCTGCAGGTCGATAGCCACCGCCTGCGCGGGCACGTACGCGAGAGGGGCCATTCGCTGCATCCCGCTCTGCGCGGCCTGTTGCTGCACCTGCGCGGGCGCGTGGAGGGTCACCTCCTGGTAGCGGAGTTGGTCTTGCTCCGCGATCAGCTGGCGCTGCTGGTCCTGCAGCCTCGCGATGTCATACGAGGACTGCGTGACCTGCGCCGCCAGCGCCAGATAGAAGAGGACGGCGATCAGCGCGGCGCCGAACCACATGTAGGCGTGCCCGAACGAGTTCAGGTGCAGCCGTTCGGCCGCGACTGAGCTCGCCACCTGCACGAAGCCACGCGTGCGCCGACGCCGGCGTGCCGGGGCGTGGTGCGCGCTGGTCGTGCCCAGGCGGCGCCGGGTGAGTATTCGCGTCGATGTCATGACGTTTGCTTCATCTCTTGCTTGGTCGGTTCACTTGTTCCTTGTCGGGCTCCCCACCGGCGCTACGCGCCACCTCCCCGCACGGCGAGGAGGAGACTCCCACCGGCGCTTCGCGCCACCTCCCCGCACGGCGGGGAGGAGACGTTGAAAGTTGTGCCCGGCGCCCGGCCGGGGTGGGCCGGACGCCAGGGCTTTGAGGGTGGGACGTGGTGTCAGATCTTTTCCGCCACCCTCAGCCGCGCAGACCGGGCGCGGGGGTTGGCCGCCACTTCCGCCTCTGAAGGACGGACGGGACGGCGGGTGACGATACGGAGGGTTGCCCGGTGGCCGCAGGTGCAGACTGGCTGCTGGGGTGGGCAGATGCAGTCTTTTGACTCGACGATGAAGAATGACTTCACCAAACGGTCTTCCAATGAATGGAAGCTGATCGTCGCCATACGACCACCGGGTTTGAGAATCCCAAGAGCTG
>VBHX01000089.1 GCA_005879945.1 Chloroflexota bacterium | reverse complement strand
AGCTGCCGGTGCTCGAAGCGGCCGGGCGAAGACAGTTGAGATTGTGGTCGGGCGGCGACGGAAACAGCGAAGAGGTGGTCGCCGCGCTTGAGCGATTGCAAGAACGACATGGCGACGGCGTGGTGAGCAGGCCTCGTCCCGCGCTCCTCTCCTCCCCGCTCCCCAACCAGCGCTTCGACTGGGTGTCCTGGTGAAACGGCTCAGCTCGGGCGGAGGTACTTCACGTAGCTCTCGGGACTCTCGAGGAAGTGGCGCCATGACCTCACCAGCTCGAGATCCCTATACGCGACCTGCCGCATCCCCCACTCACCCACCTCGACCAGAGTTGCGCCCGGCGTCGCGGCGATGAGAGGCGAGAGCGTGGCGACGATCGCCTGCGAAGCGCGATCAAGCCAAGGCACGACGTGAATGACAGTGCAGCTTCAGGCTCGTCGAACAGATACAGGCCGGGATCGACAACCCGAGTCTTCAGGACCTGGAGGAATGCCTGGCCGTGGCTGCGAGCGTGGAGGTCCACCCCGCCGAAGCGTTCGGACCAGAGCGACTCCGTACCAACCGCAGTGAACAGTTCGTGCATCTTTTCCGCGCGCAGAAAGAAACCTCCCCTCCCGCCGCCTCGAGTGCCGAGCAGGTGGAGCGCGCGATCAAGGTCTGAGTCCTCATCCGATGGCCGCGCAGTCGCCGCCAACGAGACATTGCTGCGATGGGCGCGGACGTGCCTCGCCCACGCGGCGGCGATCGCCTCGACGAGGGTCGACTTACCGCTCCCTTCTCGCCGATGAACACGGTCAGGCCCGGCGCGGGCTCGAAGCCGTTCTCGACGAGCTCGCGGACGGTCGGGATCGTGAAGGGCCAGCTCTCCATCCGCACCTTGCCGCGGTCGACGTCGATCCGGCGCAGAGGTGCTCCCGTCAGCGTGGTCATCCGGCGAATCTTCTCAGGCCGCGGCTGGTGACCCGCCTGCTCTCACCCGCGGCCGCGGTCGAGCTCACCCTGGCCGCCGACGGCACGCCTGCATTCATCACTGGTGCACTGCACGGCGCCATCGACCCCATCGCGCGATGGAAGGTCGAGACGGAGTGGTGGAACCGGACGGTCGTTCGCGAGTACTGGAAGGTGGTGGTGGGAAGCGACCTGCTTTGCGAGCTGTACCACGACCTCGATCGCGACAAATGGTTCGTGGAGCGGATCTATGACTGACGCGCGATCAGAGGCAGCCGTTGGCCACGAAACCCGGCTGGGTCGGAGACTTTCAGGAGCCCGCTTGCTTCGCATTCATCAACTTCCCTGCCGCCACGATGACGATCGATCCCAAGGGCAAGGGAGGCGCCACGTCAACCACGTGGAGCTCGCTCAGGTTCATGTCCACATATCCAGTCTGGTGATAGATCGGCAGCCGGCAGGAAAAAGAGACCTGGGTGACCGGCAGGTCGCCCGGGACCGGAGATGGCGATGTAGCGGGGCTGGGGCTCGATGCGGGAGTTGGGGTCGGGCTCGTGACAGCCGATTGCCCGGCCTGGGTGCAGGCGACCGGCAGTACCACCATGGCCACCAAACCGAGTCACATGTCAATGCAACTAACTTCCGCCTTCAAACGTGACGCCCTATGTCGAGCTTCACTGCCACTCCAATTTCTCCTTCCTCGATGGGGGATCCCATCCTGCCGAGCTGGCGATGCGGGCCGCCGAGCTCGAGATGCCCGCCCTGGCCATCACGGACACCGGCGGGGTGTATGGGGCCGTCCGGTTCTTGCAGGCGTGCCGCAAGGTAGGCGTCAAGCCGCTGATCGGCGCGGCCCTGGAGGTCGATGGGGCCGAATTGGTGCTGATCGCCCGCAACCTGCGCGGCTACTCGAACCTCTGCCGGCTCCTCACCCTCGCCCATGCAGACCAGCCCAAGGGCGAGGCGCGAACCGGGCTCGCGACAGTCGCCGAGCACCGAGGCGATCTCTTCTACCTCAGCGCGACCGACGACCAGCAGCGCCTGCATAGCCTCCAGGAGGCGTTCGGCAAGGAGAACGTGTTCAGCGAGCTCCATCACCACCTTCGTCCAGAAGATCCATGGCTGCTCGAGGGACGCGCGGCGATGGCCAGGCAGTGCGGCGCGCCCTGCGTGGCCACCAACCAGGTCCACTACCACGACCGCGAACGTCGCCGCCTGTATGACGTGCTGGTGGCCATCCGGCACCGGGCCACCCTGGACGAGGCGCGGCCTCACCTGTTCCCCAACTCCGAGCGCTGCCTCAAGGGTGGTGACGAGATGCGTCCACTCTTCAAAGGTCACGCTGAAGCGCTCGCGATGCCATGGGAGATCGCGAAGGAGTGCGATGTCGACCTCGACTTCCGCAAAGTCCGTTTCCCGGGCTATCCCGTTCCGAAGAGTGAGACACCGTTCTCGTTTCTCTACAAGCTCTGCTTCGAGGGCGTGAGGGAGCGTTATCGGCCAATCACGCTCGCCGTCACGCAGAGACTCCAGCGTGAGCTGGAGGTGATCGAGAAGACAGGGCTCGCCGAGTTCTTCCTCATCAACTGGGACCTCATGCGTTTTGCGCGCGAGCACGGCGTGCCGGGCCAGGGTCGCGGCTCGGCCGCCGATTCGATCGTCGCTTACGTGCTCGGCATCACCCGCGTCGATCCGATCGAGCACAACCTCCTTTTCGAGCGCTTCCTGCACGAGGAGATGACGAGCACACCTGACATCGACATCGATTTCTCCACCGAGCACCGCGAGCAGGTGATCCAGTACGTCTATGACAAGTACGGATGGGAGCGGACCGGGATGGTCTGCAACGTCGTCACCTTCCAGCCGCGCATGGCGATCCGCCAGGTCGGCAAGGCGCTCGGTTTCTCAGCCGAGCTGCTCGACCGTTTGGCCAAAGGTGTGGACCGATGGTTCTCCGAAGATGTCGAGGACTCGATGACCGGCGCCGTGCCGCCGCCGGATTTGAGGCCGCAGAGCTGGCAGCAGTTCCTCGAGCTCTGCCGTGAGGTCCAGGACTTTCCGCGCCACCTCTCCATCCACAACGGCGGGATGCTGGTCACCGGCGAGCCGCTGGTGGACATCGCGCCGGTCGAGCCGGCGACCATGGAGGGGCGCCGAGTCGTCCAGTTCAACAAGGACGATGTCGAGGACCTCGGCCTGATCAAGATGGACATGCTCGGCCTGCGCACGCTCTCAGTGGTGGCCGAGGCTCTGGAGCTGATCCGCGATAGGACCGGAGTCCGCCCCGACCTCGACCAGCTGGCCCTCAATGACCCGCAGGTCTTCGAGATGTGCAGCGCTGCGGACACCATCGGCGTCTTCCAGATCGAATCGCGCGCGCAGATGCAGACCCTGCCGCGGACCCGGCCTCAGAGCTTCAACGACCTGGTGGTCGAGGTCGCGATCATCCGGCCGGGACCGATCCAGGGCAACGCCGTCCATCCGTACATCCGGCGCAAACAGGGTCGCGAGCGGGTCACTTACCCGCATCCGCTGCTCGAGCCGATCCTCGCGGACACGCTGGGTGTGATCCTCTACCAGGAGCAGATCATCGAAATCGCGATGAGGGTCGCGGGCATGACGCCCAGCGGTGCGGACATGTTCCGGCGCGCGATGACTCGCCACCTCAACCACGTGGAGATGTCTTCTCTCGAAGGGGACTTCATCAACGGTTGCCTCGCCAACAATGTGCCGCGCGAGGTAGCCGACATGCTCTTCGCCGCCGTGCAGGGCTTCGCGGTGTACGGATTCTGCCGCTCACACGCGGCCGCGTTCGCGCGGACCGCGTACGAGACCGCGTGGCTGAAGCTCAATCATGCGGTCGAGTTCGGCTGCGGCCTGCTCAACAACCAGCCGATGGGGTTCTATCACCCAAGCGTGCTGGTCGAGGACCTGAAGCGGCATGGGGTGACGGTGCTGCCCGTAGATGTCAACCGCTCCGACATTCGCTGCATCCCCGAAGCCCTTGGCGCGGCGGCCCAAAATGGAAACTCCCCTGCGGGGCCCTCCCTATTGTCCGGTGTCCTCCCCCAACCGGCCGACCTCAGGCCAGGGTATGTGAATTTTGAAAACCCGCCAACCCTGCCTGTTAAGAACACCCATGCCATGCGCATCGGCTTCAACTACGTCCGCGACCTCGGCGAAGAAGGTCGCCAAGCCATCGTCGAGGAACGAAAGCAGAACGGGCCCTACACCTCTTTCGACAACTTCATCGACCGCCTCCGAGGCGGACGTATCGGTCCTCGGGCCGTGCGAAACCTCGTGATGGTGGGCGCGTTCGACGGGCTCGGTCGACCGCGGCGCGAGCTGCTCTGGGGCTGGCAAGAGCGATGGCACGGCCATGGCCTGCGGCGCGGCATCCAATCACAGTCCGAGCTCCGACTCGACGCCAGCGCCCCCGGCCTCCCCGACCTCGACGATTTCGACATCAACCAGCTCGAGTACCGCATCTCGGATCTTTCGACCGGCCACCATCTCATTCATTTCTGCAGGGAGCGCCTGAACCAGCTCGGCGCACTCGAAAGCAACAAGTTGCCCTCGATCCCGAGCGGCAAGAGGGTCCGGGTCGCAGGGCTCGTCATTACGCGCCAGGCCCCTTCGACCGCCAAGAAGATCCGCTTCTTCACCCTCGAGGACGAGTTCGGGCAGGTGAACGTGACGATCAAGCCCGACGTCTACGACCGCCACCGGCAGGTCGCCAATCGCCAGCCCATCCTCGTCATCGATGGCGTGATGCAGCGGCAGGATCGCGTTTGGTCGGTGCTCGCATCTCACATCCAGGCGCTCCAGGGGGTGCCGCGGCCCCAGCAGCGCTCCCACGACTACCGCTGATACAGAGGCCAAAATCCAGCCCAAAACCTACTTTCAGTAGCCAGGCAGAGGCCTTTTGAGCGAAGCTATCGAATTGGCGAGCCTGCACAACGCAACGCAGCAACCAAGGAAAGGACCAAATGTCAATCGGCAGAGAACTCGAAGACATCGCGCGGGACCTGATCAAGCACCAGCACGACCACCCACCGGTGCGCGATCTCAACCGCGAAGTCGAGCGCCGGCTCAAGTTCACCGATCGCGTCGCCTCCGATTTCGCGCGCCTCGTCGGCAGCTGGGTGTTCGTCCTGGTTCAGGTAGTCCTGATGGCGGTCTGGGTGCTGCTCAACGCCCTCAACCTCCTGCGCCAGTGGGATCCATATCCCTTCCTCTTCCTCAACCTTGTCTTCAGCCTCGAGGCGGCCATCTGGGTGTCAGTCGTGCTGATGACCCTTAACGGCTTCGTCGACCGCGACCGCCTGCGCTCCCAGAACGAATACGAGCTCAACGTCAAAGCAGAAGAAGAGACGAAGGCTCTGATGAACCACCTCATGCACCAGGACGAGATCCTTCTGCAGATCGTCAACCGGCTCGATCGCAGCGACCGCGAGATGAAAAGGCTCACGCGCCGGCTCGAGCAGGCGACTGAACCCGGCCCCGAGACTCCACGACCTCCGCAAACACCTGTGGCCCCCCCGGCCCCGCAGTCGCCGCCGCCGACCTCTAGCGCGCCGGCTGAGCCTGAGCGATCGCTCGGGCTCCCAACTCCCTAACCGTCGACACGATCAGGTCGACGTCCTCTTCGCGCGTTCGCCAGTTGACGATCGCGGGACGAAACGCGACCTTGCCTCCATAAACGGTGGTGCCGAAATAGACGCGGCCATCCTCTAGGACCAACTCCCCCACGCGCCGGTTGAGCTCGTTCAGCTCAGACTCGGCGACACCCTCGGGACGGTAGCGGAAGCAGATGACGTTGAGCCTCACGTCTGCCAATCGCTCGAGATCCGGCGCGCCATCGACCTGGGCGGCAACGCGCTGGGCAAGAGCGAGGTGGCGCTCGACCATCGATCGATAGCCGTCGCGGCCGTACGCTCGAAGGGTCGCCCACACGGCCAGAGATCGGGCGCGGCGGGACATCTCCGGACTGAGATTCATGAACTCCGGCTGCGATGTGGCTTTTGCCGAGAGGTAAGCGGCACTCGCCGAGAAAGCGCCAGCGTGCACGACGGGATCGCGGACAAATGCGAAACCCAGGTCGTAGGGAACGTTGAGCCACTTGTGGCCGTCGGAGATAACCGAGTCGGCCAGCTCAAGCCCGTCGACCAAAGCGCGCGTCTTGGGTGACACTGCTGCGAACAAGCCGAACGCCCCGTCAACATGAACCCAAGCCTTCTGTTCTCGCGCAAGCGCGACCATCTCTCCGAGCGGATCGAAGTCGCCGGTGTTGACGTCGCCGGCGTTGACGATGACGACCACCGGCTCTGATCCACACTCCCGCAACGCGTCCCGCATTGCATCAAGGTCGACGCGTCCAGCGGAGTCTCGCGAGAATGTCCGCACGTTTTCACGTCCGAGCCCGAGCATGGCGACCGCTTTGAGCGCGCTTACGTGCACATACCCACTCGACAGAATCGCCATCGGAGGCAATCCACTCATGCCAACTGCCTCGACATCGACACCGTGCTGCAATCCCCACCACCTGCGCGCGGCTGCGAGGCCGACGAAGTTTGCCATCGTGGCGCCCGTGGTCAATACACCACTCCAGGCCGCCGGCACGTGAAAAAGCTCCTTGAGCCAGCCGAGGCTTATGTGTTCCAAACGAGACGCCAGCGGCGAGCTAATTGTCATGCCGGCGTTTTGGTCGAGTGCGGCAGTCAGCCAGTCGGCGCCGACAGCGGCGGGCGTACCACCGCCGATCACGAAGTGGAAGAACCTAGGTCCGGCGGAGCGGGTCGATTCATCATCAGCAGCCGCGACCAGTTCGGCAAGGGCGGCGAGGGAACCGACGCCATCCTCAGGTAGAGAGGAGGTGGACTCGACGCGGCCGACCCGCGGTCGAACCCGGTCATCGTCGATGCCGGCCAGGTAGGTCTCCGCCTCCCTGGCTGCGAGGCGCAAGGCCGCCCCAAGGTTCGCATGGTCCTCGAGCGGATCTGGCATTCCCGAAAGGCTACTACTGCCCTGGGCGGCCGACGCGGAAGATGGAGTACTCCCCGTTCGAGTAGACGAGCTTCCCATGTTGCGACCAGTAATCCAGATTGGCGCCGCGCGACGATGCCAGCTCCTGCGGACCGATGAGCACGTAGCTCACGTGATATTTGGCCACCAGCTCAGGCGTATTCGCGAGGCCTCGTAGGATCGCCGCCTCGTCCGCTCCTTTCTGCGCGTAGTCGCTCAGCCCGTAGGTCCATAGCCAGCCTGGGTATCCACTCATGACGCGCCGGCCCGACAGCGTCGGGACGGGGCTGTTGTGCTCGTCGGCGACGGCGAAAATTGCGTCCGCGGGCGTGTTCTGGCGCACCCAGTCCGCGAGCTGCACGCCGTTCGTGTCGATGAACTGGTACGAGCTCTCGCTGGCGTCGGACGCGCGCACCAGATCCGCGGCACCCGATAGGCTGAGAAGGATCAGCAGGGCCGCGGCCACCATCGTTCCTCCCGGCCACCTACGTACGGTACCGGCGATGAGGCCGCCGACCAGGATGCTGCCGAGCAGCGCCCAAAAGATGAAGAACTTCGTGTTGTCCCAGTCCCATGGCTGAAGGACGATGACGTTGGGGACCACGAACCACAGCCACATCGGCGCAAACCACTTGCCGAACTCGGTTGGAAACCAGCTCCATGCGAATTGGGCCGCGATCAGCAACGGGATGAAGAGAGACGTGTTCTTGATCCAGAACCACACGAAGTCCACGGGGAAGAAGAACCAGCCATGGCGCTGCCAGTCCATGTACGAAAGCCAGCCCGCCTCGACGCAGTATCCGCGCACCGTGAGGCCGCCGTTGCAGAAGCTGTTGTTGACCGGCGGCCACATCCACAGCAGCACAGGCACCGCCAGCACAAGCGCGGGGACAAAGAAGGCGAGCCATTCCCAGCGGCGGTTGAACAACGCCCAGAATCCCGCCAGCGCCACAACGGTCCCGAACGCGTGCACGTGAAACGCCGGCATTACACCTGTGACGACGCCGGCGAACAAGAACGTCCTCCAGTCGTGGCGCTCGCGCACCGCCAGCCACACGAGCAGAAGGGCGATCAGCGCGAGGCTGAAACCGAACAGCGTCGATCGCTGCGGCACCAGGTAGGCCAGCACCGGGTTCAGCCACTGGAAATTGAGGCTCCGATTGAGCGTGTACTCGCGCGGAAGATGCCCGAGCACCCCGATGCCGCCGTGGAAGATATCTCCGACTAGATAGAAGAAACCGAGGCCACCGCCGAACAGAAAAACGAAAACCGCGATTGAGGCTGCGGCGCGGCCACCCGCGAAGCGAACCGCGGCAAGGTACATCACGACTGGGAAGGCGAGGCCGAGCAGGCCCGACGTGAGGACCAGCGAGCTGGTCAGCGAAGTCCCTAGCGGCACGAGATTGGCCGCGAGGAAGTCGACCATGAACGGGTAGCCGAGGTGGTTGCCCGGGTCGATCGGGTATTGAGGCGGAAAGTTGTGCCCGTACGCGAACGAGCCGGTGAAGGTGAGGTGTGCGGCCCAGTCGCCCCAGATGTTTATGTAGCCGGTCCACAGGCCGTCTGGCTTGAGCTGATAGGCCTGGTGCAGGAAATGCACCGTCCACGCGCCGCAGACGAGGAAGATCGCGGCAAGCGGCCATGGATGACGCGCGGATGCGACCCACGACGTCCATCGCGCGGCCGCATCGTTGATGTCGGCGCTAAACCCTTCGCGGTTGTTGCGCAACACTGCGACGCCACCGGCGACGGCGATCGTGATGCCGATGAGAACCGTACCCAGATTGACGTCGCGGAACACCATCGACAGCCCGAACCCGGCCAGGGCAACGGCCATCGCCCCCAGCACGGTGCCGAAAGCCAGCCGCTCTTCGAGGCTGAGCGCGATTCCGCTCAGGTACGTGATGCCGAAGCCGGCGACCACGCAGCCCACGAGAACAATCGCCGCGGCTCCGAAGAGCAAAACAAGCATCGCGAGGATGACGAGACCTAACCCACCCGCAATCCACCGCCCCGCCGGGCCTGCCGCGGCGGCCGCCGCCGGCAGGGCCGTGCCCTCGGCCATTACCTGGTCGTCTCCTAGCTCCAGCACCAAAGCTGCGCCTGCGAGGCCGGCAGGTTGGGCTTGCAGTTGACCAGCCAGAGCTTGGGCCCCCAGACAGGCGTGCCCGAGCCCGGGTCGGTGGCGTCAACCGAGATCGGCAGCCCCGTCCACAGCGGATAGAAGTAGAAGAAGAACGCGACTGCCAGGCCGAGGTGCCCGACCAGCACTGCACGCCCGATGGGTGGGGCATGCGTGGCGATCCAGGCCAGGACGAAAGCCAAGGCGAGGACCATGAAAATCAGCCCGCCGAACATGTGGTACATGAAGAGCACCCTGCTGATGTGCGACCAGGGTAGGTACTGGGTGATGAAGCCGAGAAGGATCAGGGTCGCAGGGAAGCTACGGTGCCGGATGATGAAGTACGGCAGCGACACGAGGCAGGGGATGCTCGTCCACCAGATCCACGGGTTGCCGAGGTCCTCGATGCGAGAGATGAGCGGTTGTCCGGTCCAGTGGTCGATGCCCAGGTTGGTGTACTCCGCGTAGTAGAGGACTGGCCTCGAAAGAAACGGCCAGGACCACCATGGAGACCCGTATGGATGCGTGGCTGCGAGCGTCGCGTGATACGTGTACGAAGCCTTCTGGTAGTCGATCAGGTCGGCGATGGTGTGGAACTGGCCGCGGGCGAAGAACGGAAACCACGACGCGCCGTAGATGACCACTGGGATCACCACCAGGGCGGCGATCGCCAGCGGTAGATACGCATCCCAAGGCACGCCTCCCGCGATTGCAGGCCCATTCCCTCTTCCCCACGACCAGATCGGATTGTCCTGGGGGCCGACGTGGATGTCGATGTGCCGCCGCACGAAACGGCCGACGAGGAGGAAGAGGATGCTCGCCCAGGCGGCGAGAACGATCCATTTCGAAGAGATGCCGATTCCGAGCGTGATGCCAAGCAGGAACAGCGTCACGAGCGAGCCCGTCCGCGTGCGGCTCTGGATGTGCACGAGATACAGGAGGTACGCCAGCAGTATGAAGAGGATCGGAAAGATGTCGATCATTCCGATGCGCGACTGCAGGAAGAACATGCCGTCGAAGCACACGAGCGTCGCCGCAGCGAGCGCGAATAGGCGGTTCGGCCACAGGCGTCTGGCCATCAGGTACATCAGCGGAACGCAGAGGGTGCCGAAGATGCACACCGCGATCCGCCAGCCGAACGTGTTGAAACCGAGGTCGATGTAAGAGCCGGTTGCGCCCTGGAACTGGGCGCGGTACCACCCGTAAGCCCACTCGCCGGCGCCGATCATCACCTTCGCAAGCGGCGGCTCCGGGTCGAAATAGTTGTACCGGCACGCACCATCGGGGTGGGAGGCGAGCGGATCGTCGACCATCGTAGGCCGGCACGATTGGATGCCCTTGATGTCGTTGTAGGCGTCGACCGGGAAGTAGATCTCGTCGAACACCTGACCGTTAGGAGGTGACAGGCGGCCGGCGTTGTCCGCGTAGCCGCGGTTGAACGGATACGCGAGGCCGCAGATCGTTCCCGGATCACCCTGCGGATCGATCGGCGTGTTGTGAACGCAGTTCGATATGAGCGGGCCCTGAAATGGATGCAGGAAGAAGTCGGGCATGATCGGGCTGTAAAAGCGCAGTACGAAGGCGACCACTGTGAAACCGATGATGGCCAGCAAATCCCAGCGATCGAAATAGACGGGTTCGGCCTCCTCGTCGGCTTGAGGAGGCCGCGAGTGCGGCAGGTCTAAGACCTCGGTGTGGGCCTCACTCACCGTCGCCGTTTTCGACGCCGGCCTCCCCCGAGGTTCTGTCCGATCCGGTATGGCAGCTTGGCCGCGATTTCCCACGAGGCTGCGTCAGCGTCGGGGATCGGGATCGCGATGGTGTCTTCGTAGAACAGGCGCGAGCCCAGTCGCTTTTTGATCAAAGCCAGCTGCGCCTCATCGCCGCGGACGCGAACGAACAGGGCGGGCTTCTCGAGCAGAGGCTTCATGATCCGCGCGACCCGGTTGCGGCGCGCATCCTGGAAGGCGACCTTGAGCGGCTGCACCTTGACCATGCGGATGTCGTCGTAATCGATCAGGACGTTGGAGAAGAGGGTCGAGACCCTCAGTCCGTTCTCCTGCGGCTCGACGTAGCTGCGCCAGCGATAGACCATGAATGCGCCGCCGAGGAGCAGGCCGACCGGTGCGTAGAAGAGCCAGATGATGTTGCCGGAGCTGATCGGCTGGCGGGAGTACACCACCACCCCGGCTGCGATCATGCCCACCACGATGAGCAGACCGGCGTAGAAGCGCTGCCACCGCCACAACTCCTCCGCGTACAGGATCCGCTGCCGCCCTCGAATCGGGCGGTCTCCATCCGAGCTCAAGCTACTGATTATCGCTGCCGATCCACCGGCGGCTTCGTTCCACGGCTCGCCGCCACTGGGCCTGGAGGGTTTCGGCCTGATCTCGGGAGATCGCCGGCTCGAACTCGCGATCGAGCTTCCAGAGGCCGTTGAGGTCGGCGTCCGACCACACGCCGGCGCCCAGACCGGCCAGGAATGCCGCGCCCAGCGCGGTCGTCTCCGTCTGGCGCGGCCGCCGCACCGGGATGCCCAGCAGATCGGCCTGGAACTGGCAGAGCGCATCCATGACCGAGGCCCCGCCGTCGACGCGGAGCTCAGAGAAACTCCGGCCGGTATCACCTTCCATCGCCTTGACGACGTCGTTCGTCTGGTACGCCATAGCCTCGACCGCCGCGCGCACCAGCTGAGCACGCCCGCTCCCGCGCGTGAGGCCGACGATCGTTCCGCGAGCGAACGGGTCCCAGTAGGGTGCGCCGAGACCGACGAACGCGGGCACCATGAATACTCCGCCCGCACCGGTCACGGATGCGGCGAGCGGTCCCGCCTCTGCCGCGCTGGCGATGATCCCCAGCCCGTCCCGCAGCCACTGCAGTGCCGCGCCGGTGATGAAGATCGCGCCCTCGAGCGCGTAGCTGAGACGGCCGGCCCGGCGCCATGCGACCGTCGTGAGCATTCCGGATTTCGACGGCACACGATCTGCACCGGTTTGGACGAGCATGAACGAGCCCGTCCCGTACGTGTTCTTCGCCATGCCGACTGCAGTGCAGGCCTGTCCGAACAACGCCGCCTGCTGGTCTCCTGCGATCCCGGTGATGGGCGCATCTATGCCGCCGAAGGACTCGGGTTCGCTCCTCGAGATATCGCCGCTGGAATCGCGCACTTCGGGAAGATTGGCGAGGGACACGCCGAAGAGGTCCGCCATGTCCTCGCTCCACACGCCGCGACCGATGTCGAAGAGAAGAGTGCGCGACGCGTTCGACGCGTCTGTCACAAGGTCCTTTCCCGCGGACAAGCGCGCGACGAGCCAGCTGTCGACGGTTCCAACAGCGGCGTCCTTCGCACCTGGGACGTTGCGCATGACCCAGGCCAATTTCGTCGCCGTGAAGTACGGGTCGATCATGAGACCCGTCACCTCGCGAACTCTTTCCTCGTGGCCGGCCTCGCGTAAGCGCACGCAGTCAGCGGCGGTGCGGCGGTCCTGCCATACGATCGCGCGCGTGAGCGGTTTCAACGTTCGCCGATCCCAGACCACAAGCGTCTCCCTCTGGTTGGTGATCCCGATGGCGACAACGTCGCGAGGTTCGGCGCCCGCGGCGGCTAGCGCCTGGCGCGCGCTCTCCAGTACCGCAGCCCAGATCTCGTCGGCGTCGTGCTCGACCCAGCCCGGCTGCGGAAAATGCTGCGTGATCTCGGCATAGCCCTTGCCCCGGACCATGGCGTCCACGCCGATGGCGACCGACGTTGCGCCTGTCGTCCCCTCGTCGAGGCTCAGAACGACACGGCCGTCGGCCACCTAATTGCCGGCGGGCTTCCAGGTGCGATTGAGGCTGCCGGTCGCATAGCCCTCGAGGTCGAGCGAGACAAACCGGTAGCCGGCCGACTGGAGCGCCTCGACGATGCGGCCGCGTTCAGTAACGATCCGCGCGATCTCATTCGGGCCGACCTCGATTCGTGCCACGTCGCCGTGATGGCGAACGCGCACCTGGCTGAAGCCGAGCGCTTTGATCGCGGCTTCGGCTGTTTCAATCTGACGCAGCGCCTCCACGGTCACTTCGGTGCCGTGGGGGATGCGCGACGAGAGGCAGGCGAACGACGGCTTGTTCCAGTTCGGCAGTCCTAGGCGGCGGGCCGCGGCGCGGATCTCCGCCTTGCCCATCCCCGCCTCGAGCAAGGGAAATCGGATGCCACGGCGAACCGCTGACCCGTGTCCGGGCCGGTGGTCGCCGGCGTCGTCGGCGGTCGCGCCGTACGCGATGTATTGCAAACCCAGCTCATGCTGGACCGGCTCGAGGGTTTCGAACAGCTCCTCCTTGCAGTGGAAGCAGCGATCCGGGTTGTTGCGCCGGTAGGCTTCGAGCTCGACCTCGCTGGTCGAGACCTCGACCAGGCGCGCACCGAGCTTGTGGGCCAGGACCCGGGCCTCCTCCTGCTCGGCCTCCGGATACGCGGGCGAGCTCGCCAGGATGGCGACGGCGCGGCCGTCGCCCAGCTCGTCCAGGGCGAGCTTCAGCAGCAGTGAGGAGTCGACGCCTCCCGAGTAAGCCACCAGCACGGACGTCAGGTCACGCACGATCCCGCGGGCGCTGTCGAGCTTGGTTTCGTCGTGGTGGTCGAGCTGGATCATGTCCAGCCTCGAAGATTAGACCGCCTGGGCTTCTGAGGGTTCCATCGCGGCCATCCCGCACCACGCCTCGTAGTCGACGAGCTCGTGGACGGTGGGGTTGTCGCCGCAGAGCGGGCAGCTCTTGCTGTGGGGCAGCTTGAGCTCGCGGAAAGTCATGTCCTCGCCCTCGAACAGCAGGTAGCGGCCGATCATCGGTCGGCCGATGCTCAGGAGGTACTTGATCGTCTCGAAGGCCATCATGCTGCCGATGATCCCGGGCAGCACTCCGAAAACGCCTGCCTCGGCGCAGCTTTGCACCTCGCCTGGCGGCGGCGGCTCCGGAAAGAGGCAGCGGTAGCAGCCGGTGCCCTTGGCGGCGTCGAACAACGCCAGCCTGCCCTCGAACCGCAGGATGCTTCCGTGCACGAGCGGCTTCTCGAGGAAGTAGGCGGCGTCGTTGGCCAGGTATCGCGTGGGGAAGTTGTCGGTGCCGTCGACGATGATGTCGTAGGGCTCGAAGATGCGCATCGCGGTCTCCGAGTTGAGGTGCTCGTTGATGGGCACCACCTCGACGTCGGGGTTCAGGTGGCGAAGCGTCTCCGCGGCCGATTCGACCTTCTGGCGGCCGATGTCGTTGGTCCCGTGCAGCAGCTGGCGCTGCAGGTTGGAAGCGTCTACGCGGTCGAAGTCAACGATCCCGATCTTGCCCACACCGGCGGCCGCAAGGTACATCCCCGCGGGCGAGCCGAGGCCGCCAGCGCCCAGTAGCAGGACGCTGGAGGAAAGCAGCTTGCGCTGGCCGGCACCGCCAACCTCCGGGAGGATAAGATGCCGGGCGTAGCGGGCGACCTGGTCGGGCGTGAAACCCTTGTTTGGAGCCATCTGCATCTCACTATACCCAGGGTCACTCTGCGGTTATTCCTATAGTGGAGAGCCCGTGGAAACTGAATATCTCGACGAAGAACAGGTGATTGCCCTGTACAACAAGGTCCGTACCGGGAAGCGGACCTGGCCGACCGGCATCTGGAGCTCCCCCGCGGCCCTGCAGTACGCCGTGACGATCTTCGACTACTGGATCCACAACGTCATGGGCTGGAAGGGGTGGCCCGAGGCGCGCGGCAAGGTGACGCCCGCCCTGCTCGAGGAGCACCGGCTGGCCGACCTCGTCGAGAGCGTCTTCGTCCCCGAGTTCGGCGACGACTGGCTCGACTTCGAGATCGTCCTCAACGAGAGCATGCGGCTGTCGGAGGATGAGGCCTGGGCGCCCGACGTGGCCGACCGCCAGGAGCGCGTGGAATCGGCCTTTGAGCACGCTTTCGAGCAGTTAATCGGCTCCTCGAAGCAGCAGCCCAAGCTGCTGCCGACCTATCACCGGTTCCGCAACCACCTGCTCCGCATGTGGAGCGCGTTCCAGGAGGCCCAGGCCGAGCACGACAAGGCGGAGCGCGAAGAGGCCGAGCGCTTCTGGGCTCCACTCCGGCTCGTTCGGAGCACGCGGG
>VBHX01000155.1 GCA_005879945.1 Chloroflexota bacterium | reverse complement strand
TGGTGTCGTCGTAGTTCGTTTGATACTGATTGCCGGCTCCGAACAAAACAGCCACGAGGCCGGCGCTGAACAGCTGGCTCGCATGTCCGATGAAGTACGGAGCGACGTTGTCCTGGTAGTGGCCATTCGTGTTGTTCATCGTCAGGAAGTACTGGTTGCCCATCGGCACCTGCCACACCACCTGCGGCCGTGCAGTTTGCGTGTGCAGCTCGGCGACCCACGAGAGGTACCGGCTGAAGTTCGGGAACTTGACGTTGGCCGGATCCCACCAGTGCGTGTAGTACTGGTTCACGCACGGTGGCGTGCCGCAGCTCGCGAGCTCCCACCACGCTGCGTTGTGGTCGTCGACGTCGTTGAAGATGGCGTCCCAACCGCCGGCGCCGGCTGAGTTGAGAAACGCCGCTGTCTTGTCCGCCTCGCCCGGCGCGTTGACCGACGGATCCGTGTTGCTCGCGATGTCGATGCCCGACGACCACATCGATGCATGCATCGCGAGCAGCGCATTCGGTGCATACGTGTCGCGCAGGAATTTGAGCTCCGACGCAAACCCGACGAGGTTGTCCCCGAACGCGGACGCCTCACCAAACCCCGATGATTTGACCATCGCTGTGACCGCGCTCGCGCTGCCGCCGCCAGAGCGCTGCTGCATGTAGCCCCAGAAATCCGGCTCGACATGCACGACCACCTGGCCCCCGAACCCGCCCGCCTTCTGCATCAACAGCTTGAAGTTCGCGTAGTAGGCGTTCATGGTGCCGGCGTTGTTGAGGTTGTTGAAGTCGCGATCGTTCTCGTTGGCGCCGCTGCTCGGAGTGGACTGGAGCAGTTCGTAGTACGTGAACACCGGGATTGCGGAAAGCGTCGTGCTGCTCGCCATGTAGTCGACCGCGAACTGACCTGGCGGCAGGGACAGGTCCTGCCAGGTCTCCCAGCCTTTGCCGGTGTTGACCCCGGCAGACAGGTACTGGAAGCGGTACCGCCAGGGCACGCCGCTGTTCTTCATCCACGTGCCGTCGAGGTTGCTCAGGCCGAAATGAAGGCGGTCCGATGGGAGCGGCACAGCCGCCGCCACCGAGTGAAGGGAGGCTGCCGCCGGCTGGGCGATCGCGATCGCGGCAGCGAGCGCTGCGAGGATGGGGAGAGCCCTTCTCTGCAAGTGACTATTTCGACGGTTTTAGCTCGCGATCCTTGCGCTCAGTCCCCTAGCTGACGGTCGCCGGGACGCTCCCTACGGATGTGAACCAGAACTGGTGTTCCTTGATCATTTCGGCCTCGAGGAACATCGAGCCTTTGGTCGAAGGCGCCGTCACCGTCACGGTCGACCTCCGTGTAGCCGGTCGACGGCCAGGTCTGGTTGCCGGTGTTCGTGATAGTGACCGAGAACGCCTTGCTCTGGCCGGCGGTCCACGCCGTCGGCGCCTGCGTGAGGTCGTACTGAGCGGACCAGATGGGAGCGCTGACGGTCACGTTGACTGGCGCTGCCTGCTTGAACCAGAACTGGTGCTCCTTGATCATTTCCGCCTCGAGCACCAGCGAACCTGTGGTCGATGGCGCCGTTATGGTCACGCTCACCGTTGCGCTGCCGCCGGGCTGGACATTACTCGGCAGCGCGAATGCCTGGCTCGTCAGCCAGCTGCCCTGGTTCGACGACCCGCCGGACGATGTCGCGAAATGGAGGTCGAGATCGACTTCCGTGTAGCCGGTAGAAGGCCACGGCTGATTTCCGTTGTTGGTGACCGTGACGGGGAATGTCTGGGTCTGACCTGCGACCCATGTTGTCGGCGCCTTGCTCATGTCATAGCTCGCGGACCAGGTCGATCCAGTCACGTTCACGCTGACCGAGGTCCACTGCTGGAACCAGTACGTGTGCTCTTTGATCATCTCCGCCTCGAACAGCATCGTGCCGCCGACGCCGGCCGGAGGACCGAAGGTGACGTTCACCGTCACGCTTCCACCAGGCGCGACATTCGATGGGAGCTGAAAGGCCTGGCTGTTGAGCCAGGCGCCCTGATTGGTGTAGCCCCCGGTCGCGCTAGTGAAATGCAGGTCGAGGTCGACCTCCGAGTAACCGGTCGAGGTCCAGGTCTGGTTGCTTGTGTTCGTGACGGTGATGGGGAATGTCTGGCTCTGACCCGCCACCCACGTAGTCGGCACCTTGCTCAGGTCGTAGCTCGCCGTCCTCACGGGATCAACGACCATCACGTTCACCGGCGCCCACTGCTGGTACCAGAACTCGTGCTCCTTGATCATCTCAGCCTCGAGCACCATTGGTCCGCTGCTCGAGGGCGCGGAGAACGTCACGCTGAGCGTCACGCTCGCGCCAGGGTTGACATCACCCGGCAGCTGGTACGCCACGCTGTTCAGCCAGTTGCCCGAGTTGGCGGCACCGCCCGCCGAAGTCGCGAAGTGTAGGTCGAGGTCGACCTCGCCAAAGCCCGTCGAGGGCCACGTCACGTCGCCGGTATTGGTGACAGTTACCGAGAAGGTCTGGCTCTGCCCCTGAACCCAATTGGTGGGCACGCCGGTCATGGTGTAGCCGGCCTGCCAGTGGCTCATCGAGAACGCAGTCACCGTGTAGTTGATATCGCCGTATGTTTCGGGCACACTCGGGTCTGCCGTCGGGTGGTTGGCCCACACGCGGATCGTGTACGTACCGGGCGCGTAGTGGTAGCTGTCCCAGTTCCAGCCGTTGCCGCCAAACGGCTGCTGCAACTTGTTGCCATTGGGGTCGAGGACCCAGAACTCGTACTGCGGGCTCATGCACCCGCTGGAGGAGGCGGTGAAGCGGACAGGAGCGCCCGCTGACTGAGGTGACGCCGGGCTCGCCGAAAGGCTGGCCATGGCGCAGGGCGGGCCGGGGGTGACGGCGTTGGAGCTGATCGTGTCAGTTCCGTCTGAGTTGGTGGCGGTAACGGTGAAGGAGTAGTTGGCGCCGTTGGTGAGCCCGCTGAACGACGCGGTCGTGACGTTGCCGGCGACCGAATGTGAGACGTTGCCGGGCTGCATCAACACCGTGTAGCTGCTGATCGGTATACGGCACGAGCGCGCGGCCGGCCAGCTGACAGTGGCGGTGCCGTTGCCGCTGTAGGCCGTCGCGCTGAGAACCATGTGCGGCGGGCTCGGCATGAAGCCGGCGAAGTACACGGCGTAGTCCATGTAGTACTTCCAGTCCCAGTACGGCCCGGGGTCGGTGTGATGTTCCGCGCCTCCGAACTGGCCCGGGTTGTTGGGGTCGGGCACCTGGTAATGGCCGATCACGTGATTCCTGTCGAGCGGCACTCCCCACCGCGAGCAGATGGACGCGGAAAGGCGGGCGCTGGCCTGGTACTCGGAGGTCGTGTACAGCCCGGGCGTATATGCAAAGCCCGCGTGCTCGATGCCGATCGCGCGCGTGTTGTAGTCCCAGTTGCCCGCATGCCACGCGATGTCGTGCTCCCGGACCATCTGCGTGATCTGGCCGTTGTAGTCGACGACATAGTGCGCGGAGCCAGCACGCGTCGGGTTCTGGAATGCCTGGATCGCGGAGCCGGCGCTGCCCTCGATGTCGTGGATCACGATCATGTCGACCGGATAGTCATGCGGCCGGTTGGCCACGCTGTAGTTGGCCGGGTCGGCCGGGATCCACGAAGCGCCTGGGTAGTCGGGGCTCTGTGTCGCGGCGGCGTTGCTGCTCAACGGTCCGGCCGATTGTCCCTGCGGGGCAAGCGTTATCGTCTCGCCGCTCGTGGTGGCACGTGTGGCGCCCTGACGGAGCGCGTTGAAGATCTCATTCGCCATCCACTGGCCCTGCATGGTCACGACCGCCGGCCGCCACGAAGCGAGGTCGGTGCCGCTGGTGTGGAGCGAGGCGAGCAGCGCGGCGCCCGCATCGATGTTGGCGAAGATGTCGCCCGTGGCCTGCGCGGCGGTGTGTCCGCTGAGCGCAGCGGCCTGTGTCATCCGTGAGGGCGGGATGTGCATCGGACCGATGCCCCCGTCGGCCGCGGCTTGGTTGATTGGCTCCCAGCGAACGGTCACGTACGTGATCGCCTGTAGCAGCGGCAGCGGCACGTGACGCGCGGACGAGACTGACTGCAGGGTCGCTCCGAACGAAAACCCTGCAGCCGGCGACCCTTGAGCGGATGCGAGCGCGAGCACAAGGGACAGGACGCACGCCGGCACCGCCCGGCGCCGCAAAGACTTCAGTTCACCGTCACCGCGACTGAGCTTACCTGGGTGAACCAGAACTGATGCTCCTTTATCATTTGGGCTTCCAGGAACATCGAACCCTTGGTCGAAGGCGCCGTGATGGTCACGTTGAAGGTCGCACTCGCTCCCGGGGCCAGGTTGGACGGAATCGAGAGCGCCTGGCTCGTCAGCCAGTGCGACTGCTGCGCTGAACCGCCGACCATGGTCGTGAAGTGGAAGTCGAGGTCGACCTCGGTGTAGCCGGTCGCCGGCCAGGTCTGGTTGCCGTTGTTGGTGACCGTGACCGAAAAGGTCTTGCTCTGGCCAGCCGTCCAGATCGTCGGCGCGCTGCTGAGGTTGTAGGTCGCCGACCAGATCGGCGCCGCCACCATCACGCTCACCGCCGACGATTGCGCGAACCAGAACTGGTGCTCCTTGATCATCTCCGCTTCCAGGAACATGCCGCCGTTGGCGGTTGCAGGTGGAGCAAATGTGACGTTGAGAGTCACGGACGCGCTCGGGGCCAGGGTGGCGGGAAGCGAGAAGGCCTGGCTGTTCAGCCAGTGCGACTGCTGCGCCGAGCCGCCACTTACGGTCGTGAAGTGGAGGTCGAAGTCGACCGCGTTGTAGCCGGTCGACGGCCAGGTCTGGTTACCGATGTTTGTCACCGTGACCGGGAAGGTCTGGCTCTGACCCGCGACCCAGCTGGTGGGTGCGCTGCTCATGTTGTAGCTCGCGATCCAGGTCGGACCGCTGACGGTCACGTTCACCGGAGCGAACTGTGTGAACCAGAACTGGTGCTCCTTGATCATCTCCGCCTCCAGGATCATCGAGCCGCCGCTCGATGGAGGTGTGACGGTCACGTTCACGGTCGCACTGGCGCTGGGGGCGACATCACCCGGAAGGGCGAATGCCTGGCTTGTGAGCCAGTGCGACTGCTGACTTGAGCCGCCGCTGACTGTCGTGAAGTGAAGGTCGAGGTCGACCTCGGTGTATCCGGTCGACGGCCACGTCGCAGTACCGGTGTTGGTGACCGTGACCGGGAAGGTCTGGCTCTGGCCGGCAACCCAGCTGGTCGGCGCGCTGCTCATATTGTAGCTGGCGCTCCAGCTCGCGTTGTTGACAGTGACGTTGACCGACTGCCACTGGTTGAACCAGAACTGGTGCTCCTTGATCATTTCCGCCTCGAGCACCAGCGAGCCGGTGTTCGAAGGCGCGGTGACAGTCACGTTCACGGTCGCGCTCGCGCCGGCGAGAACATCAGCCGCCAGCGGGAAGGCCTGGCTGGTGAGCCAGTTGGTCTGGTTGGCAGAGCCACCCGCGGAGGTGGCGAAATGCAGGTCAAGCTCCACGGCCGTGTAACCGGTCGAAGGCCACGTGATGTTGCCGGTGTTGGTGACGGTCACCGGGAACGTCTGCGTCTGGCCGGTCGCCCACGTGGTCGGTGCGCTGCTCATGTTGTAGCTCGCCTTCCACTGGCCGATCCCGAATGCCTGGATGTAGCCGTCGCCGGGGACGTAGATGTTGCCGCCGCCCTCGGAAGGCGTGACGAAATGTCCGACCCCGCCTGCAAGGCTCTGGCTGCCGATCAGCGCGCCGGTGTTGGGGCTCAGCGCGTCGAGCGTGCTTCCGGACGTGTTGATGACCCACACAGCGCCGGCCGCGACGATCGGCGGACCGGCGGTGATGCCCGTGTAGTTCCATGCGGCGGTGAACGAGTTCGTGCCCAGGTTGAGCGCATGCACGCCGTCCTGGCAGGGGACGAAGATGACGCCGTTGGCGTAGGCGTTGGCGCCGAACGAGAGGGTGTTGCACACCTGGTGTTGGTAAACCTCGCCGCCGATGCCGCCCATGTTGCTGGAGTTGATCAGGTAACCAACACCGTTCTTACCGCTCTGGAAGACGAGCCCGTTACCAACCGGCGACGGCGCCGTCGAGCCTATGTCGGTGTCGCTGCAGTTGAGGCTCGCCCAGTTGGACGGCGCCCACGAAGTCAGTTGCACCAGCGACGGCGACAGCTTGAGCACCTGCTCGCCGTCGTCGTATGGAAGGGAGCACTGCGAACCGTTACCGGTGGCGACGATCGCGTTGCCGCTCGCGTCGAGGGCGACGCCGCCTGGTGCCCAGATGCCGGCTTCCCTGTAGTTGAAGTTGGTGTGCCACGTGTTCAGGGCGCTTCCGTCGGACGCGTGGACCGCGATCACGTAACCGTGGTACTGGCCGCAGTCGCCATCGCGACCCCCGTAGGGGATGAATAAAGTGCCGGTCGAGTTGAGCGCCAGCGCCCCGCGCTGGTTTTGATACAGGTTCTGCTGCGTTTGGCTGTAACCGGAGAAGGGATCCGGCATCGGGTCCACGCTCACAGGCGGGTACACCAGGCTGTGGGTGCTGAGGTTGACCGCCCAGAGGTGGTAGAACCCGAGCGACGTCATGCCGACCATGTACATGACACCCGCACTCGGGTCGATGACCGGCGTGCTCATGATGCCTACCGCATCCCCGGGCACCGAGTCGCACGACGGGATCGACGACGCTGGGAAGGGGTTGTCGATGTGATAACTCCAGGCAATCGAGCCGTCACTTGGGTTGAGCGCATACAGCTGGTCGTGCATCGTGACGGCATACACAAGGCCGTTGAAATACAGCGGCTCGGCCATGACGAGGCCGTCAACGGTGGTGCTCCAGCTGCTCGAGAACGAGCTGACCGCGGGAGGGCTGGGGTCGTAGCCGGTGTGGGCGCCATCGAAGTGGTAAGTGGTCCAATCCGCCGAGGCGGATGCGCCGCCGACAATCAGCGCGAGGGCCGCGCCCAAGAATGAGCCCGCTGCCTTCAGCCTCATGGTGCTATCGACGCCCTTCTTCTCAAAAACCGGCGGGCGATGCGTTCGGGTCGCTCTGCGGATCACGTGTCTGCGAAAAGCGCAGCCGGATCAGGTACGTCAGCGCCTGCCAGCCGTCGCGGAGCCCGATCTTCTTGCCCTGCGCGGCGGTGCGGGGATCGTAGCGGATAGGCACGTTGACGATCCTGCTGCGGCGCCGCAGGAGCTGCGCCGTCACCTCGGGCTCGAACTCGAAGCGCATCGCGCGAAGCGGGAGGCTCTGCCACAGCGCTGAAGGGAGCAGCTTGTAGCAGGTCTCCATGTCCTTGACCCGGCCCCAGAAGATGACGTTGGTCGCTAGCGTGAGGCCTCTGTTGCCGAGCGTGAACACGAGGCTTCGAAAGTTTGTGACCGGAAAGTTGCGCGAGCCGAACACGGCGTCGGCACGCCCGTCGAGCAGCGGCTCGAGAAGGGATTCATATTCCTGCGGGTCGACCTCGAGGTCCGCGTCCTGGACGATCGCATAGGGCCGCCGCAGCTCTTTGATCGCGCGGCGGATCGCCGCGCCCTTGCCCTGGTTCTGCGGCTGGCGCACCGCGCGCACGCGCGGTTCGCGTGTCATGAGCTCGGTCAGGATCTTCCACGTGTCGTCGGTTGAGGCGTCATCCACGACGATCAGCTCTCCGACCTCGGGCCGCGCCAGCACCCGATCGATGGCCTGCGCGATGGTCCCGGCCTCGTTGTAAGCGGGCATCATCA
This sequence comes from Chloroflexota bacterium, assembly GCA_005879945.1. Taxonomy (GTDB): domain Bacteria; phylum Chloroflexota; class Dormibacteria; order Dormibacterales; family Dormibacteraceae; genus UBA10449. The sequence continues at coordinate 536 of VBHX01000155.1, read as the reverse complement.
CCGAGAGGACGCCCTTCTTTTCGGCCATGGCGACTAGATAAGCTAACCCGGATGCCCTCCGTTGCGACAGCCCTCCGCGGGGCTTCCGCTGCCGTGGGCAAGCCGTCAGTGCTGCATTTCGTGAAGACACAGGGCCTCTGGCTCGCTGTTGTGTTGGCCGCGATCGCGGGTGGCCAGTGGTTGGTCCTACACGATTCGGCTGCCCCGATCGTGAGCTCCGACGGCCTGCTCTACATATCGAACGCGAACCAGATCACCTCATTGCACGGGCTGGTCGACCCGAAGGTTCCGCCTGGCTATCCGATCCTGCTGTCTGCGATCTTCCTCGTCACCGGGCACGACAACGTCCAGGCCGTAGTGATCGTCCAGTGCCTGTTCTTCGTCGCCGCGATCCTCGAGACCTACTTCCTGCTGACGTCGCTGATGCTGCCTCGCGCGCTGGCTGCGTCAGTCGCCTACCTGCTCGCGGCCGCGCCGTGGCTCGTGCAGTGGGAGCGCTACATCCTCACCGAGACGTTTTCGTTCTGGTTACTCGT
>VBHX01000088.1 GCA_005879945.1 Chloroflexota bacterium | reverse complement strand
TTGAGCGCCATTCCCGCGGTTGATGGTGCCTCGAGCGCGAGTCGGGCGCCGCGAACCATATCGCGGACATAGACGCGGCACGCCAGCCACATCCCCGAACCGAAAGGAATTCGCTGCCGGCCCGCTCGCACACGGCGAAGGAGGTACTCCTCCCGGCGCTGGTAGTCGTGCTCCCCGTAGACCATCGGCAGGCGAAGCGACGTGCCACCCCGAGGCAGGTATATGTCCTCGACGTCGAGCTTGTCGTACTCATCCAGGCCCGACATCTTGCCGCGATATGGATAGCGCTCGGCGCGGACGGGGAGGCGTGGTCGAGCGGGACCGGATCGGTCTCGCGGTCGTCGTTTAGTGCTCCGAAGGTGCAATAGACATCGAGGCTCGATATCACAACGAGCCTTACGCCATCCGGCAGCGCATCTAGCGCAATCTGCGCGTCCTGCCGCGTCAGCGCCCGGCAGTCTATGGCTGCGTCGGGCTGGAAAGCGGCCAGATCAGCTCGGCGCGCTGTCAGCTCGGAGCGGTCGCAATGCAGATGCGCAACGAACGGCATGTCGCCAGGCTCGAGCTCGCCCCGATGAACGACAAGCACGTTGTGGCCTGTGGCCGACAACTCCTCGACGATCGCCCGCCCGATGAACCTCGTCCCGCCGAGGATGACGACCCTCACGCCACGGGTTTTGCTGCGGCCGGGTTCTTTTCCACGATCAGGTCCACGAGTCCCCACTCCTTGGCCTGCTCCGGCGTCATGAAGAAGTCGCGCTCCATCGCGCGCTCGACATCCTCGATTTCGCGGTGGCAGTGCTTGGCGTAGATGCGAGCCACTTGCTCGCGCTGGCGAAGGATCTCCTGCGCATGGATCTGGATGTCGGTCGCTTGGCCCTGGATGCCCTGCGTGAAAGGTTGGTGGATGAGGATCTGAGCGTGGGGAAGCGACATCCGCATTCCCGGGTCGCCGCCGGCGAGCAGGATCGATGCTCCACTCGCGGCGAGACCCGTGCACAGGGTGGCGACCTTGGGTCCGACGTACTGCATGGCGTCATAGATCGAGAGCGCCGCCGTCAGCGACCCGCCCGGGCTGTTGATGTAGAGCTGGATGTCGCGCTCTGGCGCTTCGTTTTCCAGGAACAGCAGCTGCGCGGTGATCGTGGTCGCCATGTCGTCATCGATCACGCCTCGCACGAAGACGACCCCGTCCTTGAGCAGTCGCGAGTAGATGTCGTACGCGCGTTCGGCGCGCCCGTCGTTGGTGATCACAGTCGGGATAAGGTGCATGGGTTCACCCCCTCATTTCAAAGCCGATTCGCGGCCGGGCTTTCGGCGGCGGGTTGGACATGGCGAGATACGCGCTGAAGTCGGCGAGGCTGCGGAGCGCTTCCATCGGCAGGCCCGCGGTGGCGAGTCGAAGCTTGACCGGAGGATCGTCGGGCCAGGCCGGGCGCCCCGAGTCCGCGCCGAGCAGGCGGGCGAGCTCGGCGTAAATCTCGGCCGGAGGCGTGCCCAGGGCGTGGGCCACCGCCAGCAGGCGCTCGGTCGAGACTTCTTTGCGTCCCCGTTCGACTTCGGACAGGTGGGCCGGCGACAGGCCGGCCTCCGTAGCCACCTCGGTCAGGGTTCGATGCGCGGCTTCGCGCCGCTGGCGCAGAACAGCTCCAAGCGCAGCTCGGACGGCCCGGGCGGATTCGCTGTAGGCGAACGACATCTCTCTAGAGCGAAAGCATACAAGCCAGCAGCCGCCATAAGCTGTAAATCGGTGGGCGAGCACTACGACTTCACCGACGTCTGGACCATTCCAGCCGGCATCGACTTCGCCTGGAGGATGGTCGATGACGTCGCCAGCTGGCCGAGCTGGTGGCCGGACTATCGCTTCGCGGAGGTCATTTCGGACGTCAAGCACGGGCCAGGCTCCCGTTGGCACGTAAGGGTGAAGTCAGACCTGCCCTACACGCTCGATTTCAACTTCACCGTCGTCAGGCACGAACCACCCAACTATGTCCGCACACGGGTCGAGGGTTTTTTCGAGGGCGAAATCGATTGGCGGTTGGAGGCGTTGCCTCCAGGCACAACCCGAATGACGCTGCACGAACAAACCGAAACGAAGTGGGCCTTGATCAACCTCACCGCCCGGCTTGGCGGTCGACGGCTCCTGATGAGCAACCACAGATCGGCGATGCGTCGCGGCGAAACGGGTATGAAGGCGGCGCTCGCGAGAGGATATGTGCCGCCCGACCTCGACGTGGTCCCGGTTTAGTCCTTCAGATTCGCCGGGTCGAGCAGCTCCTGTTTGGGTCGTTCGATCCGCTGTCGCGACCGCATGATCTCGATGAGTTTCTTGCGACCCTTGGGGGGCCCGATCATGATCGCGCCCACCAATCTGTCGTCCTTGAAAAACAGCTTGCGATAGAACTTCTCGTCGAAGCTGTAGGTCCTCACGGATTCGAGGTCCGGCTGCACGTCGGGTGTCACGCCCATCACCGCCAGCGTCGATCCGAACATGGTCGTCGTGTAGGTCGGCACGTCGAAAAAGTCCTCATCCGCGCCAGTCATGTTGTGAGCCGCGACCTTGCCGTGCGCCTCCGCGTTGTCCCACGTTCCCATCTGGTTGTGGCGCTCGACCATGAGGTCGAAGAACACTGCGATGTCGCCGGCCGCATAGACGTCCGGCGCCGACGTGCGGAGCTTGGCGTCGGTGACGATGCCCTTGTCGAGCTCGATGGCCGAGCCGCGCGCCGGCTCGGTGTAGTAGTCGAGCCCGACACCGTAGGTGAGCAGGTCGAACTCGACGTGCTTGCCGTTGACGGTGTCGGCCTGGAACCGCCCGTTGAGCCGGCTGAACTTCTGCACCTCATCCGACGTGATGAACTCCACTCCCTGCGCCTCACCCATCTGACGGCACAGCTGGCCGCCTTCCTCGTCGAGCACGTAGCGGAGGAACCACGGGCCCCGCATGATCCAGGTCAGCTGCGCCTTTTTGCGAAAGCTCACGCCTTCGGCGAGCTCGTAGCCGATGAAGCTGCCACCCATCACGAGCACGCGCTCGGACGCGTCGGCCTTTTCGATGATTGCATCGGTGTCGTCGAGGGTCTGGAAGCCAATGCACTTCGATACCTCGTCGGAGCCGTGCCAGGGTGGGGGCTTGGGCCGACCACCGGTCGCGATCAGCAGCGCGTCGTAGCCGAACTCCTGGCCGCGGTTGGTGCGCACGACCTTGTTCGTGACGTCAACCTCGGTGGCCCAGGTTTCGAAATGGATTTCGAGGTTGTGCTTTGCGTAGTCCTCGACGGTGCGCATGAAGACCTTCTCGCGCCGCACCTGTCCGCGGAGATATCGCGGCAGCGCGACGCGGTTGTACAAGGGGTGGCGCTCGGCGGCGATCATCACGATCGACGCATCGGCATCGAGCTTGCGCAGCTCCTCCGCGGCGGTTTGCCCGGCAATCCCGTTGCCGAGGATCACGTAACGACGGCTCAACTAAAGCTTCAAGGCGTAGATGTAGCTGTGGTCGTCGGCATTCGCGAAATCGTATCCGGAAGCCAGCAGGTCATCGGCGGCGGGGTGCTCTCGCGGCAGGCTCACGACCACGTCGTCGAGGCCGTCCGCGTCGGCCTCGAAGCGCAGTGCCATCAACAGCTCGCGCAGAGAGCCGCCCGCGCCCGCAAGAAAGCCGACGGCGATGTTGTTTCCCCACGGCCGGCGCAGGCCGGCGACGGCGCGGCCGCCCGGACCAACTCGCAGCATCCCCGTTTCCGCCAGCCGCGCCAGCTCGGCGGCGCTGAGGTCGCGTGCGCCGTTGAAGTCGGCCATAACGCCATGGAAGAGCTCGATCCCCGGGCTCGCCGCCACCGCCGGCCAGAGCTTCTCGGCTTCGGCCGGGCTCGGTATCCGCGCGGACTCGCCGCCCTCGACGCGTAGTCCCCTCCACCAGCGGACGTCAAGGAGACGCTGGAACCCGACGGATTCGAAGAGGTGCACGGCGTCGAGATTGCCGGTCGCCAGTCGCATCTCTCCTCGGCCCTGCTCGTGCGCCTCCGCGATCGCCGACTCGAGCATCGCTCGCGCCAGGCCTCGCCGCCGGTGGCTCGTCGCAATGCGGAGGCCTTCGTACCAGACCAGTCCCGGCGCATACGGTCGCAGTCGCTGAAGGCCGACCACCTCACCATCAACCTCGAGGGCCTGGAACGAGGAGGCCGCATCGCCGACCCAATCGTCGAAGACGGCGGGGATGTAGTCGTGACCGTTCCAGATGTCCTTGGTGAGCTCGACGACCCGGTCGCGATCGGCCGGCCGCACCGGCCGGATGGTCAGCTCCCCTGCGGTTGCCAATGTGCGATCCCCGACAGCGCCACGCCGCTGTCGATCACGATCTCGTCTCCGTCCCGAGTTGACATCTCTTCGAGCAAGGTACGAGCCCTCGCCTCGTCCCAGCCACTGCCGAACAGCATTCGGGAGTCGAGGAGAGCCTCATCCATGTCCTTGTAGCGATTGATCACCGGGTAGCGCACGAAGTCGACGTCGGGGGCGATGCCCATCTGCAGGAGGAGCATGAACAGATCGGTGAACTGTGGTGGCGGCGGGGTGCCGCTGCCGAGCATGCGCTCGCGAAGCTTGCTCGATGGATGAGGGACCGAGCCCTCGCGCATCATGATGAAAACCCGCTCGCGCGCGGACGACTGCAGCTTTTCGATGAACGGAACCGGTTCAGGGATTCCATAGAGGACGTGGTTGCAGATGACGAGGTCGGCCTTGGCGACCTCGGCGTCTTCCCACATACTCGCGACGACCGTGATGTTGTCTCGATGCGGGATCTGGGCGCGCATCCCCTCCGACGGCTCGACCGCGGTCACCCACTCGAGCTTCTCAGCCAGGGCGACCGCATGCCGACCGGCTCCGGCGCCGGCGTCGATTAGCGTCTTGCGCGGTGATAGGTACGGCTCCACGACCCGCATGAACTCGTCCTTTCGATTCCGCGTCATGCGCGCGAACGAGGGCGCGCGCACGTCCCAATAACTGAACTGGCTGGGGCCTCGAGATCCCGTACTCTGGCCGACGATGCTTCGCCAGCGGTCGGCCCAATCGATCCCGGCGGGCCTGGTTATCCCCACCTGTCGAGGCTAGCTTGTTAACACCTTTGGGGACAAGCAGGGGACAAGTTCTGGGCCTCTCACCCAGATGATGGGTCGGTCCTTTCTCGAGCCACAAGATGTAGGGCCGCGGTTAGCATTAGGCGGAAATTATGGCAGTCGAACCGTCGTCGGAATTTAGCGCCGCCGAAGCCCATGTCCTCGGCCGCTATTTCACCAACCTCGACCGCCCCGTCTTCGCGTTGCGCAACCTCCCCGAGGTGGTCAAGGGCGCGCTCTTCTCCCGCTACTCGCGTACCGAGAAGAGCCTTCGGCGCGTGCTGCTCGACGAGTTCATCAACGAGCCGGACTCGGGCTTCGGGGCGCTGGCCACTGGTCCCGGCGACGCGGACGACATGGTCGCGGTACGCCGCGCGGAAGAGTTTTACGAGCGCGTGCTGGTCGGCTACGGCGACGATTCGGTGGCCGAGCTCGCGGGCGCGCATGTCGCCGTGGAGCGCACCTCGACGCTCGCGGCCAAAGCACTTGAAGACAGCCGCATCGGTATCTCGCCGCTCGAGAAGTCGACGCGATACGTTCGGTTCGACCGGCCTGGTCCTGATGGCGGCTTCCTTTACTACCGAGGGCCGGAGCTTGCCCACCCGGACTACCAGCCCGCGGCCGATGCGCTGTTCCAGACGTACAGCACGCTGATCGAGCCGCTGACGGCGGCGATTCGCGAGCGATTCCCTATCGATCCCGGCGAGACCGACCGCGCCTGGAAGTCGGCGACGAGGGCGAAGGCGCTGGACATGCTGCGCGGGCTCCTGCCTGCGGGGACGTTGACCAACCTCGGGCTGTTCGGCAATGGGCGGGCGTTCGAGTACCTCATCACCAAGCTCGCCGCCCATGAGCTGCCCGAGTGCCAGACGCTCGCCGGTGATCTCCACCGCGAGCTCGCGCTGGTCATTCCGGCTTTCGTCAAGCGAGCGCTGGATGAGCGCTACGGTGCGCCGTCGGCGGAGCGACTGAAGCGGGTGCGTGAGTCGATCGCAAAACTGGAGCCGCGGATGGGCGTCCGAGGCAACGGGCCGTCCGTCCGGCTACTCGAGCACGACCCGGATGCCGAGCGGAAGGTCGTCGCCGCGGCGTTGTTTCCGCATTCCGATGCGCGCTTGGAAGACCTGCACGCGGATCCGGCTCAGGTGCTGGAGGCGCTTCTCGCGGACCGCGCCAACCGCCGGCAGCGCCCGGCCCGCGCCCTGGAGCACGCGCAGTACACGTTCGAGATCGTGGCCAACTTCGCCGCCTACCGTGACCTGCACCGCCACCGCATGCTCACCCAGGACCGCCAGCTGTTGGGCACGTCCCTCGGGTTTGACGTCCCTCCGGGGCTGGCCGAGCTCGGCATGGAGGAGCGCTTCGTCAAGACGATCGACGGCGCCACGGCCGCACACAAGCGCCTGGAGCAGGAACTGGGTCCCGCTCTGGCGCAGTACGTGGTTCCCCTGGCTTACAGGCTGCGGTGGTACTTCCGCGTGAATCTGCGGGAGATCTACCACCTCTGCGAGCTTCGGACCACACCCCAGGGCCATCCCGACTACCGCTGGGTCGCCCAGGAGATGTTCCGTCTGGTCACAGAGGTGCACCCCCGGCTGGCCGGCTTTGCGAGGTTCGTGGACATGGGGGCGGGCGACGAGCTCGAACGCCGCAGCTCCGAGCGGCGACTTGACGAGAAGTTGTCGGCGCTTAGGCCCCGAAGTGACCGTCGGGTGCTATAGGATCGAGAACCTCAACATCAGAGAGGAGAGTGGAGTGGTGGGCAGCGAAAACGAGGTTGCGCGTGGCGCCGAAAGGCGCACGGCTGATAGACGTTCGAACCCCGACCGGCGGTTTGCCGAGAGGCGCGCCCCGGATCGCGCCACCGTCGGCCGGCGGGTCCTGTTCGTCCCCGACCGGCGCATGCAGGAGCGCCGCGCCGTGGACCGCCGGGCCTTCCAGCCGGCCTGACGAGAAGCCCTGGCTCCTCCCGCGCTCGTAGTCCACGGCGGCGCGGGACCCGTTCCGGCTACCGAGCGTGCGCCGCGCCAGGCCGCCGTCGAGCGCGCCCTCGAGCTCGGTTGGGCCCGCATCGGTGACGGCGCGCTGGCCGCCGCGGTCGCGGCGGTCAGGCACATGGAGGACGAGCCGCTGTTGAACGCAGGCATCGGTGCTTGCCTCAACGCCGACGGAGAGGTGGAGCTGGATGCCGGTGTGATGGAGGGCGCGGCGCTGCGCGCCGGCGGGGTCGCCTGCGTGAAGGACGTGCGCCACCCGATCGACCTCGCGGTCGCAGTGATGCAGGACGGCCGGCACGTCCTGCTCTCGGGGTCTGGCGCTTCGCGGTTTGCCCGCGAGCACGGTGTGGAGATGACCGACCCGTCGGTCTTCATCAACAACCGCAGGCGCCAGAAGCGCCAGGCCGGTGCGGACACAGTCGGCGCGGTCGCCCGCGACTCGGACGGCCGCCTCGCGGTCGCTGTGTCGACCGGAGGAATCAGTGGCAAGCTGCCCGGTCGCATCGGCGACTCACCGATTCCAGGCGCCGGCATCTATGCCGACGATCTCTTCGGCGCCGTATGCGGAACCGGCCAGGGCGAGGCGTTCATCCGCCTGGGCCTGGCGCGGCTGATGGTGATCGAGATGCAGCACGGCATTGAGCCGATCGCGGTGGCGCAGGGCGCCGTCGACTTTCTCGGCAAGTCGCTGCAGGCGCAGGGAGGCGTCATCCTCATCGGCCGTCATGGCCACCCACACGCCGCCTTCAACACGCCGGCCATGCCTTACGCGATGGCTCACTAAGTGGGAGACTCGGCCAACGCCGGCGAGCTGATCGCGCTCGCCCTCAAGCGCGCGGGCGTCAGCCATCTCTTCACGCTCAACGGCGGCCACATCTGGCCAATCCTCACCGGCGCCAAGGAGCACGGCCTCCGGATCATCGACGTCCGCCACGAGCAGTCGGCCGCCTTTGCCGCGGAGGGTTGGGCCAAGGTCACGCGTGAGTGCGGCGTCGCGGCTGTCACGGCCGGACCCGGCGTCACCAACTCGGTGACGGCGATCGCCCAGGCGCAGTCGGCCGACAGCCCGATGTTCGTCATCGGCGGCCGCGCCCCGGCTGCGCGATGGGGCATGGGCTCGCTGCAGGAGATGGACCACGTCGCCATCGTGCAGACCCTGACCAAGAGGGCTCTGACTCTCGGGTCGGCTGAGGAGGCTTACCGCACGGCCGCCGACTGCATCCGCATGGCCTTGAGCCGCCGGACCGGACCAGTTTTCATGGACATCCCGCTCGATGTGCTCTTCGGCGCGGACGACATGCCGGAGGCGACCGAGCACCTCACCCGAGACCTGGGCCCCCTTCCGGATCCGGACGCGGTGGAGAAAGCCGCGCGCCTCATTCGAGATGCGGAGCGCCCGGCGATCATCGCGGGCGGGAGTGTCTGGTGGGCGCATGCCGAGGCCGAGCTCAAGGCACTTGTTGAGGGCGCGCACCTCCCGCTGTGTGTCAACGGGATGGCCCGCGGAATGCTGCCGCCCGGCCACCCGCTGTTCTTCCCTCGCGCGCGCGGTCCGGCGCTCGGCGAGGCGGATCTCATCGTGGTGATAGGCGTTCCGCTCGACTTCCGGCTGAACTTCGGCAAGCCGCCGGTGTTCGCCGAGGACGCGCGACTCATCGTCATCGACGTGGACGGTCATCGCAAGCACCGCGCGGCAGAAGTCTCGATATACGGGGACCTGAAGGCGGCGCTGGTCGCGCTTGGCGAAGCCGCCACGGGAATTGCAGAAAGGCGTCCGTGGCTGGAGCTCCTCCGCGCATCGGAGGCGCGCGCTCGTGAGCGCGACGGCTCGATGACACAATCAGCCTCGTCGCCCGTCCACCCGGCTCGACTGGTGGCCGAGGTCGATCGATTCTGCGATCCCGATGCGATCTATGTCGGCGACGGCGGGGACTTCGTCTCGTTCGCCGGCCGCCTCATCGAGAGGCCGGCCCCAGGCCTCTGGATCGACCCGGGTCCATTTGGCTCCCTCGGCTCGGGGCCGGCGTACGCAATGGCCGCCAAGCTGGCCCGCCCGGACCGTCAGGTGATGCTGCTCTCCGGCGATGGTGCGTTCGGCTTCTCGGCGATGGAGTTCGACACGATGGTTCGGCACCGGATACCCGTCGTATGCGTGGTCGGCAACAACGGGATCTGGGCGCTGGAGAAGCACCCGATGCAGAACATGCTCGGCATGAGCATCGCCGCCGACCTGGCTCCGCACACCCGGTACGACGAGGTGGTGGAGGCGCTAGGGGGCTACGGCGAGTTGGTCGAGCGGCCTGAGGAGATCCGACCGGCCCTCGAGCGTGCGTTCGCGTCCGGGCTACCCGCCTGCGTCAACGTAATCTGTGATCCAGACGCGGAATATCCGCGATCATCGGTGTTGATGTGAGCGCGACAGAGCTGCACCCGGTCGTGGAAGCCGACGAGTGGAGGACCGCGCAGGCTCAGTTCGACACGGCCGCCGAGATCATCAATCTCGAGCCGTGGCTGCGCGAGGTGCTCCGCGAGGTCCAGCGGGAGTTCACCTGCAACTTCCCGGTCCAGATGGACGACCACACCCACCGCATGTTCACCGGCTATCGCGTGCAGCACAACATCAACCGCGGCCCGGCGAAGGGTGGCATTCGCTACCACCCCGACGTCTCCCTCAACGAGGTGAAGGCGCTCGCGATGTGGATGACCTGGAAATGCGCAGTCGTCAACATCCCGTTCGGCGGCGCGAAGGGCGGGATCATCGTCACGCCGAAGGAGCTCTCTCTCAACGAGCTCGAGCACATGACGCGGCGATTTGCGACCGAGATCTCGATTCTCATCGGCGCAGACCGCGACATCCCCGCGCCTGACGTCAATACCGACGGACAGACGATGGCCTGGATCATGGACACCCTTTCGATGCACCTTGGTTACTCGGTGCCGGCGTCCGTAACGGGCAAGCCCATCGAGGTGGGCGGTTCGCTTGGCCGGATCGAGGCCACCGGGCGCGGCGTGACGATCTGCTCGCTGGCCGCGCTGGACCATCTCGGCCGCCAGCCTCATCAGACAAAGGTTTCGGTGCAGGGCTTCGGCAATGTCGGCAGCATCAGCGCGCGGCTTCTAGAAGAAGCGGGATGCACGGTGGTCGCGGTCAGCGAGGACTATGGCGGCATCTACAACCCGCTCGGCCTTTCCATCAAGCGTGTGCTCGAGTATCGGGCGCGTGAGAAGACGCTTCGTGGTTTTCCCGGCGCCCAGGAGCTCGGCAATCAAGATGTCCTCACAGTGGACTGCGACCTGCTCGTGCCGGCGGCAATCGGGAACCAGCTCACGTCGCGCAACGCGCGCGACGTCAAGGCGAAGCTGATCGTCGAAGGCGCCAACGGACCGACGACGCCCGAGGCCGACGCGATCTTCCGCGAGCGCGGCATATTCGTCGTTCCCGACATCCTCGCTAACGCCGGCGGTGTCACGGTCTCGTATTTCGAATGGGTGCAGGACCTCCAGTCGTTCTTCTGGTCCGAACACGAGGTCAACCAGAAGCTGAAGGCCATCCTGTCGCGCGCGTTCGCCGAGGTGCTCAAGACCAAGCTCGAGAACAAGCTCGACATGCGCATGGCGGCTTACTGCCGGGCAGTGACTCGCGTCGCCGGTGCCACGCGGGAGCGAGGCCTCTACCCCTGAGCGACGCGCCACTTGCGGCGATGCCGTTCGCCCAGCTGATCGGCGCCGAGCTCGTCTCCGCTTCGCCCCAGGAGGTGCGGGGTCGCATGGCTTGGGCGCCGGAGCGGTGCACCACCGGCGGCGTTTTGCATGGTGGCGCGCTTATGGCTTTGGCTGACTCGATCGGCGCTTACTGCGCGGTGCTCAACCTCCCACCAGGCGCCGGCACCGCAACCATCGAGTCGAAAACCAACTTCTTTCGCGCGGTTCGCGAAGGTTTCGTCGAAGCGGTCAGCACGCCGCTGCACGTCGGCCGGACGACGATCGTGGTCCAGACCGATCTGCACGACGGTCAAGGCCGGCGAGTGGCGCGGGTCACACAGACGCAGGCGGTGATAGCGCCGGCGCCGTAGTCGCGTTCAGATCTCTCGGGTTCGGAAGCTCCAGATGCTCAGCCCGAGCATGACGCTGAACCACACCACCACCCACATGAGGAATGCGAACGGTGGCGGGTCGAGGGCCGCGAAGGGATTGGCACGGCCGAAGGTGCCCGCGGCGCGAAGCTGCGCCAGGACAACGTCCGGTTCCATCGCGTTGACAGCGCCGCGCCACAGGCCATCGGTTGGGAGGAACAGGCGGCTGATGATGCCGACGCTCTCGACCGCCTGGTTCTGCAGACCGGTGCCGATGTCGCCGACGATGCCACCTATCCATGCCATCAGCCATGCGACCAGCGCGATAACCCCACCTGTGATCCCTGAGAAGCGCGTGGACAGCATCAGGCCGAGAGAAAGAAGCGCCAGGCCCTCGAGGCCGACATAGACGACGAGCTCGACCGGGTGCGGCGGGAAGTAGCCAGTCGCCCAGTCGACGGCAGCCAGCTCGAGCGCCGCCGATCCCACCGCGTAGATGGCCACCAGCACCGCGAGACCCAGCCACTTGCCGATCACGACCTCGCTGCGCCGGACCGGCCGCGCGAGCATCGAGAGCAGCATGCCGCTCTCGACCTCGCTGGAGATGAGGGGCGCCGCCACCACGGCCGCGCTGAGCGCGAGCACGCCGCTGTACATGAAGACGACGAAGATCAGCAGCTGTGAGCTGATGAGGACTACCTCGGTGTGAGAAGGGAGGCTCCCATCTGACCGAGGAACGGTCGTGATCTTGTTGAACCCCCACGCGGAGATGCCGACGACGATGAGGGTCAGGATCATGAGAGCGATCAGCAGCCGGCGGCGCGAGGCCTCCTGGACGGTGAGCTTGGCGAAGACCAGCACAGGTGGCATCGGGCCTACGTGTCCTCGTGGAGCAGCTGCAAGAAGCGATCCTCCAGCGTCTGGTGGCGCGGCGCGACCTCGTAGACCCGCCCGCCCAGCGCGACGATCGCGGACACCAGCTCGGGGACGCGCTCGATGTCCAGCTTCGTGAACGTCAGGTGCTCGCCCTCATCGTCGCGCGGACCAAAGGCCGCCAACTTGCTCTTTTCGCCGTCGTCCAATCCGCCCACACGCACCCGCACCGCAGTGCCGCTGAGCAGCTCATCCATAGTCCCCGCCGCGATCACCCGGCCGTGGTCGACGACGGCGACGCGATCGCACACCTGCTCGACCTCGCTGAGGAGGTGGGAGTTGAGGAACACCGCGGTACCCCGTTCGGAGAGCTCGCGAATGATCTCGCGGACGTCGTGCCGTCCAACGGGATCGAGCGCGGATGTCGGCTCGTCGAGGAACACGAGCTCAGGCTTGCCGAGCAGCGCGGCGGCGAGGCCGAGGCGCTGCTGCATTCCCTTCGAAAAAGTGGCCACACGATCGCCGGCGCGGTCGCTCAGGCCGACGGTGTCGAGCGCAGTCGAGATTTCCTCCTTCCACGTGGAGCGCGGCAGCGGAGCCAGCTCGCAGTGCAGGGCCAGCACTTCCCGCGCACTGAGCCAGGCCTGGTAGCGAAAGAGCTCGGGCATGTAGCCGATTCGCCGCCGCGTCCTCAGGTCGCCAATCCTCTCACCGAGGAGCCATGCCTCACCGGAGGTGGGTTTGATGAGGCCGAGGAGCAGCTTCACCGACGTCGTCTTGCCCGCGCCATTGGGACCCAGAAAGCCGAAGACCTCGCCCCGGGGCACGGTCATGGAGAGGCCGGCCAGGGCGATGGTGTGGCCGAACCATTTCGACAGGTCGACGGTGTGAATGGCAGGTGCGGTAGCGGCCGCTCCTTGGGTGGGAGCGGCCGCCGTGGAAACAGACGCTGGCTCAGCCACGAAGGGAGGCTACCGGAGTCAGCTCACTTGAGACCGTTGGCGATCTTCAGAACTTCGGACTGCTTGAGGAAACCGGCAACCGCGAAGACCTTGCCGTTCTTGATCCAGATCACGCCCGCGCCGGCTCCGGTGTTGTCGCCGAGCGCGACGCCCGGGACGCCCTGCACCGTCACTTTGCTCGAGGTGGCGTACTGGATGGGCACTGGGATCAGCAGCGTGGTCGAGGGGTCACCGATCGCGCGGAGCGAGGCTGCCAGTTGCGGCGAGATGCCGGGCATCGAAAGGATGTAGTTCTCCAGCTGCTTGGCGGTGACCTGCGTCGAGGTCACCAGCGGCGCCGTCGACTCGGCGACGACCAGCTGCGGAAGGTTGATGTCGCTCGGGCCGCTGTTCGCGTTGCTCGAGCTCGAGCCTGAGGTGTCCTGACTGTTGGGGTTCTTGCTGCTCAGGTTCCCGAACACCTCGATGACCGCCGGGCCGACCGTCACGGTCAGCTTGGCGCCGTCGACGCCCGCCGGCAGCTTGGGCAGCGCCTTTCCGGTTTTGGCGGCGGCCGCCTCGGCCTTCTTGGCGTCGAATGTGAACACGGCAACCGCCTTCGGCATCGCCGCGTAGGTGATGTTGCTGGAAACGCCGGTCGGCAGCTTGCCAACCTTCGGGACATTCAAGCCCGAGATCTGCTTGGCCTCGTCCGCGGTCAAGACGATCTGCGGTTTTGGGTTCACCGACCAGGTCAAGGTGCCGTAGTCGCCCAACGCTTGCAGCGACTGGACGTCGGCCACGGTGATCGCGACCGGAGCCACAGTCTTCGGCTGGAAGAGCGGCAGGATGTTGGCGAACGCGGTGACGACCAACGCGACCATCACGGCCGCCGCGCCGAGGCCGGCGAGCATGGTCCGCGAAGCCGGGCGCAGGATGGGGAGGCCGAAGCCGAAGCGCGGCTTGGCCGCGGGCGCGAGTTGCACCTGCTTGAACGCGGACGCCACGTCCACCTTGAGCTCAGGCGCTGCGAGCAGGGTGGCGACGGTGCGTGCGTCGTCGGCCATCCGGCTGTGGCGGGCCTGGCAGTCCTTGCAGTCGACGTAGTGCCGGCGATCAGACCCGCTGATCGCGTCCGGATCGTCGATCATCCGGCGCAGTGTTCCGTCAGATAGATGTGCCACGTGTGACCTCCTTGCGCAGCGCGGCTTCCGCGCGTCTTAACAATGTTCCGATCTGTCCAGTTCCGACTCCAAGCGCCTGCGCCACCTCGGCATAGCTAAGGCCGCTGGCCCGTAGAACAAGCACGGATGCAGGCTTGGATGCCATCCGAGCGAGCGCCGCCCGCACCAACCGACGATCCTCGTTGACCTCGAGCATCCGCTGCGGGTCGACGGTGCGCGCCGCCTCTTCAGGCGCCTGAGCCAGCTCGCGCTTCTCGCGCCGCTTGCGCCCACGCAGGCGGTTGAGCGCGGTGTGCGCGGCTGCCCGGTGCAGCCACGCCGGCGCGAACTGAGCGCTGGCCGAGTGCAGCCGGTGGAAGTTGATGAAGACCTCCTGGGCCACGTCTTCGGCCTCGTGCGGATCGGCCAGCACACGGTTGGCGATGCCGGCCACGCGCGCGTATTCATTTTTGAACAGCGTTTCGAACGCTTCCTCGCGGGACGTCACGATTCGTGCACGGGTCTCACGGGCCGCATCGAGGTCCAGGGGTCCTCGCGAACTCAAGGCAACGCCTCTGAGTTCGTGGGGTGCTTTTGTTCCCACTAATCAGCAAGCACCACGAGAACTGAGTTTGTGACAAGTGCGCTTTAAGCTGCTCGGCGGCGGAAGATCCGGACGAACTCCTTGACGACCTCGCGCAGAAACGGACCGCCCCAGATGCCCACCGACAGCAGCGAGGCGAAGACAAGAACCACGTCCACGCTGACCCGCCCGGCATGTTCCCAGTAGACGTCTCGCAGGTTCAGCCAGAGCGCGAACTCATCCAGGGTCAGGGCGGCGCCGACGCCGAAGGCGAATGCGGTGACGCTCGCAATCCAGTTCGAGCGCACGCCCTCCTCAATCAGCCAGACGTAGCCGACCAGTAGCAGGATGAGGATGCCCCACACCAGGTGATGAATGTGGAGGCCGCCGCTGGTGGTGACGTTGTGAAGCGGGCCGATGCCGGACCGGATCATGTACGTGATGAGGCGGACGAGCCCGAACGTGACCAGAAACCCGAGCGAGGCCAGGAACAGCCGCTCACGCCGCTCGCTCTTGAAATGGAACGAGTAGAGCTGGGCGAGAACCTTCAACCGGCCAGGGATCGCTTCCGGCGGGTGCTGCGCGCGATCTCGTCCTCGATGATGGCGAAGTCGTTCCGAGACAGGGCGTGGATGTGGCCCTGGAACGCAAGCGTCCAGTGTTCGGGTGGCCACTTCCGCACGTAGCCTCGTCTCGCCGCGCCGAGCGCCACGTCGGAGTGTGATCCTCGTACATCGGCGAGGCGACGGTGACCGTCGCCGCGAACGCCATGCGGCCAGTGACGTAATAGAGCAACCGGTCCCCAACCCGCATGGTCTCGACGCGGCGGCGATGACGGCTCTTCAGGCCCTGGATGGTGAAGCCGAGCTCGCGCGTCTTGCGGAAGTTGTCCGGCGAGCTGACGACCATCCAGTACTGGGCCGACCGCCCCTCCGACTTTCCGGACTTTCGCTTCCGCCGCGACCGCCCGCTCTTGGCGGGCCGCTCCGGCGCGGGGCTCGGCGGTGGAGTCTCTTCGGCTGTCATGGAATCACGTCCTGCCGCTGCGGTCCCAGGTCTTCCGGTTCGGGTAGGAGCGCGGTTAGGTTGCGGATCTGGGCGACGTGCGCCATCTCATGGCGGGTGACCAGCTGGCAGACCTCGAGCAGAGTGAAAACTCCCCCTCGCGGGTCGACAATCGTCCGCTCCCACTCGGTCTTACCCCAGCCGTGAAGAAGGTCCACCGTCCGCCGCCGGATCCGGGCGAAGTCCTCGAGGGCCTCCTGCAGGGGCCGGTCGAGCTCATGATCGTGGGTGGGGTCGATGGTGGCGCGTACGTCGGCCGAGGTCAGGCCGTCCAGATGGGCGTGGCGGAGCAGGCCATCCACCTTGGACCCGGACTCCAGCATGTGGCCGATCAGGCCACCCAGCGTGGGGAAAGCGGGACCGTGGCGGTAGCGCAGGCGGGCCTCATCCAGGCCGAAAACGAGATCGCCAATGCGTTCGGGCACCGAGCTCATCAGGAGCACGGCGTCGGCCGGCGAGAGCTCCTCTTCGAGTTCCACTTCGCAAACATACATACTCAATTGAGTGCAGCAGTCCCAACTCGCCTGCGACGCCTGCGGGGCGGAGCTCGTCCCGAACGCCGCCTACTGCGAGCGCTGCGGCACGCGGACGCGGCGGGCGCGGCGGCTGGTCCGGCTGGCGATCAGGGTGGAGATCCTGTTCTTTCTCGGGGTGGTCGGGCTGGTCATCGCCTTCACCTGGATCTACGCCGGCCAACGCTGATGACTGCTCGGCCCCCTCCCGCGACTCCGTCGCGGGGGCCCCAGCGGTGTCTCCGCGAAGGAGAGTCGGAGGGGTCGGCAGTCCTCTCGGAAGGCCTTCGGGAGGGCGTGATCCTTGGCGTTGTGACCGTGGCGCTGGGAGTGGCCGGGCTCTCACCATCCTTCACCTGGATCCCCGAGGTGCCTCTCCTGGCGGCCTTCGTCCTGGTGCCGGCAGTGATCGTCGGGGTGGCCGGCTACCGCGCCGCCAAGCGTGAAGGACGTGTCACGTCTGGAGCCGTTGCCGGTGCAATCGCGGGCGCGATAGGCGGATGCGCCGGAGGGCTGACATACATGGCCTTTGGCAAGCCCGCGTTGAACGTCATGCTGGGACTGGCTGCAGGTGTTGTCGGCGGCGGGATCGTCGGTGCGGTTGGAGCTCGGCTCAGTACGCGGCGCTAGCGAATCTAACGCCTGTAGACGGCCCTACCCTCAACCTCGTCTTTGTTGAGGCGCTTGTTCAGGTGCAGGCCCTCGAGTAGGAACTCGATGACCGAGGCACGCACCTCCGGCCGGTCCGGGAGGCTGAGCTTCTTCAGCGCCGTGGCGACTTCGGGCAGCTCGCCGATGGCGCGGGTGTACGTCCGCGCGGGGATCCCTTCGCCAACTTCCAGCATCGCGCCGTCTTCGAATCGCGCGACCACACCGTCGAACTGCGCCGCCGAGAAGTGCCGGCTGAACACGGCGCTGATCGCGCCGCGCTCGAGGCGCGACAGCACCTGCTCCTCCTTACCCTCGTCTAGAGCCTCGATCTCCACGCGACCAGCGGTCGATGAGGTGAGGAACGCGAGGTCGGTGATGCGTGGCACCGCCAGCGACTCGCCGAGACGCGCTGCACGTCGCACAGAGTTGCTCGCCAGGTTCTCGAAGTTTGCGATCGACATTCGCACCGACACACCTGACGACTGCGAGATGTGCGGGCTGCGACGCGCGAGGTGCGTGAGCTCCGCGACGATTTCCTTCATGAAGCTCGGGAAGATGAGCTCGAAATCTTCGGGGATGGGATTCCGCTCCGCTTCCATGATCTGCATCTCTTCGCCGATGCTCAGCGGATAGTGCGTGCGGACCTGCGAGCCGAATCGGTCTTTCAGCGGAGTGATGATGCGGCCGCGCGATGTGTAGTCTTCGGGGTTCGCGCTCGCGATGACGAAGAGGTCGAGCGGCAGACGCACGCGGTATCCGCGGATCTGTACGTCCTTCTCTTCCATGATGTTGAGGAGTCCGACCTGGATGCGCTCCGCGAGGTCGGGCAATTCGTTGATGCCGAAGATTCCGCGGTTGGTGCGTGGCAGCAGGCCGTAGTGGATGGTCAGCTCGTCAGCGAGATAGCGGCCCTCGGCGACCTTGATCGGGTCGACCTCGCCGATCAGGTCGGCGATGGAGATGTCCGGGGTGGCTAGCTTCTCGCCGTAGCGCTGATCGCGGTCGATCCACGCGATCTCAACTTTGTCGCCGTTCTTGGCGATGAGGTCGAGGCAGCGCCGGCAAATCGGTGCATAGGGATGGTCGTTGATCTCGCAGCCGGCGATGGTGGGCACCTGCGGGTCGAGGAAGTTGATGAGCGAGCGCATGATCCGGCTCTTCGCCTGGCCCCGCTCGCCGAGCATGATCACGTCATGGCCGGAGATGACCGCATTCGCCAGCTGCGGCAGCACGGTTTCGTCGTAGCCGACAATGCCGGGCAGCAGCGGCTCGCCGGTGCGAAGGCGCGTCAGTAGATTGCGGCGCATCTCTTGCTTGACGGTCTCGCGCTCGTGCCCGGATGCTCGAAGCTCGCCAATGGTGCGAGCGGTGGAGGAGGTCATCCTCAGCACTATAGAGAAGCGGAGCGCGAGATAGAGATGGCGACGCAGTTAGACTTTCCGGCGCCTTGACTGAATCAATCCAGGCACGCTACGAGGCCGCCCACGACGAAGGCCGGCCGCTGCTGGGAGGACACCGAGGCGACCCGGCGCACCATCCGGAAAACACGATGCGTTCGTTTCGGTCTGCCATCGCCGCCGGTTGCGATCTCATCGAGTGCGATGTGCATCTCTCGTCGGACGGCAGATTGGTCGTTATCCACGACCACGCGCTCGAGCGCACCACCAACGGGACGGGCTTGGTGCGCGATCATTCGGCCGCCGAGCTCCGTCGTCTCGACGCCGGCGAGGGCGAGCACATCCCGCTGCTCCAGGAGGTCGTCGAGCTCGCAATCGGCAAGGTCGGATTGGTGATCGAGATCAAGCAGGTGCCCATCCAGTACCCGGGGCTCGAGGACAAGTTGGTCGCGATGCTCCGGCAGCTAGGTGCGGTTTCGGAATGCGCGGTGGTCTCCTTCCACCATCCGTCAATCCGCCAGCTGCGACAAATGGAGCCGAAGCTGCAGCTGGGCATCCTCGAAGGAGCTCGGCCCATAGATCCCGCGCGGATGTTGCGCGAGGCCGGCGCGGACGTGTACTCGCCCCACTGGGGCGCTACCGATCCGCAGCTGGTCAAGGACATCCACGCTGCCGGCGGCGCGGTGGGAGTATGGACCGTGGACGACGATGCGGCCGTGGCCTGGTGCAGGCTGTGCCGGCCGGACTCGATCTTCACCAACCGTCCCGTCGAGATCGGCGCCGCCTTCCGTTCGTAGCGTTACACCGCCGCGGTGGCGGGCGTTGGCTCAAATAACCATGAGACTGCCTACGATTCGGCCGTGTTTGCCGACCGGCCGCCGTTCGAGGATCTCTACCGTGACTTCCTCGGGCGCATCTATGCCTACGTTCGCGCCCAGGTCTCGACCGCGGCCGATGCGGAGGACATCACCGCGCAGGTCTTCATGAACGCCTACCAGGCTTACGGCCGGTTCGAGGCGCGAAATACTACGCCGGCGGCCTGGCTCTTTCGCATCGCTCGCAACGCGACCCTCGACCACTTCCGGGCCCATGGGAGGCGGGAGCGCCTGCGGCGCACGATCGAACATCAGCCGCAGGGCGTCGAGGATCCGGCCGGCATGGCCGAGGAGCGCATCCAGTACCGCGCCCTGCTAGCCCACGTGGCAGGCCTACCCGAGCGGCAGCGCGACGCCATAACGCTTCGACATTCGGGCCTCAGCTTCGAAGAGGTTGGAACGCTGATGGCGTGCAGCGAGGACGCGGCGAAGATGCTCTATCACCGCGCGTTGAAGGCCCTGCGAGCTTCGGTACAGGCGGAAGATGTGTCATGAGCGACAACGAAGACCTCGAGCTCCAGGCGCTGCAGCGGCAGCTCGACGACGCTTTCGAAACCACACGCCCTCGCGGCGGTTTCGAGGACGAGCTGTGGTCGCGGATGCAGGCACGCCGCCCGCTGTCGCGACGTGTGGCGGAATTTTTCGGCGGTCTCGTCGGCACGATGCGAGAGGTGCCCGCAGTCCCGGCGGCTGCGGTGGCGGTCGTGCTCATCAGCGCGATTGGGATTGGCCTCATCGCTTTGAGCGGGATCCACCTCGGCGGTGGCGGCGGCACCACCGCCGGCAGTGCTCCGCTGAGGAGTGAAGCAGGCAGCTCCCGGTCCAACGCAACCTCATTCGGCAGGCTGCCCTCGCCCAGCCTCCAGCAGCCGCCGACTGCAGCCACTGCCCCACAGCCCACAAAAGGCGCCACGGATCAGTCGGCCCAATCGGTTCTCTACCTCGGCCCCGCCACGCTAGTCTGGGCTGGACCTCAGCCGAGCGTGCTGATCACCAGCGCGCCGGTTTATCGGTTCCGCGAACCGACGGAGGCCGACGCCGGCCAGTTCGCGACCGCATTGGGCGCATCCAATTCGAATCACCGAGCCGGGACTCTTGGCGAATTTTCTGGGCCCGGGTTTGTGCTCGGCGTGGTCGGCAGCTCACGGCAGCCGCTTTCAGAGCCACGTTTCTACATTACGCCAGATCAATCTCGGTTGCCGCCGCCGGGCCCCACACCGACTGATACGGCCGCCGCATTCTTGTCCGTGCACAGTCTCGTGCCCGCCTGGAGCTACGTAGTCGTTACCGACCAGCTAGCCGACACAACACGAGTCGTTTACCTGCGTCAGTTCGAGGTGCCCACCTATGGATCGGCTTACGTCGTCAACACCTACGGAGTGCGATACGGACTCGAGGTGGATGTCAGGCGCGGTCAGCCGCTGCAGGCTTTCGGACCATTGCCGCTACCCCTCGACGTGGCTAATTACCCGGTGATCTCGAGCGACCAGGCCATCAACCTCGCCTTTGTCTCGAAGCCATCCGCACCAGCCTCGATCCAACCCGAGCCGACCGTGCAGCTCACGACGTTCGAGCTCGTCTATGCGCTCGTAAACGCCGGCGACCACAGCTTCTACGAGCCCGCTTATCTCCTGTCCGGCACGTTCACCAGCAACGGCACGACCTATGTGAAGCGGGTGCTCGTGCCCGCGGTCGACCCCTCGCAAAGATCGTCCTGAGCGCAGGGCACTCGACCGGCGCCCAGATACACTCCCTGTGTAATGGGTAAGAAGCGCGCACAGGTTCGCCAGGTGCGCCAGACGATGCGCAAGGTCCAGCCGAAAGCGACTCCGACGGCCGCGAGCGGGCAGACCCGCCGCCAGCGCGAACGGTTCGTGCAGGCGGGCGGAATGCTCCAGGGCTACGCACCGGATTTCGTCATGCGGCTCGGGTACATCGCGATCGGAATTGCGGTCGTGTGCCTTTTGATCGTGGCGGCCATCCTGCTCATCGTGCCACCCATCTACGGCTGGCCGGTGGCGATCGCGGCCTCGGTCGCCTGGGTGCTGCCGATCGCCCTGCTGGCGAGTTTCATCGCGCCCGGCTTCCGGCTGGCGCTGAAGGATCGGAGGGCGGAGCCCAGGCTCGTCCAGGGCCAGCTGGTGGGAGCCAGCTCGGTGAGCACGTCGATGGGCCTGGGCATGGTCATGATCCAGACGCGTGGCGGCGTCGAGCAGTACCTGGTTCCTCCGGCGCGTTTGAAGCAGGTCCCTGGCAACCAGGTCAACCTCGTCCTGACCGTCACGCCCAACCTTAGACACGTACGGTCTGTGGGCGTCGTGGGTCAGCGTCAGGTCGCGCGAGTCGAGCCGCCGGTCCCAGCCGTGATGAATCGCCTTCAGCAGCTGCCCGTGATCACGCCGATCGCCCTTGCGGTCGCTGCCGTCGTCGGGGATGACGCCGTGGCTCTATCGCCCATACCAAACTCCGCCGTCCATGCCGCGCTCGCCATCCTGGCCGGCGCAATCCTGGCGGGCGCTGTCTACGGCGTGTCCTTCCTGGTCCAGCGCCGGATGATGACCGAAGTCCAGGGGATGATGCCGAAGGGCTGAGGCGCCGCGCCTCTAGGTCGTCGTGGTCGGCGCGGGAGTCGTTGGCGGAGGCGTGGTGGACGTGGTGGCCGAGGTCTTCGGCGTCATCATCGGCAGACTGGTGGTTGGCGGCACCAAGTCGCGGCGCTCTGGATAGAGCGCAACCAGCAGCAGCGCGCACGCCAGACCGAAGATGACCGGCCCGATGTTGAAAGGCGAGCCGAGCAGGAAGTGGGAGCCGATCTCGAAGCCGAAGACGACGATTCCGTAGAGAATCCCGGCCCGAACCCAGCCGATGTTGGCGGCGGGGTTGATGGCGGCGGCCATGATCCCGATGCCAAGGACGGCCCCGGCGGCAGAGGTGTGGGTGCCCACCTGCTGGTCGAGCGGGATCAGTGCGCCGCCGACCAGGGAGGCCGCCGCGCCCCCGACCAGCGCCATACCCATGAGGAGCATCACGACGGTCAAGAACAGCCTTTTCATGGCCCGACTCTATAGGAAGGGACCCGGAGTTCCCCTACGTTTAGACTCGGAATCATGACCAACGACGTCCACATCACTCCCGAGGGCCTGGAGGCGGTCGAAAAGGAGCTCGACGAGCTCGTGACCAAGCGCCGGCCCTACATCGCATCCAAGATCAAAGCTGCCCGCGAGCTTGGCGACCTCTCGGAGAACTTCGAGTACCACGCCGCCAAGAACGAGCAGGGCTTCATCGAGGCGCGGATCAACGACCTGCAGGCGATCATCAAGCATCACGTCCTGATCGAGCCGACGAAGAGCCATGGCGTGGTGGCGATGGGCAGCACGGTGCGATTCCAGGAAGACGGCGAGGGTGAGGAAACCTATCGCATCGTCGGGCCTGCTGAGGCCGACCCCAAGGCCGGACGCGTCAGCTACGAGTCCGCGCTCGGCAAGGCGCTTATCGGCCACCGTGTGGGGGAGGAGGTCGAGATCAAGACTCCCAATGCCTCGTACCGGGTCCGCATCGTCGGCGTTGACTGAGGCAACCGCGGCCAGCCGTATCGACGATCTCCGGGCGTGGATGGCACAGCACGGAGTCGACGCCGCCTACGTCACGCGGCCGGTTTCGATCGCCTACCTGAGCGGTGTGCGCGCGGAGCCGTATGAGCGGCTCATGTCGCTCGCTGTCAGGGATGACCGCGCAACCCTCGTCTGCCCCGCCCTCGAGCGCGAGAACGCGCTGCGGGCGAGGACCGACGCCGATGTCGCCTCGTGGAGCGACGGCGAGGATCCGTACCGGCTCGTCCGCGAGGCACTCCGCGGCTCGGTACGCGTGGGGGTGGAGAAGGACCACCTGACTCTCTCAGCCTCGGAGATGCTGCGCGAGCTCATCGATCCTCAGCAGATGGTCGATATCGGGCCCGAGATCAAACGGCGGCGCCGCATCAAGTCGGCCGTCGAGCTGGAGGAGCTCGCGCGCGCGGCGGCCATCACGGATGCCGCGACCGACGAGATCTTTCGAAGCCTGCGTGGCGGGCAGACCGAGCTCGAGGCAGCGGTCGCACTCGATGCCGCGATCGGGGCGGCCGGCGGAACGCTCGCGTTCGAGACCATCGTGCTGTCGGGCCCCAACTCCGCGCTGCCGCACGGTCGTGCTTCCTCACGCCGGTTGGATGCCGGCGATCTCGTCCTGCTCGACTTTGGCGCCGCGTACGGGGGCTACCGCGCGGACACGACACGGGTGGCGGTCGTCGGCGAGCCAAGCGCGCGTCATCGCGAGATTCACAGCCTGGTGCTCACCGCGCACGATGCCGCGATCGCGATGATTCGCGCCGGCGTAACGACGGGCAACGTCGACGCCGCGGCACGCAAGGTCATCGAGCATGCGGGGCTGGGCGATCGATTCTTCCACCGCACCGGCCACGGCCTCGGCCTCGAGACGCACGAGGATCCATCTCTCGATCCCGGATCGAGGACCGTGCTCGAGGTCGGAATGGTCTTCACCGTCGAGCCTGGCGTCTACATTCCCGGCTGGGGCGGGGTGAGGATCGAAGACGACGTCGTGGTCGAGAAGGATGGGTGCCGGCTGCTCACACAGGCAGACCGGTCGCTAAGGATCGTCCCGTCGTGACAGAGATGCTCGCGCCAGGGATGCGGCGCACCGCGCAGCGGACGATGGTCTACAACGCAATCGTTCGGCTCGGCGGGCACTGCACCGCGGACGAAATCACGGCTGAGCTGCACACCGCCCAACCGCGATTCCCGCGCAGCACGGTTTACCGATCGCTGGAGGCGCTCACCGCGTCGGGTTCCGTTTACGCGGCACACCTCGGCGATGGCCCGACCCACTACGAGCTCGCGACCGGCGACCACCACCACGCCGTGTGCCAGATGTGCGGCGGGGTGCTGCACATCGAGGAGGAGCTCGTGAGCGCGCTGGAGACGCACCTCGAAGGGCTGCATCGCTTCAAGCCCACGCACACGGAGGTGCTGGTGGTGGGGGTCTGCGAGACATGCTCCCGCACGCCGGGGCGCAAGTCCCTCCACCGCCACACGCTCGAGCACGTGCATCACGCTGGAGCCGGCTCAGGCTCCTGATAAAGTGGTCGCGCACGCGGCCGCTTCCATTCACCAGGAGGCCACATGGATCCAAAGATCGTCGGAACCGTCATGCCGGTGCTGGAGCTGAACATGCAGCCCAACGAGAAGGTCTTCGCCGAGTCTGGCCAGCTGTCGTGGATGTCGATGGCGATCCAGATGCAAACGTCGACCACCGCGGGTGGCCAGCAAGGCGGCTTCATGGGGGCGCTCGGCCGGGCGGTCGCCGGGGGCACGCTTTTCATGACCGAGTACACGGCGGCAGGAGGGCCTGGACTGCTCGCCTTCGCGGCAAAGCTGCCCGGGCAGATCCTGCCGATGGAAATCGCGCCCGGCCAGGGCTACATGGTCCACCGCCATGGCTTCATGTGCGCGACCCTGGGGGTCCAGTTCTCGATCGGCTTCCAGCAGCGGCTTGGCGCCGGCATCTTCGGCGGCACCGGGTTTCGCATGCAGCGACTGCAGGGACAGGGCCACGCCTGGGTGGAGTTGCACGGCGAGGTCGTGACCTACGACCTGCAGGCCGGCAACACTCTTCGCGTCCATCCCGGTCATGTCGGCATGTACCAGGAATCGGTGCAGTTCAACATCACCACGGTCCCAGGTATCAAAAATGCGTTCTTCGGCGGCGACGGCATCTTCCTCGCAGCGCTCACGGGTCCGGGCCGCGTGTGGCTGCAGTCGATGACCATGCAGCACCTGGCGCACGCGATCCAGGAGTACCTGCCCAAGGCGGGGTGATGCATTTTTCGGCGGCGTTAAGTTGGAGGAAAAAGAAATGGGGAGATATCTGTTCCAGGCTTCGTACTCGGCCGAGGGCATCAAAGGCGTGCTCAAGGAAGGTGGCACTGGCAGGCGCAGCGCCGTCGAGGCGGCGCTGAAGACGCTCGGCGGTAAGCTCGAGGGCTTCTATTACGCATTCGGTGAAACCGACGTCTTCGTGCTGGTCGACGGCATCGACAACACCAC
>VBHX01000087.1 GCA_005879945.1 Chloroflexota bacterium | reverse complement strand
CGTTCGCCTCAATAGTGGCGTTGATCTCCGGGCGCGCGGTGTACTGCTGCTGGAAGATCGTCTGTCCCTTGGAGTTGTCCCAAGCTGGTGCGACCTGGTCACCGACCAGGGTGGCGCCGTTGGCGGTCTTCCCGACCGTCTCCTGAGGCACGCTGTCGCCCCAGACGACGGAGTTGTAGCCCTTGGCGAAGTCGATCGCGTTCGGGTCGGTGTCCTCGCCGCCGTTCAACGTGAAGACCTTCGGGCTGGCGACGTTCCATGCGGTGAGGCAGTCCTTGAAGCCCTGTCCGATGAGCTTGCCGACCTGCACGTTGTCGAAGCTGACGTAGTAGGTGTTGGTACCCGTAAAGGTGGCTCGGTCGTAGCTGATGAGCTTGACGCCCTTCGACTGCGCGAGAGCCTGGATCTGGGTACCGACGGTGCTGTCGTTCGGGGCCATGACGAGGACCTTCGCGCCCTGCGTGATGTCCGCCTGT
>VBHX01000086.1 GCA_005879945.1 Chloroflexota bacterium | reverse complement strand
GCAGGTCTGAGTTGACCCATCGTGTGGACGAGGTGGTGTCGGGCATCAGTACCCCGACCAGGCCGCTTCCGGCCGCGTGCAAGTCCTTCAGCGTGGCCATGGCCGAGAAGCTGACGTCGAACGAAGAAACGGACAGCGACGACGGTATGGTGGCGGTGGGCGAGTTCGACGACGTGCCGCCGCCGCCACAAGCCATCGCAACGAACCCGACGAGCACGAGCGTCGGGAATAGTCTGGCGAACCTCAATTTGGGTCTCTCCTCTGGTAAGGGTCACCTGTTGCCTTCTTCCCGGCGAACCCGGGGCGAGAGTGCGCCGACACACAGGTCCTACTCAGCAGCCTTGGCGGAAAGCCGCCAGTCGGAGAGCATTGCGCAGCCCCGCCAGTTTGTCAAGAGATTGTTATCGTGGCCCCACGCAGCGTCCGAGCTATTGACAAACCCCCCGATGCGGCCATGATTCCCCTTCGAGTGGCGGGGAGATCGACGAACAAGAAGAGTGATGGCTCGCTCGCGTGGTTGCGCGAGCGTAATCGAGACCGCGTCATCGGGGTCCTGCGCACGCTCGGGCGCACCAGCCAGGCGGACATCGCTCGAACGACCGGCCTCTCGCGGACGACCGTCTCGACCCTGGTGGCGGAGCTCAAGGAGTCTGGTCTCGTTTTCGAGGTCGACACCAAGGCTCCCGATGGGCGCGGCGGGCGGCCAGGAGTGCAGCTGGTCCTGCAGCATCCGTCTCTCGCGGTCGTCGGCATCGACTTCGGGCACAGCCATCTCCAGGTCGCGGTCGCGGACCTCAACCACACCGTGCTCGCCGAGCGCCGGCTCGACCTCGACGTCAACAATCGGGCCGCCGACGCCCTCGATGCGTCGGCACTGATGGTCGAGGAGGTCCTGGCCGAGGCCGGAATCGAGCGCGCGGCGGTCATCTGCGCCGGCATCGGCATCCCGGGTCCAGTGAATCGGGCGCGGGGAACGGTCGGATCGGCGACGATCCTGCCGGGCTGGGTAGGCCTTCGCATCGCGTTCGAGATGGAAGGCCGGCTCGGCCTGCGCGTCGAGATAGATAACGATGCCAACTGCGGGGCTCTCGCGGAGATGACTTGGGGTGCCGGCCGCGAGTGCTCGAACTTCGCCTACATCAAGGCAGCGACCGGGATCGGCGCGGGCCTAGTCACTGACGGTAGGCTGCTGCGTGGGGCGTCAGGCACCGCGGGCGAGATCGGGCATACGACGCTCGACGAGGCGGGAGCCCTCTGCTATTGCGGAAACCGCGGCTGTCTGGAGACGGTGGCGTCCGGCCCGGCGATCCTGCAGCTGGTCGGACAGGGCCGTTCCGAGGCGCTCACGCTTCCGCGCGTCATAGAGCTTGCCGCCGCCGGCGACATCCGCTGCCGCCGCGCCATCTCAGACGCGGGTCGAGAGATAGGTGTGGCGGTCGCCGGCCTGTGCAACCTGATCAACCCGGAGCGCGTGATCATTGGCGGAGCGATGAGCCGGGCTGGTGACCTCCTGCTCGGTCCGATCAGGGAATCCATCCGCCGGCACACGGTGCTCGCCGCTGCCGATCGCGTCGATGTGGTGCCGGCCGTCTTCGTCGAACGAGCCGAGCTGCTTGGCTCGCTGGCCCTGGCGCTCACGAGCTCGACCGAGGCGCGCAGCGCACCCGTATAGATAAAGAAGAAATTTAGGGTGCTGGTCGAGAGTTGACCTGACGATGCATCTCCTCGCCGCCCTCGTCGGGCTCGTGCTCGTGTTCGTCGCTTTGCGCGACGCCTTTGAAACCATCATCCTGCCGCGACGCGTGTCGGGGCGCCTGCGGGTGTCGAAGGTCTTCTACTTCCTTACGTGGCAGCCCTGGGCGGCGATCGGAAGGCGTATGCCCATAAGCGACCGGCGCGAGAGTTATCTCAGCACCTACGGTCCGATCTCGCTGCTCGTCTTGATCGGGCTCTGGGGCGTCATCCTTATCACCGGCTTCGCGCTACTTCTGTGGGCGACAGGATTCGACTTCAACTCGCCCGTCACCGGCCTCTACGTGAGCGGATGGACGTTCACGACCCTCGGCATCGGCGACTTCGCGCCCAAGACGGATCTCTCGCGCCTGGTCACGGTGGCGGAGGCAGGAATGGGTTTCGCGTTTCTCGCCGTCGTCATCTCCTATCTCCCCGTCCTTTATCAGGGGTTCTCGCGCCGTGAGACGACGATCTCCATGCTCGACGAGTGGGCGGGGTCGCCGCCAAGCGCGGGTGACCTTCTGCGGCGGGCGGTCGCGGCGGGTGAGGTGCAGTCGCTCGTTCCCCTGATGGGGGAGTGGGAACGTTGGACAGCCGAGCTGCTCGAGAGCCACCTGTCGTACCAGGTCCTGTGCTATTTCCGCTCCCAGCACGAGAACCAGTCGTGGGTCGCAGCGCTGACCGCCATCCTCGACTTCTCGGCGCTGTGGCAGGCGAGCAAGGCCACCGGCCATACGTGGCAGGCGCGCCGGGTCTATGCGATGGGCCGGCACGCGCTTGGCGACCTGAGCCAGGTTCTGCGCGCGGAGCCGAAGTTCGACGTCCCGGACAGACTGAGCGAGCCCGAGCTCGCGGCGCTGGTCGAGATCATGGCGTCGGCCGGGATGCAGGTCGACGCCGCGACCTTTCGAGACCGGCTTCAGAGTCTGCGGAGAGGCTACGAGCCGTACGCCGCCGCGTTGAGCCATGAGCTCGTCATGGAGTTGCCGCCCTGGATGCCCATCGGCGCCCGAAAGGACAACTGGGAGACGACGGCGTGGGAGGGCTCGGCTCCGGGCGAATCGCTCCGCTAGAAAACACAGTTAGATCAATCGACCGATGCGTTCGACAATACGCATCGTGGCCTCGATTCCCGACATCGTGGATTCGACGCGCGGCTTCGAGCGCTGGCTGAAAGGGGTCATCCCGCTGCGCCAGCACGAGCTCGACTACAAGCACGAGATGATGGCGGCGGACACGTTCAGCTTTCTTCGCGCGACCTTCTATAGGTGGGCTGAGCTGGCTCCCCAGGAGCTCCCCGACCTGGCCGACGCGCCGCGGGTGCTTGCAGTCGGGGACCTGCATGTCGAGAACTTCGGCACGTGGCGTGACCTGGAGGGAAGGCTGGTCTGGGGCGTCAGCGATTTCGACGAGGCATTCCGCATGCCCTTCACGTACGACATCGTCCGCCTCGCCACGAGCGCCGGCCTGGCCGCGGCCGAGGGGCATCTCAATATCGACCTCAAGCAAGCCTGCGCCGCGATCATGGCCGGCTACAGCGCAGCGCTGCGATCAGGAGGTAGGCCGATGGTCCTGGCCGAGCAGGATCGCTGGCTGCGCAAGCTCGCTGCAGGCAGGCTCCGCGACCCGGTCGTCTTCTGGGCACGACTGCAAGCGCTGCCCACCGCGCGCGGCCCTGTGCCGCCGAACCTCAAGACTCTTCTCGTGCAGCGGCTGCCGAACGGGTCTGAGGCCGTCCGGTACGTTCGCCGGCGCTCCGGCCTCGGCAGCCTGGGTCGCGAGCGCCTGGTTGCGGTTGCGGACTGGCGCGGTTCACGAGGCCAAGGCGATGGCCCCGTCGGCGTGGGAATGGGCACACAAGGATCACGCGGCCAGCCGGATCTTCTACCTCGACCTGGCGACATCCGCGGTGCGCTGCCCTGATCCTCTGACCGAGCTGCGAGACGGCTGGCTGCTGCGCCGCCTGTCGCCCGACTGCAGTCGAATCGAGCTGGCATCGCTGCCCGCGCAGCGTGACGAGGCGAGGCTGCTGAGGGCGATGGGGTGGGAGGCCGGGAACATCCACCTCGGCACGCGCGGGGCCGGCAAGACGATCCTCGCGGACATGAAGCGCCGCAAGCAGGCGTGGCTTCGCGAGGCGGCGACGAAGATGGGGCGTCTCGTTCGTAACGACTGGAAGGAGTGGCGCGCCGCGCGCAGGCCCGCAGCCTAGCCCGGGTCAGGTCTCGAGGCTACAATCGCCAGAGTGGCTTTATGCCAAAGGAGGGTGATGTGAGAGAAACTCTGCTGCGCCTATCGATCCTGGTGGCCGTGGCTGTGATGTTGGCAGCTTGCGGGGGCACGACCGGCAGCGGATCGTCGAGCCCGAGCAGCGGCACGATCAAGGCGCCATCCAACCTGATTACCGCGGGAACGATCACTTTCCTCAGTGACACCACCTATCCACCGCAGGAGTCGATCGATCCCTCCACCAACAAGGCGGTTGGTTTCGACGTCGACGTCGCGAACGCGATCGCATCCAAGATGGGACTCACGGCCACCATCCAGACGCAAGACTTCTCGACCATTATCCCCGCACTGCTCGCCAAGAAGGGAGACGCCATTATCTCCGCGATGAGCATCACCTCTGACCGGCAGAAGCAGGTCGCATTCGTCGGCTACTTCTCGGCCGGCCAGTCGATCCTCGTCAAGGCAGGCAACCCCGAAGGGATCAGCGGAATCTCGAGTCTTTGCGGCAAGAAGGTCTCGGTCCAGGTAACGACCACAGAGCAGGACACTCTCACCGCTGCCAATGGCGCCGACTGCAGCACCAAAAAGATCACCATCCAGACCTTTCCGACAGACACCGACGCCGTCCAGAAGCTGAAGCTTGGTGCGGTTGATGCCGCAATGGACGACTCACCGGTGGCTGCGTACTACGTGAAGCAGGACCCGACCTCTTTCGCGATCGCCGGCAAGCCGATCGCGCAGGCTCCAGAGGGAATCGCTGTCGATCCCAAGAACCAGGAATTGCTCAAGGCCATCCAGCAGGCGATGCAGGCGATCTTCAACGATGGGACCTACCAGAAGCTGCTCCAGCAGTGGAACCTGCAGGACGGTGCGATTCCGGCCTCGGGAATCGTCGTCTCCGGGAATCCGACCGGCTGATCACGTACCGGTAGAGACCGCGTGAGCATGACGATCCGGCCGGCGCCGGTTGACGTGCCCGAACCAGAGCTTCCGGGCCCGATCGTCGAGCGCGATGCCTGGTTCGTGGTCAATATCGCTCTGACCCTCGCCGGTCTGATCGTCGCGGCGTTTCTCGTCTACAGTCTGTTCGACCAGCGACCGATCAAGAGCTTCTGGCTGGCTACTTTTCACACGACCTTTCCCTATGACATCGGTTACCTAAAGACATACTTCACGTTTCCGCAGGTCTACAAGGCGGTCCAGGTGACGTTCGTCCTGGCGATCCTCGCCCAGACGACCGGGGTCTTTCTCGGCTTGTTCTCGGCGCTTGGGCGCCAGTCTCGCATCGCGCTTCTGCGCGTCTTCTCCGGTCTGTACATCTGGGTCTGGCGCGGCACTCCCGTCTTTCTCCAGCTGGTGCTGACGGCCTACGGCGTCCCCCTGATCCTCGAGTCGATGGACGCCGGCGGCAAGGGCGCGCTCACGCAGATCGCCTTGCTTATCGCTACCAGCTCATTCGCTGCCGGCTACGTCGCGCTCTCCCTCAATGAAGGTGCGTACATGTCCGAGATCGTCCGCGCAGGCATCGAAGCCATCGACCGCGGCCAGATGGAAGCGGCGAAAGCACTTGGCATGACCTACGGCCTGGCGATGCGGCGAATCGTCCTGCCGCAAGCATTGAAGGTGATCCTGCCACCGACCGGCAACGAGTTCATATCCATGCTCAAGACCACATCGCTCGTGTCGTATATCGGACTGCAGGAGTTGACGCTCGTGACGCTCCAGATCTACGCCCACAACTTCAAGGTGGTCGAGAGCCTGCTGGCGGCAGGAGTGTTCTATCTGGCCATGACAACTGTCTTATCGGTAATCCAGGCTCAGATCGAGATCAGGCTCGGAGAACGCCGCAGTGAGGTGCGGACGAGTCTCGCGGACAACCTGCGCCGGTTCTTTCTGGGAGCGCCCCAGATTCGGCGGGCGGTTACGGTCGCCGCCCTGCCGCCCAAGGAGCACAGATAGTGGCGGCCGCCATGGTGGAAGCCCGGAAGGTCCAGAAATACTTCCACAACCTGCACGTCCTGCGCGGGGTCGACCTGGATGTGAAGCGCGGAGAGGTGGTCGTGATCCTCGGCGCGAGCGGCTCCGGGAAGACGACTTTCCTTCGTTGCATCAACCATCTCGAAAAGATCGATGGCGGACGGATCTGGGTTAACGGCCACCTGATGGGTTATGTCGAACGAAACGGGCACCTGGTCGAGCAGAAGGAAGAGCTCGTGTCCAAGCAGCGCGCTGAGATCGGCATGGTGTTCCAGCGCTTCAACCTGTTCCCGCACATGACCGCGCTCCAGAACGTCGTCGAAGCTCCAATCCACGTCAGGGGAGTGGACCGCAAGGCTGCGGCCACCCGAGCCGCAGAGCTCCTCGCCAAGGTTGGGCTCGCGGAGAAGGCGGACGTCTACCCGCACCAGCTGTCCGGCGGGCAGCAGCAGCGCGTTGCCATCGCGCGGGCACTGGCCATGGACCCGGCGCTGATGCTCTTCGACGAGCCGACGTCCGCGCTCGACCCTGAGCTGGTCGGCGAAGTCCTTCGCGCCATGCGACAGCTGGCGGAGGAAGGGATGACCATGGTCGTAGTCACGCACGAGGTCGGCTTTGCCAGGGATGTGGCCCACCGCGCGGTCCTCATGGACGCCGGGGCGATCCTCGAGGAAGGGCCGCCGGACGAGTTCTTCACCCACCCTCAGCACCCGCGCACCAAGCAGTTTCTCTCCAGCATCCTGTAAGGACGGCTTATGAGCGGCTTAGGATCGGCCGCTTATCATCGTCAACGATGAGCGGCAGACGGAAAGCCCTCGCGATCGTCGGTCTGGGCGTGCTCGGGTCGCAGGCCGGCCACCTGCTTGCTTACCAGCTTCGATTCGGCGCTGCCGCCCAGCAGGTACAGAGCGCTGGCGCTCACTCGTACTTCCCGTTGCTGGCCAAGACTGCGCTTGGCACCGTCGCCGTCGCCTTGCTGGGAGCGCTCCTTGTGGTCGGTCTGGCCAGAATCCTTGGCGGGCGGCGAATCGAGACCGCCTCACGACCTTCTTATATCGGCCTGCTCGCCCGGCTGTTCACGATCCAGCTCGCGCTGTTCGGCATCCAGGAGGTCGTCGAGGCGATGGTAGCCGGTGTGACCGCCGGGTCCGCCGCCGACCTGCTGCTCTGGGGCACGCTGGGCCAGCTGCCGATCGCAGCGATAGCCGCGCTCGCAGGGGGCTGGCTGAGCGCCCGCGTCGAGTCGGCAGTGGGCGCCATCCGCGAGGCGATAGGCGCCGCTGCAGTGGTCACGCCTTTGCCCGCGCCGGTCGCGAATCTTGCGAATGCAGCGCCTGACCGGGCGCTGCTCATGTCCTGCGTCGCGGGGTCATCCCTCGCCAAACGCGGGCCGCCTTCCTCCATTCGCGTCACCGCGAACTGATCCCCGCGCGCATGCGCGCGCCGATTTCAGCACGGAGGAATCTGTCATGAATCGTTACCGCATACCCATCGTCATCGCCGTCGTCGCGGTCTTCGTGATCGTCGGCGGAATCCTGATCTTTGCCAACCAGAACGCCGGTGGCAAGAACGTCACGTTCAACGTCACCGTGACCGGCGCCAAGGCCATGTCACCAGACACGCTGACCGCGCACCACAACGACACGATCACGATCAACATCACCAGCGACACCGACGGCGAGGTGCACCTGCACGGTTACGACATCCATTTCGACACCAAGGCCGGCCAGGTCGTCTTGCAGACGTTCAAGGCCGCGAATACCGGCGACTTCGAGATCGAGTGGGAGTCGACAAGCACGCACCTCGGACACCTGGTGGTGAGCTGATGCTGGCTACGGGAATCCTTCTTCACGGATTCGGGCAGCGATACGACCTGCCCGCCTCGCTCGCGCTTTACCTCTTCGCGGCCGGCGGGGTCGTGATCATCTCGTTCGTGCTGGTCGTCTTGTTCGCGGGCGACCAGGTGGGCGCCAAGGCGATCCAGTATCCGCGACGCGCGGTGCCGTTCCTGCTGCGCATGGCGCAAACGTCCTGGCCGCGAACCGTAGGCGGTCTGATCGGCGTGCTGGGCCTGGCCGCAATCATCGTCACTGGGATCTTCGGCTCGAGAAGACCTGAGCTGAATCCCGCCGAATATCTGACCTGGATCTACTTCTGGGCCGCGACGGTGATCCTGTCGGGCCTCGTCGGAAACCTGTGGTACCTGCTCAACCCGTGGGCTGCGATCTATGACGCTTTAAGAAGGTTGGGTCTCCCCACACCCCCGCCGCGCACGGTGGAGAGCCTAGGCATCTGGCCCGCGGTCGTCGCGTATTTCGCGTTCGCCTGCCTGGAGCTCACGTCGGGCATGGCCAACCGGCCGTGGATCGTGGGCGCGGTGGCCCTCGCCTATACCGCCGTGACCCTCGCCGGCATGATGCTGTTCGGACGGGACGAGTGGCTCGACCACTGCGAGGCCTTCACGGTCCTATTCGGAATCGTCGGCCGGTTCAGCCCGCTCGAGGCTGACCCCGATGCGAGCGGGCGGATCACCGCCGTCTACATCCGGCCGTGGGGCGTCGGCCTCCTCCAGCCCAGCCCGACCGGCTGGGACCGCGTCATGTTTGTGATCCTCATGCTGAGCACGCTTGCCTTCGACGGGGTCGAGGCGACGCCGGCCTGGCAGAACTTCAACATCACCCTGGAGCCGCTCTGGCTGCCGCTGGGCGCGTGGGGTTTCTTCGCCGTCAAGACCACAGGCCTCGTGCTGCTCACCGGCGCGTTCCTGCTCATCTTCATCGCGTTCATGGAGCTGGTCATCTACTTCGGCAACCGCAGGGTCGACCTCAAGGCGACAGTCACCGCTTTCGCGCTGACGCTGGTGCCGATCGCGCTTGTTTACAACGCCGCCCACAACTACAGCTACGTGATGGTCCAGTCGCAGGCACTGATCCCCCTTCTCAACGACCCCCTGGCTAAGGGATGGCACCTGTTTCCCGGCCTCGCCTCATACCAACCGAGCTTCGCTCTCGCTCAGGCGTCGACGGTGTGGTTCGCGCAGATCGTGCTCATCGTCGTCGGTCACGTCATCGCGGTGTACCTGTCGCATCTCAAGGCCGGCGAGAAATTTCGTACCGCGCAGCGGGCCCTTCTCAGTCAGTACCCGATGCTTCTCCTGATGGTCATGTACACGATGACCAGCCTGTGGATCCTGGCCCAACCGATCACGGCAGGCGGCTAGTCTTCCGATGTGAGCTGGCCGCTCGACCCGACCGTCTACCTAGGCCTCGCCGCCGCTTTCTTCGGCCACGCCTGGCTGGCGCGACGGGTCGACGACGCGCAGCCGAAGCACACCTTCTATTTCGGCCTGGGGCTGTTGACGCTGTGGGTTGCGCTAGAGACACCGATCGACACCATCAGCGACCACTACCTGGACAGCGTGCACATGCTCCAGCACGTTTTGCTTGGCTTCGTCGCCCCGCCGCTGATGCTGCTTGGACTATCACCGCAGATGGCCGGCTGGCTCGCGCCCATCCCGTTCGTGAGGGCGATAACGGAACCGATCGCGGCGCAGGTGATCGCCGCCTCCGTGATGGTCGCGTGGCACCTCCCGTCGCTGTACGACGCGACGCTCCACTCGGAGTCCCTGCACGTGATCGAGCACCTGACGTTCATCGGTTCAGGGCTGGTGCTGTACTGGCCGATCCTTGAGGCGACATCGGCTCATGCCCGATGGCGATTGTCGCCAGGCCTCAAGCTCCTGTACCTGCTCGCCGCGACGCTGCCGCAGGATGCGATCGCCCTCGTCCTTCTCTTCTCTCGCGAACCGTTCTATGAGTTCTACGTCCACGTGCCGCGGCTGGTCGATTCGTTGACGCCGATCATCGACCAGACGCTGGCCGGCGCCGTGCTCATGGTCCTTGGCAAGGCGACGATCCTGGTCGCGGGGCTGGCGGTTTTCTTCAGATGGTTCGGCCGCGAGCATGCGGCTGATTCGGCCAGCCTCGGCTGGCACGTGTAAGGCGCGTCGTCAATCGGTCAGCAGGCAGGCCCGCCCTGCGCAGTTACCGGCAAGCCACCGATCCAGCTGTGGCGTGAGCGTCTGGCTGGATGCGCCCTTGTTGAGGATCGCCGTCAACTCGCGGGTGCAGACGACTCCGTAGCCGGCACTGAGCGCAGAGCGCACCACCTCACGGAACTGGCTGTCGTTGCCTTCGGTGGCGATGTCGATCGCGATGTAGTCGACTCCGGCGGCCACCGGGTCGGCCGTCGAGCCATTCGTGTTCTGGATCGGGATCTGATAGACGTGCCGCCGCGTGTCGAGGTGGGCGAGGAGGTTCTGGGTGGCGGCGACGCTCGCATCGGATGGGATGACATCGAGGCACGACTCGATGTCAGCAGCCGTGGTGCTCGACACATACGTCCCGAGCTCCGTGAGTGGATTGATCGCGACGGTCAGCACCGCGGTCGCGAGGAGAGAGGCGAGAGCCAGCTGCGTGGCGAGGCGGGCCCGGGTGCTCGACCACCGAAAATTCTTGACTCGCGCGACCCCATCGATGGCGGCGAACGCAAGGACCGGGGCGGACAGCATCGAATACTGCATGTGGAAGGTCCAGAAATCCGGGCCGTTCCAGAAGCGTTCCAGGAAGGATGGAAGCGCGACCAGCGTGAGCGGTGACAGGAGTGGCAAGAGGAGCCAACTTCCGAAGGAAGCGATCCATATCCGCGTCTTGGCGAGCGGAATGAACAGCAGCTCGATGGCCCTGAACGGGTTGCGCAAGACGTTGAGCGCCGCGTCGACCGGTCCGCTCCCGAGGCTCGTGTACGTCCAGTGCCGGTAGGGCACGCCGCCCAGCGCCGGCATGATGGTGCCGAGGAGGAGCAGGAACCAGGTGGCGTTGGCCGCCATCAAGACCGCGCCAAGCAGGTACCGGCGCTGCACCACCAGGACGTAGAAGCCGAGCGCGATCAACGTCAGGGCCACGTCCTCTCTGGTGAGCATCGCCACCGCCACCATCGGGGCAAGCAGGCGGTTGCGGTGCGTGACCGTTGCGTAGAGGGCGCCGGAGATCGCCGCCACGGCGAAGACAACGTGGTGAAAGTCAAAGAGGATGCCCGCGAGCATGCCCCAGAACGCATAGAACGACGCCTGGAAGGCCAGCCCTGCGAGGTCGCCCAGGCGCTGCGCGCCCCATAGGAAGATCGGGATCCCGGCGAGCGCGATCAGGACCGCCTGGGCCAACAGCAGTACGGCGGCGGAATCCCAGATCCAGAACAGCGGGGCCAGAACCATGAGGACGGGGTGGAAGTGGTCGCCCAGGAGATTGGGGATGCCGATGACGGTGTTGGGGATGATCTCGAAGTGGCTGTAGCCCCACACGGTCTGGCCCTGTGTGGCGAGGTCCAGTGTGCTGCCGAACCGGTCGTGCCGGTAGAGCGAGATGGCTGAGTAGGCTGACGCCGCAACGACCGCCATAACTGCGGCGGTCGGTGCGGCGCGCAGGCGGCGTGCCGCATCGGGTTGCGTACGATGTGCGCTGCTTGTCACCATCCAGCGATCGCCTCAGCGGGCTCAGCCTGGTCATCCCCGCTCACAACGAGAGCGAAAACCTCCGCTGGCTTCTCCCTCACGTCAACGATGTGCTGCCGCGAATCGCGCAGCGATTCAACGTGATCATCGTCGACGATGGATCGACGGACGGCACCGGGGCGCTGGCCGAATCGCTTGCGCGCGAGCTGGCGATGGACCTCCGAGTCGTTCGCCACGAGCACAAGTCCGGCTACGGCGCGGCGGTGGGCAACGGGCTTCGCGCGGCGGACCTGGAGTTCACTGCCTTCACCGACGCCGACGGACAGCTCGACGTCGCCGACCTCGCGCTCCTCGTCCCGCTCTTGAAGGAAGCCGACCTCGTCGGCGGCTGGCGCATGACGCGCGAGGATCCGCCGTTTCGCTCCGTCGTCAGCGGCGTCTTCAACCGCTTGGTGCTGATGACGTTTCGCATCCCAGTTAGAGATGTCAACTGCGCGCTCAAGATCATCCGCACGGAGATGCTTCGGCGTTTCGATCTCAGGTCCAGGAGCGCACTCATCAACGCCGAGCTCTACTGGAAGGTTCAAGAGCAAGGCAGCAGATACGCGCAGGTGGGCGTCCCGCATCACCCCAGGCGCATGGGGCGCCGCTCCGGCGGCCGGCTGATACCGATCCTGCGCGCGATGAAAGAGCTGGCGGAGATCCGCTTCCGAGGCTCAGCCCCGCCGCGCAACTGATGGAGCGATGGCAACCCTGCGGCGCCCTGTCGGCGCGGCTTTGATCTTGCCTCGCCCGCCAAAGCGCCAGTCGACCCGGGGCGCGAACAGCTCGGGCTTGATGCGCCTCTTGTAGTGCTCGACCAGCCCGATCACGTGGTCGATCAATGAATCGTCGAGGTTGTGCGGAACCAGCCCGAGGTCGAGCAGGCGCTGGTGCTTGGCCTTGTAGTAATGGGCCTCCATATCTGTGCGCGGGTTGGGGAGATGCGTGATCGTCGTTTCCAGCCCATGAGCGCTGCGGGCCGCCTTGACGCGCTCGGCCAACTGGCTGACGCTGTACTGCTCGGTGAACTGGTTGAACACGCGGAACTCTCCACTGTCCGGT
This sequence comes from Chloroflexota bacterium, assembly GCA_005879945.1. Lineage (GTDB taxonomy): Bacteria > Chloroflexota > Dormibacteria > Dormibacterales > Dormibacteraceae > UBA10449. The sequence goes on along the minus strand of VBHX01000086.1, from coordinate 8,482 downwards.
GGGTTGAGTGCCGCGAGCTCCACGCATCGCACGGTGTCGCGAATATCGAGAAAGCCGCGGGTCTGGCCGCCTTTCCCATACACGGTGAGGGCATGTCCGACCGCGCTCTGCGCGCAGAAGCGGTTGAGGACCGTGCCCCAGATGTCGTCGTAGTCGAAGCGCGTACGCAGCTCGGAGTGCATGTCGGTCTCTGGCGTGCCGGATCCGTACACCACCCCCTGGTTCAGGTCCGTCGCCCTCAAGCCCCACGCGCGGCACGTGAACATGATGTTGTGGCTGTCGTGAACCTTGGATAGGTGATAGAAGGAGCCGGGCTGCTTCGGATAGGGCAAGCGGTCCTTACGGCCGTTGTGCTCGATCTCGATGAAGCCTTCTTCGATGTCGATGTTCGGCGTGCCGTACTCGCCCATCGTTCCGAGCTTGACCAGGTGGCAGTTGGGCGCGGACTCACGCAGCGCGAATAGAAGGTTGAGCGTGCCGACCACGTTGTTGACCTGCGTCTCCACTGCGTGCGGGCCCGAGATCATCGAGTACGGCGCCGAGCGCTGCTCAGCGAAATGGACCACGACGTCCGGTGTGTACTGCGCGATCAGCGCAGTGGTGTCGGGCAACGACATCAGATCCAGTCGCTCCCAGATGATCTGCTTGCCGGTGAGCTCCTTCCATCGCGCGACGCGGCGCTTCATGCCCGCAATGGGCACCAGGCTCTCGGTACCGCAGCGCAGGTCCCAACGGCGGCGGATCAGGCTGTCGGCGGCGACAACATCGTGACCTTTCGCGGAGAGATGCAGCGCCGTCGGCCACCCGAGGTAGCCGTCGGCGCCGAGCACGATCACTCGCATCAGGGCAATCCTAGTGGCGCGGCCCGCTGCGCGGAGTGGCGTTTACGAAACCATGACCACGTCGCGGCGAGGCCGGCGTTGATCGATACCCTGGCCTTCCAATGCAGATAGCGGTGTGCCCGCGCGGGGTTGAGGCAGACGCGGCGCACCTCGAACTCGCGGGCCGGCACGAACTCGCTCTTGGTGTGCCGGCCTGATTCCGCAACCAGGCGCTTGACCACCGCGTTGATGCTCGTCTCGCGCCCGGTGCCGATGTTCGTCTCGCCGGTCACGCGGCCGAAAACGGCGGCGACGTTCGCAGCCGCCGCGTCGGTGACGTAGATGAAGTCGCGTGTCTGCCCGCCGTCGCCGAAGACGCGCGGCGCGGCACGCTCGAGCAAGCGATAGCAGGTGATCGCGATGACGCCTGCCTCGCCGGTGCCATCCTGGCGAGGGCCGTACACGTTGCCGTAGCGGAGCGCTAGTGTCGAGATCCCGTGCCGCAGCCCGAGCGCGGCCATGTAGATTTCCTCTGACCGCTTCGCGGCGCCGTATGCCGATAGCGGCGCCGGCTTGTGGATCTCGCGAGCGGGCAGCTTGGCTCCTTCTCCATAGATCGTGCCGCCGGACGATGCGGTCACGATCCGTCCCGCCCCCGCTCGCACCGCGGCATCGAACAGACCGACGGTGCTGGCCAGGCTGATCTTCACGTGCTCGCCCGGGTCCCTCGCGGCCCTTTGTACGCCGCCCTTCGATGCGAGGTGAAGGACCACGTCCGGCTTGAACGCGATGAGTGCTTTCGCGGCGGCTTCCGACCCGCAGTCGGCCGACACGATCTCGGCCTCGTGCGGGAGCGGCTCTCCACACGGATGGCTGTTGTCGTCGATGACGAGCACCTTGGCCTTCGCGGCCACCAGCATCTCGACGGTGTGCGAGCCGATGAATCCGGCTCCTCCCGTCACGGCGACTCGTACGCTGTTCGGGTCCGGCAACTATCGGACCTCTCCTGCGGCGGCCGGCTCGGGTGCGACGCTGCCGTCCAGCCTCAGGTACGCGACCAGCCCGGCCAGGGCCTGAGGCAGGGTCGAGACTCCACGAAGCAGAACGGCGACGGTGGCCGCCTCGCCGACTGGCAACCCATAACCCGCCAGGAACGTCACCACGATCGCATCCGAGGCGCCCAACCCGAACGGGAGGGTCGAGAGAATGCCGGCGGTTTGAGAAATTGCATACGCGGCGACGGCCTGCGTGATGTGGATCGTGTCACCGAGCCCGGTGATCAGGAGCGCGACCTGGAGGCCGCTGAGGACGTAGATCGTCAGCGTGATCCCCGACGCGAGCGTCAACAACTGCGGAGATCGCAAAAGCCGCCGCAGGTTGTCCGCCATCTCGAGTGCGCCCGACGCGTAGCGGCCCAACAGCCGGCCGCTGGTGATCCGTGCGAGAACCGCGAGGGCCAACAGCAGGAACAGGCTGTACAGCCTTTCGAAGGTGACCACTGCGGCGCCCGCCCGGACTGGAATGTCGTGCTGCCGCCGCCAGATGTAGGCGCGCAGGTAATCGCCGCTGGCCGCCGGTGTCACAGTGCTGGAGGTCTGCCCGACGAGTTGTACTGGGAGCATCGAACGGAACGAAACGGTATGACCCAGGAAGCGCAGGACCACCTGCGCACGAACTGCGCGGAGCGCGACGACCGGCACGTTCAAAAGGAGTGCGCCCAGCAGGGGAAGGGGATCGACCTCGCCCAACGACTCCAAGATCGCGGCTGGATGGCTGACCCAGATGACCACGACCCCGATGGCGAGGCCGATGATCGTGGCGAGCAGGGTCCTCGGTCGGTTGCGGACCCACGCGATCGCGCGCTGCAGCGACGCTGACGTTCGCGCGATAAGCCGGTTGTTGGCGGCGTCTCCACTCACGATCCTGGCCGCTGCCGGTTGGTGGCTTGATTGCGATGACGAAGCACCGGCCGCCCGAGCGGCGGACCGTTGCCGACGGGTGATTCTCGTATGAATGACACGACAGCTTAGCCGCTTCCCCCCCGGCTTACACAGCGAGCCCTGCCGTGGTTTCGAATTGAGGCGATCGAGCTTACCGCTAAGCTGTGGCTACAACCCGTTGGCTCGAATCGCCCTGGTCCACGACATTGCGGGCGTCGCAAACACCCAGGCACGGCTGCTGCGTGACGCCGGGCACGAAGTGGATCAGATCGCCCTATCGGAGGTCGGCGCGACGTGGAGCTGGCCGGCCAAGGCGATCACGATTCCGATCCGCCTGGCGGCGTACCTACCGGTCGTGGCTCGGCTGCGGCGGACGCGCTATGACGTCGTGCACATCCACTGGCTGACCCAGGGCGTGATCGGTCCCCTGATCGGACGGCCGTTCTTCGTCCAGGCGCATGGGTCGGATCTCCACGTGAACCTTCGCAGCGGAATGCTCAGTGCGGTGACACGGCGCGTGCTTGAGCGGGCGCGGCTCGTTTTCTACGTCACGCCCAACCTGCGCGCGTTCATGCCCGACTTCGACCGCAAGCTGCGGTTCCTGCCCAACCCGGTCGACGTGGCCGCCCTGAGGCAGGGTGCCGCGCTGGGCCCCGAGCTGTCTTGGGTGCTGATATTCGCGAGGCTCGATCCGGTCAAAGGCGTGGACGAGATCTACGCGGCCGCGGAGCGGCTCAGCCAGATGGTTTCGCTTACCGGTCTCGATTGGGGACCGGTTCGTAACGATTACGCGCAGCGCTACGCGGGCATGGTGCGATTCGTGCCGCCGGTGCCGCACGACGACGTTGGAGATCTCCTGCACCGGTTCGACGTCGTCATCGGCCAGATGCGCCAGGGGATCCTCAGCCTCTCGGAGCTCGAGGCAATGGCGGCGGGGCGGCCTGTGATCACTGGCATCGACTGGAGCCTCTACGCTGACGATCCGCCGCCGGTCTTGGGGGTGACAAACGCGGATGGCATCGTGGCCGCGATCGAGCGGCTCAAGGGCGATCCGGCCGAGGTCGCCCGACTCTCTCGGGAAGGTCCGGAATGGGTGGAGCGCAACCACGGGTTTGCCCGCCATCTGCGCCTACTCGAGGACGCCTACTTCGGAACGGACCGGACAAAGTGACGCAATCGATACAATGCCGACCGGCCGCTGAGCCCAGCGAGCCGAGAGGCATGGACACGAGGATTCGAGCTGGTGCGCGCTGATCACGACCGCGCCGGCGTGCTTGTCACCGGCGGGGCCGGTTTCATCGGTTCGCATCTCGCCGAGGCGCTGATGGAGCGAGGCTCGAACGTGGTCGTGCTCGACGATCTCTCGACGGGCCGGTATCGCAACGTCCGCCACCTCCTCGACGATCCGCATTTCAAGCTCGTCGAAGGCTCCGTTCTCGACCTGGATCTGGTCAGGGAGCTGGTCGCCGGGGTCGACGAGGTGTATCACCTCGCCGCGGCCGTCGGGGTGAGGCTGATCGTCGATCGGCCGCTGCAATCGTTGATCACGAACATCAAGGGCACCGAGAACGTCCTCGACGCGGCCCATCTCCATCGCAAGAAAATCCTCATCACCTCGAGCAGCGAGGTCTACGGCAAGAGCAGGAATGGACCGTTCAAAGAGGACGACGACCGCATTCTCGGGTCGACCCGAAAGCTGCGCTGGAGCTACTCGACCTCGAAGGCCGTGGACGAGATCCTTGCGTTCACGTATTACAAAGAGCTCGGGCTGCCTACCGTAATCACCCGCCTCTTCAATACGGTCGGACCGCGGCAGAGTGGTCAGTACGGGATGGTCCTGCCGCGCTTCATCGGCCAGGCGCTGCGCGGTGATGCCATCACCATCTACGGCGACGGGACGCAATCACGCGTGTTCACGTACGTCGGCGACGTGGTCGAGGCGCTGATCCGTTTGATGAATACCCCCGAGGCCGAGGGTGAGGTTTTCAACGTTGCTGGTGATCAGGAGATCACGATCGCCGACCTCGCCAGGCTGGTCGTCGCGAAGGTTGGCTCGAGCTCGACGCTGCGCTACCTGCCATTCGAGGAGGTGTACGGAGACGGTTTCGAGGACACGCCGCGGCGGACGGCGGACACGCACAAGCTCGAGCAGGTCATCGGATATCGCTGCAAGACATCGCTGGAAGAAACGGTCGAGCTGCTGATCAAGCACGCTCGCGAGACGAGGTGAACCATGGCTGACCGAAGTCGTAAGGCCGTGCTGGCGTCAAAGATCGAGGGCCGCCACGCCAAGGTGGTCGTGATCGGCCTTGGCTACGTCGGGCTGCCCCTGGCCGTCGCGATCGCGGAGGCCGGCCATCGAGTTGTTGGCATCGACCTCGACGCGGCCAAGGTGAGCCTGGTCAGCCGCGGCCGCACCGACCTCGAGGACGTCGATGGCAAGCTCCTCGCGTCGCTGGTGAAGGCCGGGAGGTTGTCCGCCAGCTCCGATTACCAGGCCGCCGCCGACGCCGACGTGGCCGTGGTCGCGGTCCCTACACCCATCGACGAGCATCGGGTGCCGGACCTGTCGGCGGTGCGCGGCGCGGCATCGTCTCTCGCCGCCGCGATTCCTGCGGGCTGCCTCGTGATCCTCGAGAGCACAACCTATCCGGGCACAACGGAGGAGGAGTTCCTGCCGCCGTTCCGCGAGCGCGGGCTCGTCCCGGGCAAGGATGTGTTCATCGGCTATTCGCCCGAGCGAATCGACCCTGGCAACGCGATCTGGAACGTTCGCAACACGCCCAAGGTCGTCTCCGGGATGACCCGTGACTGCCTCGACCTGACCATCTCTTTCTACGGCGGCTTCATAGAGAAGCTCGTGCCCGTGTCCAATCTGCGCACGGCGGAGATCACCAAGCTGTTCGAGAACATCTTCCGCATCGTCAACATCGCGCTGGTCAATGAGTTCCAGACGATCTGCGATGGCTTTGGGATCGACGTGTGGGAGGTCATCGACGCGTGCGCGACGAAGCCATTCGGCTACATGCCGTTCCGTCCCGGGCCGGGTCTGGGCGGGCACTGCGTCCCCGTCGATCCGTTCTACCTGGCCTGGAAGGCGCGCGAGAAGAACATCAACACCGAGTTCATCGAGCTGGCTGGGCGCATCAACGCCGGGATGCCGAAATACGTGCTGGGCAGAATCGACCGCCTACTGAACCAGAGGCATCAATCGCTGAACGGCGCCCACGTCGCGGTCCTGGGCGTCGCGTACAAGAAGAACACCTCAGACGTCCGCGAGTCGCCCAGCATTCCGCTCATGGACCTGCTGACGGTGGCGGGCGCGCTGGTCACCTACCACGACCCTCACGTGGCGGCGATCTCGGTTCGCGGCAAGGAGCTGCGCTCCGAGGCGCTGACCGCCAGGTATCTCGCGACCCAGGACTGCACGGTGATCGTGGCCGATCACGACAGCATCGACTGGACCCTCGTGCTCCAGTACGCGCCGACAGTACTCGACACGCGCAACGTGCTCGGGCGCCTGAAACCGGAAGCGGTCCGGCCCGCGGTCAGCGAGCCGCAGACGACCCGGCGGAGGGCGCGACCCCGATAACGCGGTAGTCGAACCCCGCGGCCTGCAGCTCTGGCCGGCGAAAGAATCCCCTTGCGTCGACGAGCCTGGGATGCCGCATGACCCTCGCGGCGGCCGCCAGGTCGAGCTGCCGGTAGGCCGAGTGGGCCACCATCAACACCGCGCAGTCGGAGCCCGTGAGCGCGTCGTCGACCTCGCCTCGATATGTCTCCACGAACGGGTCGTGGATCACGACCTCGTAGCCCATCGCGCGTAGGCGCGACGCCAGGACCTCGCTGGGCGAGTTGCGCGTGTCGTCGCTGTTCTCGAGGTAGCTGAATCCGAGCACAGCCACCCGCGCGCCGTCGGTCGGCGGAGCCAGCTCGTTGACAAGCGCGGCGACGTGGTCGGGCATGCCGTCGTTGACGTCGCGCGCGACGCCGAGCAGCGAGTTGTCCGCGGCCTCGCCCAACGACGCCGCGAGGAGCCATGAGTCCTTCGGGATGCAGTGGCCGCCTACGCCACCGCCAGGAAGAAGGACGGACCTTCCCGGCACCTTGTTGACGAGCTCACGGACGCGCCATACGTCTCCGCCAACCTGCTCGCAGATCAGAGCGAGCTGGTTCGCGAACGCGATGCTCACGTCGCGGTATGCGTTCTCGGCGGTCTTGACCAGCTCGGCGGTCAGGCAGTCGGCCGCATCGAGCTCCCCGCCAACGTAGCTCGAGTACAGCGCAACCATGGTTTGCGCGACCTCGGGCGAGGAGCCGCCGCAGACGCGGCTCACGGTGCGCATGTTGGAGAGCAGCTTGCCCGGCATCACGCGCTCGGGACAGTGGCCGATGTGAAAGCCTGTGCCGGCCTTCTTGCCTGACGAAGCTTCCAGTGCCGGACGCACGACAGCATCGATCGTCCCCGGCGCGATGGTCGACTCCACAATCACCAGCACGCCGTCTTGCAGGACTCGACCGAGCTGAGCACACACGGCTTTCAACGCCGCGAAGCGTGGACGGTGATCAGCGTCGACGGGCGTCTCGACGCATATCAGCACCACGTCTGCGCCGGCGAGGTCCTCGTACGCGGTGCTTGCGTGCAGCCGTCCCGCGGACACCGCGCCGTGGATGAGCTCCGCAAGGCCAGGCTCCTCGCCCTCGATCGGGGAGATGCCTTTGTTGATGAGCTCGACGCGATCAGCCTTGAGGTCCACGCCGGCGACGTCGAATCGTGCGTCGGCGAGAAGGCACGCGGCTGGAAGTCCGACATAGCCCAGGCCGATGACCCCGAGTTTGGCGCTGCGATCCTCGATGACCGCCCGGAGCTCGGCGAGCGAGCGGGTCACTTCCGTCCCAGGAGGATGACTCGTCCTTCCTCGCCTGAGTCGATCATCGCTTGCGCGAGGCGCAGTGCCTCGGTGCCGTCCTCACCGCTGACGATGGTCGCCGGCCGGCCTTCGACCTTGGCCAGGAAAGCCTCGAGCTCCGCGCGCAGCGGCTCACGCTTCTGAATTGCGTACTTGACCATCACGCCTTCGCTCACACCTCGGAGGATCGTGATCTGCTCCCAGTTGTGGTCGGCCGCGGCGGCGTTCTCGTAGAAGATCAGGTCCTGGGTCAGATAGTCGGCGTGGAACATTCCCTTCTCGCCGGTGACCGTCAACTCGCGAATCTTCGGCGGGGTCAGCCAGTTGATCTCGAGGATTCCCATCGGTCCATCCGCGAAGCGCACGAGCCCGGTGACCAGGTCTTCTCGCGACGTATGCACCTCGCGTTTCGTCTCCGCATATACGCGCACGATCTCGGTCCCGGTCAGGTAGCGCATGACATCGAGGTCGTGCGTGGCGAGGTCGACCACCACACCGACGTCCCGCACGCGGTGGGGGAACGGACCCAGCCGTCGCGCGTGCAGCTGAAAGACCCGGCCTAGCTGGCCCTCCTCCAGCCTCCGCTTGAGCTCGAGGACCGCGGGGTTGTAGCGCTCGATGTGACCGACGGCCAGGACTTTCTTGGCCTTCGATGCTGCCCTAACGAGGTCGTCCGCCTGCTCCACCGTAGCGGCGATCGGCTTCTCCACCAGCACGTGGCAGCCGGCGGCAAGCGCGTCCAGCACGACGGGATGGTGGGCATCGCTGGGCACCGCCACGACGACCGCCTGCGGCCGCTCCCGCTCGAGAA
>VBHX01000085.1 GCA_005879945.1 Chloroflexota bacterium | reverse complement strand
ACGTACCATCCGGTTCCAATCGCTCCCGTTGAGTCGGGCGGCGTGGCATTTGACCCCTCGTCAGAAGCAGCGAGTCCGGGCAGGTTCAGCCGTTTGAAGATTCCGCTCGAGTTCGGCCTGGCTGAGACCCCAGGCGCGTTTCCGGAAGGTGGCCGAGAAACCCCTGCTGCGTTGAGCTTCGCTGCCTGCAACGCGGCGGGATTCATGGCGCGAAATGGCGCTGACTGCGTCCCGGACGGCTGACTGAGCTGCTGCGGGGTTAGTTGCTTTGTATGGACTTGCCCGACAGGCGGCACTATGTGGCCGGCTTGCGTTGAGACGGTTCGCGTTTCAGCGGAAGGGGCGGCTGCCGCGGTTGTCGGACCGACCACGGCGATTGCAATGGCGGCCGCCAGCACGAGGACCCCTCCCCACCTTGGAGCCATGCAGGAACAGTAGCCGCTGTCGCGGGCTACCGGGACGCGATCTTTAAGGCAGCGCTAGTGCCTTTGCCTCAGTTGTCACAACCGGGACTGAGCTAACCTGCCGGCAACGCCCCCACGACTCCATCGGTCGGTACTTCACCGGCCGCGGCTTCACCGGCCGCGACCCCAGCCCTTACTTCGGCAGATGTCGCCGCCGTTGCAAACAAGATCTGGTTCGGTCCCAACGGCGCTCCGTGCGCGACCGCGACCATGTTCCAATGTCCTGTCACAGCACGGCTCGCCGCAAGGTTGCAGGTGATCGAGCGGCCGGCGCAGGTCGGACCCGGCCCGATCCCTTACTGGTGCCGCTGCTCGCACGGCAGCACGATGGCGGTGACTGGGGAAGTCACCCCGACGGGCGGCGTCGCGCACCTGACCTTCGACAACGCCAGCAAGGTCGACTACATCATGGTTTAGCAAGCCGGCAGCCTTCTGGTCGATGACACCAGGTGCGCAGGCGGCGATGTCTCGACCTCGATTTACGCGAACAAATTGGCGTTCTGCGGCTAGCGCCGCATTCCGTCAGCTGACGGTGACAGCCACCGCCGACGTCTGCGGGAACCAGAACGCGTGCTCTTTGATCATCTCGGCCTCGAGGAACACGGAGCCGGCGCTCGACGGCGCTGTGAGCGTCACGCTGAACGTCACGCTCTGCCCCGCGAGCACGTCATGGGGCAGCGCGAACGCCATGCTCGTCAGCCAGTGACCCTGCTGCGCCGAGCCGCCGGTTGTGGTCGTGAAATGGAAGTCCAGGTCGAACTCGTTGTAGCCGGTTGAGACCCAGGTCGTGGTCCCGGTGTTGGTGACCGTGACTGAGAACGTCTGGCTCTGCCCCACCTTCCACGCAGTCGGCGCTTTGCTCAGGTCATAGGTGGCGGCGATGAGCGAAAACGCTGTTGCCACCGACTTCCATTGCTGCGGCGAGGAAGTGACGCTGTCGAACCAGAACTGGTGCTCCTTGATCATCAGCGCTTCGAGCACCGTCGAACCGGCGGGCGCGATGACCGTGAAGTTCACCGTCGCGCTGCCGCCAGGCGCTACATCCGCACCAAGCGGGTTCGCCAGGCTGGTAAGCCAATGCGCCGAATTCGCCGATCCCCCCGACGAGCTGGCGAAGTGGAGATCGAGGTCGACCTCGTTGTAGCCGGTCGAGGGCCATGTCACGTTGCCGGTATTGGTGACCTTGACCGGGAACGTCTGGCTCACTCCCTGCGACCAGCTGGTGGGCACGCTGCTCATGTCGAAGGTCGCCGACCATACCGGCGTCTGCGACGTCACGCTGATAAGCGCGGGCGCCCACTGCTGAGGCGACGACGTCACGGCGTCAAACCAGAACTGGTGCTCCTTGATCATCAGCGCTTCCAGTACCGTCACGCCGGCGGGTGCGCTCAACGTGAAGTTCACAGTCGTGCTGGCGCCGGGGGCGACATCACCGCCCAGCGCGAGCGCCTGGCTGGTGAGCCAGTGCGATGAGTTGGCCGAGCCGCCGGCCGAGCTCGCGAAGTGAACGTCCAGGTCGACCTCCGTGTAGCCGGTCGAGGGCCAGGTCACGTTGCCGACGTTGGTCACCTTGATCGGGATGGTCTGGCTCACGCCCTGAGACCAGTTGGTCGGCACCTTGCTGAGGTCGAAGCTCGCCGACCAGACCGCGTTCTGGCCGTTCACCGTGACCGGCACGAAGGCCCACTGCACCGGCGACGTCGTGACCTTGTCGAACCAGAACTGGTGCTCCTTGATCATCAGCGCTTCGAGGATGTTGGCGCCGACGGGCGGAGTCAGCGTGAAGCTCACAGTCGCGGTGGCACCGGGGGCGACATCGGCCGGCAGCGGGCTCGCCAGGCTGCTCAGCCATTGACCCGAGGTGGCCGAGCCTCCCGATGCGGTTGCGAAGTGGAGGTCGAGGTCGACCTCGTTGGCGCCGGTCGACGGCCACGTGATGTTGCCCGTGTTGGTCACCTTGACCGAGAAGGTCTGGCTCACTCCCTGAGTCCATTTCGTGGGCACGCCGGTCATGTCGAAGGTTGCCGACCACACTCCCCACGTCAGCGGCCCGACCGAGAATGACCAGGTGTATGGCGTGCCGTTGACCGTGAGCGAGACGGTGTACTTCACGCCCGACTGCAGCGGGGCCTGCGGGACCACGACCACCCCACCGCGACTGCGAAGGGAGCCGCCGAGCGCTGAGTTGTTCGAGTCGATCACGCAGTGCGCGAGTGGGACGCCGTTGCCTGTGAATGAGTGCGCGCCCGCGGTCGTCGACACGTTGCCGCCGACCTCTACATAGACGGGAAGTCCGGCCGGCGAGCTGTAGCCCGGACAGGCCTGGAGAGGATCGGGATATTCGTTGCCGCCGTAGGTGGTCAGCGGCTCCATCGTGCCGTTGCCCGGGAAGAAGACCGGATACGACCCACCACTGAACGAGTTGCCGCGGAGGACGTCCACGGCCGCAGCCATGTCCCAGCCGGACTTGACCTCTCGATACGAGCCGAAGCCGGTCGACGACAACCGCGGGTCCATCATCCCCATGGAGTGGAACGGCGCGGCCATCCACCAATCGATGGCGTTGACGTCGGTGGTGCTGGTGCTGGAGCTGACGTAGATGTTGCTGTTCTGGGCTGCAGTGGCTCCCGCGGACGTGTAGTACGGCACGCCGACCGTCTCGTAGTGGGTCACGAGATTGTTCTTGACCATGTAGAGGGCATGGTTGTAATCGCCCTGGCTCCAGGTCGTGTTCTCGGTGAGGGAGGACAGGCCCAGGCTCGAGCGCCACATGTTGAAGCGGTCGAGCCACGCGGGCGCTGAGGCCAGGTTCGAGTGGAGGTGAACTGGGCCCGGGGGCGGGTAGGCGCCGAGGCTGGCCGTGAGCAGGCCGCCGGCGAAAACGGTGGCCAGAGCCCGAGTTGCGATTGATCTCAGACGGAGCGTCCTCGCCGCGACGGCGAGCACGCGTTTGCCCCTGGATAACACCCATGGCGGCAACGACCGGGGCGTTGGAATCTTGCGGGCGGGAACCGATGTCCCGGCTAGGCTGTGACGTTACGTGCCGGCCCTTTTGGGCGTCGGTTGTGGTGAGATTCGTGAGCGACCGGAGAGTGGATCTGCTGGTCCTGGTGGTCATCTCCATTGCGTTTGCGTTGGGGGTCGCGCTCGCATGGCACTCGCGCTTCTAGCATCGCCACGCCTGTATCGCCTATTTCGCTGCAATTGGCCACACATTTCAACGCTATGGATTGGCATTGGGAATGCGTGAGGTCAAATGTCCTATTGACTGGGGCATAGCGACGCGATAGACCCAAGCTTCACGCGCCTATTTGGCTGCCGTCCACATCGCGCTTGAGTAGAAGGGGAGGAGATGACAGCTAATCGATTTGCCGTTGCGTTGGGCGTCGCGCGCCCTCCTCCGACAGCTGTCGCCCTCACCGCTAACGACAAGCCTTATGCGCCCGCCATCAATAGTGTTGCGCGCTCCATGGCGCGCCAACCACTCCTTAGCGTGGTCATCCCTACGACAAACGAGTCGTCGAACCTCCCACACGTTCTGGTCGAGATTCCCGACGAGGTCCACGAAGTCATCCTCGTCGACGGTCACTCCAGCGACCCGACTGTTGAGGTGGCACGGGCATTGCGCCCCGACATTCAAGTCATTCACCAGAACGGCATGGGCAAGGGCAGCGCCCTGATGCAGGGTTTCGCTAGAGCGCGCGGCGACATAGTGGTGATGCTCGATGCGGACGGTTCCACCAGTCCGAAAGAGATCCCGCGGTTCATTCATGCCCTCCAATCCGGTGCGGACTTTGCCAAGGGCTCACGCTTTCTGCCGGGGGGAGGTAGTGCCGACATAACAGCGTTGAGGCGCCTCGGCAATCGCGCGCTAACCGGCCTTGTGAATGCCCTGTTTGGGACACGTTATACGGACCTCTGTTATGGCTACAACGCGTTCTGGAGGCGCTGCCTCCCGCTCCTTCAAGTCGACTGCAACGGCTTCGAGGTTGAGACGCTGATCAATATCCGGTCAGCCCGGAGTGGCCTGACAGTGGTCGAGGTGCCAAGTTACGAATCCACGCGGTTGCACGGCACCAGCGGCCTTCGAGTGATCCGAGATGGCTGGCGAGTGCTGCGCACGATCGTCCACGAACGACTCGGCAAAGCTCCCGAACCGCCGGCCCCCACCTCCGGTTTGTCATGCAAGCCAGTCGTGATTGAAGAGACCTCGATCGAAGCGATTAGCAAGGAGACTGTGCTGGTGACTGGCGGCTGCGGGTTCATAGGGTCGCGCCTCAGCGCCCTCCTGGCAGCCGACGGCCTACGGGTGGTTGCCTACGACAACCTCAGTCGAGCGGGTGCGGATGGCGCGATGTCGGCCGGTGTACCAAATGTCGTGCTCGAGAGGGGCGACGTGCGCGACGTATATGCGCTGCGCCGGGTGATCGCTTCGCAAGGGATCAAAACCGTGTTCCACCTCGCCGCCATGCAATATGCGCCGGCGTGCGAGAAGGCCCCGCGTGAGTGCGTGTCGATCAATGTTGGCGGCACCCAGGCGGTGCTGGACGCATGCGAGGGTACTTCGGTTTCGGCGATCGTGTTCACTTCGAGCGCAGCGGTGTACGCGCCGGCCGCCGACGCCGTCAATGAGGCCGCGGCTGTTGCTCCCATCGATGTTTACGGTCACACGAAATTGTGGGGCGAGCAGCTGCTGCGCCTTTTCCATCGGCGTACTGGGACGGCAATCGGAATCGCACGGCTCTTCAGCGTGTACGGTCCGGGGGACACAAACCCACACCTCGCCTCTGTGATCATGCAAGCACAGGGCGGCGATGGCATCACGCTCGGCAACCTTTCCACGCAGCGTGACTACGTCTATGTCGATGACGTCGCCAAGGGACTGATGATGCTTGCGCGCTCATGTCAACAGCGAGGATGGCTTCTCTGCAACCTCGGCAGTGGGCGCGCTGTCGACGGCGCGACCGTTGTGGCAACGCTCGAGCGACTTCTTGGGCGACCCTTCGCGCGCCATGATGCTGCGCGGATACATGCCAACGGTCATTTGCAACTCTTGAGCGACACCAGCCTTGCTTTCGCGACCCTCGGCTGGGAGGCGACCACTCCCTTCAACGTTGGCCTCGCCGAAGCAGTTCGGCAGCCTTTGGCGAACTTCCAGACAGACGACCTACTCCCGGCGTCACCTGGAGGCCGATGAGAAGAGATGCCTTGTGGTCGAGTCACTTCGGCACGGCGTGGTATCCGCGGAGCTTTGACACTTCTGTAACTGAGTGTTAGAGCCTGACCTGACGGCTGTTGCGACTGCCGGCTTCAGCCCGCGTGGCTGGCTCCGGATGCTCCGGTCTCCTGACGCCGTAATGCGCCATGTCCGCGGTGACTCGCTACTGCGGAACAGCCTTTTCATCATGACGACCACAGTTGTCAACTCGGCATTCGGCTTCGCGTTCTGGGTGGTGGCGGCGCGCCTTTTTCCGACTGAAGTCGTTGGCCTGACGGCGGCGCTCATCGCCGCCGGCACCATCATCGCCCTTCTGGCCAGCCTCGGCGTCGGTGCGACCCTCATCCAATCGCTACCCGAGCAGAGAAGTTCCGCGGGCTGGTCGCTGACGTTTTGGGCCGGGATGACAACCGCGGTCGCAACGAGCCTCGTCATCGGCTGTGTGACGTTCCTGGTGCTGCCGTTGGTTTCCAGCCACTTCAGCGTGCTTCACCGGCCGGCGTACGCGGCGGTCTTGGCTGTCGGAACGGTAGCACTGACCGTCGGTGCTGTTCTCGACTACTCGTTCCTTGCCCAGCGCGCAGCTGGGAACATGCTCAGCCGCAACTCCGTCGTCGCGGCCGGAAAGGTTGTTGCCGCGCTTCTGCTGACCGTGGTGGCCGGGCACAACGCTCTGGCGCTCCTGGGCGCCTGGGCCCTGGCCGCATCGGTCGGGCTCGGGCTTGGCGCAGGCCTGCTGATGAGGCGGATCAATTTCCTGCACGTACCGCGGCCATCGGCGCTCGCACGCCGGGCGCAGGAGCTGCGCTCGCGCCTGGTGGGGCACCAGCTCATCAGTATGGGAGCCGCGTTGCTGCCGTACCTGCTCCCCCTGCTGGTGACGGCGCGCCTATCCGCCACCGACAACGCGTACTTCTACACGACCTGGATGATGGCGGGAATCTTCCTGATCATCGCGCCCGCAGTATCCCAATCGTTGTTCGCCGAGGGCGCGCACAGCCCGCACGATGTACTGGTAAAGGCTCGCCGTGCCCTCACCATCATCGCCCTACTGATCGCACCGTGCATTTTGGTAATTCTCGTGATGGGTGCGGTCCTGCTGTCGGCATTCGGCCCCGCCTACGAGCATCACTCTCTCGGACTGCTGCATGTGGTCGTGCTTGCCGCAATCCCGGACGTGATCACCAACGTGTATGTCGCTGTGTTGCGCGTGCAGGGGAGGCTCCGCACGGCCGCTGGGCTCAACCTCGGCATGGGCGTCGGCATACTGGCGCTGTCCTGGATGCTTCTCCCCGTGCTCGGAATCAGCGCGATCGGCTGGGCTTGGCTGGCAATGCAGCTAAGCGGTTGTGCGTTCGTTGTGTTCGACCTCGCCCACCGCCAGCCATATCTCATTCCGCAAGAAGCGGCGCAATGAGATGACCGGCTGATGCGCATCTTTCAGGCCACCGACTGCTACCCCCCGCCCCTTGTAGGTGGGCGCGATCTGCACGTCCGCCTGCTCGCTCATGAGCTTGCTCGGCGCGGTCACGAAGTCGAGGTTGTCACGCTTGCCGGGCCAGGTGGCACCCGGACCGAATTCGACGGCGACATCCCGGTGCACCGGATCGCCGGGTGGAGTCGGGTACTCAACCCGTTTTACGCTGACCCTGAGCACCCGTACCACCCGACGCTCCCCGACCCGGGGATGGTCCGTTCGCTTGCCGCTCTGGTGCGGCAAAGACGACCTCAGGTGGTGCACTCGCATTCGTGGATCCTCCACTCTCTTCTAGCGTTCCTCCCTTCCCAGCAGACGCGGCTTGTGGTCACGATGCACGAGTACGGATTGGTCTGCCCGAAAAACACGTTTGTGTACAGGTCCGGGGTGTGCACCGGCCCGAAGTTCGCCAAGTGCATCGCCTGTGCAAGCGGCCAGTACGGGCCGCTGCGTTCCGTTGCCCTCACTACCGGACTCAACTTGATGCGGCCCTGGCATCACCGGGTGGACCGATTCATGGCCGTCAGCACCGCCGTGGCTCGCGCCTGCGCATCGCTGGGCGCCCCTGGGCGACCGCCTATCGAGGTCATCCCGCCCTTCCTGCTTGATGACAGCTTTCCGTCCGCCGACACAGGACGGCCCGAGTTCGTGCCGGCCACTGGTGAGTATCTGATGTTCGCCGGGGCGCTGGGCCCTCATAAGGGGCTTGGCGTCCTGCTCGAGGCCTGGGCTGGACTGGACGCGGCGATCCCTCTGGTCCTTGTGGGGATACGGCGTGAGGACACCCCGCACCACTTTCCTGATGGCGTCACGGTTGTGGAGGACGTCCCGAACACCGACGTCATACGCGCCTGGGCCAACTGCACCGTCGCCGTAGTGCCTTCCAGCTGGCCCGAGCCATTCGGCCGCGTCGCGCTCGAGGCGATGGGGGCGGGCTGTCCCGTGGTTGCCTCTGCCGTAGGTGGGCTCGCGGACCTTGTAGTCGACGGGACGACTGGCATCCTTGTGCCGCCAGGGGACGCTGCAGCCTTGCGGGCGGCAATCCAGGAACTACTTGCCGATCCTGGACGCCGCGAACGCATGGGGAATGCCGGTCGCCGTCGCGCGGCTGAATTCACTGCAAGCGCGGTCATTCCACAGGTGGAGCGGGTCTACGACGAGGTTGTTGGTGCTCTCTCTTCGGTCCCTTCAGGGTGAGCAGCCCGCTTGGCTTCGGGTGACCGGTAGGCGTGGCCAGAACAACGGTGGTGACCCCAACCTACAACCATGCTGCCTTCATCGGTCCGTGCATTCGCAGCGTGCTCGCTCAGACCCTGCAAGACTGGGAAATGGTCATCGTCGACGATGGATCGGATGACGGAACCGCCGACATCGCTGAGTCCTTCCACGACCCCAGGATCGTCGTCCTTCGCCGACAGCACGAAGGGGTGGCTGGACTAGGCCGTGCATACGCGTTGGCGATGGCCAGAGCGACAAGCCCGTTCGTAGCGATCCTCGAGGGCGACGATACGTGGCCGCCAACCAAGCTCGCGGACCAACTCCCACTGTTTGCGGACCCGGCTGTTGTTCTTGCCTATGGCGCGGCGGGACTGATGGACGAGAAGGGTTGCATCTACGCCCGCTTCTCGCACGCGCCTCGCGGCCCCGTCGCCAGAAACGACCCAATCGGGAGCATCCTCCCCAGCCTGATCCGCCTCAACTTCATTGTCGCCGTCACCGTGATCGTGCGCCGCCAAGCCCTGCAGCAAATCGGCGGTTTCCTACAGCCCAGCGGTATTCCATACGTTGATCATCCAACCTGGCTTCGACTTGGCACTGTCGGAAAGTTCGCCCGTTCGCAGCACGTCGTGGGTCACTGGCGCCGGTACGCAGGGCAAGTTACAACCACCACCTGGTTCGATACCACTCCGGACAGAACTGCTTACATGCAGACCGTCGTCACGGAAGCTCTCAGCGCGCTGAGCCCTGAGGTGGGGGCGGCTTTGGCCGCATCGATACGTCGTGATCCAACTCGACAACGCGAGGAGGCTGCGATCGCGCACGGGCGCTTCGCGCTCGTAGAAGGTCGCTGGGGTCAGGCGGCGAGAGTCTTCACTCAGCTCTTGCGCACAGGGGAATTGCGGACCCGAGCGGTGGCCCTGCTCGGACTCTTGTCGGCAGCAGGCAAGACCGACATGGAATGGCTGATCCGGGCGATGGGCCGCCATTCCTTGCCGTCGCGTCGACACCTGGCTTCGCACGGGGCTCCTCCGCCGGCGAGCCTCAAGGACGGGTCTCTGCTCAGGTGATGCGACCAGTCGCGTGGCCGCAAGGCCACGAGGACAGTCACTTCGAATTCAAGTGGGTGTTGTTGGTTGCGCTGTGCACTGCGCTAGGCCTTGGCTCGGTCGCAATCGCTGACGCGGCGAGCCGCCAAGGCGGGGACTACTCGGTAACCTCGGTCTTCTTCTGGGCTGGCCTGCTTCTCATCTTCGCGCCAATCGCCTTTCGAATACTTTCAAACAACGTTCACCCGCATGAACAGCTCGCGCTTGTCGTGCTCCTCGGTATTGCCCTCTATGGCGCCAAGCTTCTGGGATCTCCGGATGCGTTCAGAGGCACTGACGAGTACGTCCATCTGCGGAATACCCAGGACATCCTGCGCACGCAGCATGTGTTCAACTCGAATCCGCTTCTTCCGACCGCTGCTTTCTACCCCGGGCTAGGTGCGGCCACGGCGGGCCTAGCGGATCTCACCGGCCTCAGTCCATTCGTATCGGGCGTCTTGATCATCGGGGCGGCGCGGATTCTCATGTCGGCCTGCTTCTTCTTGGTCGCCGAGAGAGCCACTGGATCTGCTCGTGCAGCCGCCGGCGCCAGCCTCGTCTATGCCGCCAATCCGTTGTTCCTGTTCTGGAGCTCGACGTTCGCGTACGAGAACCTGGCTTTGCCACTGGCGGCATTCGTCGTCTGGTGGCTTGGGCGCATCCGCCAGGAGGCCGGTCCAGGGCCACAGATCGTTGCGGCCATGGCGATTGTCGCCGTGACCGTCACGCACCATGTGGCCGGATTCGCGCTCGCGGCACTCTTGAGTGCGTGGTGGTTGGCCGAACTAGTCATTCGACGCTCGGGTGCGGAGCTGCGCAACGTGGGATTCATGGCTGCGGTATCCGGTGTCGCAGCGCTGAGCTGGCTTGTCTTGGTCGCGAAACCAGCAAAGTCCTACCTCTTCACCAACAACCTGGTCCCGGAGCTGCAACAAACAATATCTGTTCTGACCGGGCGAACTCCGCCAAGGCACTTATTCACCAGCGGTGGACACGTTTCTCCCGCGTGGGAGATCGTGGCCAGCTTCGGCGCCATCAGCGTGCTACTGCTCGCTTTGCCGCTTGCCCTCTACTTGGCATGGACCCAGCGACGCCGCCCGGCCATCGCGGTTGCCACCTGTGTGGCTGTCATCTACCCGTTCACCCTACTGCCACGACTCGCTCCGACTGGCGTGGTGATATCAGGTCGGTCGTCGGAGTATGTCTTCGCCGGGCTCGGGTGCGTTCTAGGGCTCCTTACCGCAGAGGCAACCTGGTGGCGAAGGACCAGGCGCCGCTTGCGACCGGTGCCGGCTGCTCTCACGAGGTGGTTTGGATGGCGCTGGGTGGCGGTGGCTGCTGCCCTGACAACATTTGTCTTTGTTGGAGGCGTAACCATCGGCACCGCGTTCTACGAACGGCTCCCCGAATCGTCGAATCCACCAGGTTATCCCTGGTCCGTACAGCCCGATGTGGTAAGCGCTTCGCAGTGGTCGAGGGAGCGGCTCGGGATCAACCAACGATTCGCCGCGAATTGGATCGACGCGTCGGCACTCGCCGTCTACGGCGAGCAGAACACGGCAAACGAGAATGACATCTGGCCGATCTTTTTCGCGGACACAGTGGACGCGGCAGCCGTGCACAGCATCAGGGCATCAGGAGTTCGCTACCTCCTCGTCGACTGGCGAATGATAAGAGGCGTACCACCAACCCCCGGCTACTACTTCAGCCCCTATGAACCAGGTGCTGGCCGTTACTCACAGGCATTCCCCGTGCGTGCGTTGCAGAAGTTCGCTTCCGCCCCCTGCACGAGTTTGATCTACGATTCCGGGTTCATCCAGATCTTCGATGTCACCCTTATCGAGAACGGGTCCTGCGCTCCAGCGCTGACCAGTACGGCTCGAAACGGGAATAGTCCTGGGTGAAAAGTCGACGCTTTCTGCTGCTTTCCGGTACAGGTCTCGCAGCTGTTTTCACGATAGTGACCGCAAGCGTTGCGGCCCCCCAGGCGGTGCGGATCGCGCTTGGCGTGCTGATCGTTTTCGTGCTGCCAGGGTTCGCAATACTCTGCGCTGTATTTCCTGGACCGAAACTCTCGCCCAGCGAACGCTTGCTGGCGAGTGTAGGCACCAGCCTCGCGATGACGATATACGTCAGCGTGCTCCTCGGCACCACCCCGATGGGGCTGTCTCAGGAATCGCTCGCTGTGACGCTTGGAGGGACCACGATTGCGGCATCACTGCTTGCCGGTGTCCGCACGCGCTACGCCGACGAGGCGTGAGAGAGGCGCGGCAGCGTATCTCATGGGGACGTTGAGCGATCGGCCCGCCGCTGCGACCCCGCGGGTGGTGGTGGTGGGCGCTGGTACCCGTCTTCTCAGCGGCATCACCTACTACACAATCCGACTCACCAACGCATTGGCTACGCGCTATGTGGTTGCTGCCATTCCAATGCGTCAATTCATGCCGTCTTTCCTGTATCCAGGCCGCTCGCGCGCAGGTACCGCCATTACGCGATTGAATTACGACCCCGGTGTCACGGTGCTCAGAGGAATTGACTGGTACTGGGCACCGAATCTCTTTCGTGACCTGATCGACCTCGCGAGGTGGCGGCCCGACATCGTCATCTTCGAGTGGTGGACCGGGACTGTGCTCCACACCTACCTTGCTATCGCTTTGCTGGCTCGTGTGCGTGGGGCTTCCTTGATCGTCGAGTTTCACGAGGTCCTCGACACCGGCGAGGACCGGATCCTGTTAGCGCGAGCACATGTGAAGGTCGTCGGACGCCTGTTCCTGCGGCTCGCGGCGGCCTTTGTGATCCACTCCGATGCCGACCGAGGACCGCTCGAGCGACGGTATCGGCTCGGCAGTCGGCCTTGCGTCGTCATCCCACACGGGCCTTTCGACCACCATGTGTCAACCGAGCCGGCGGAGGGCTCCGGATCAGTTGTTCGGATTGCGCCCCCCGACGCCGTGAACCTCCTCTACTTCGGCATCATCCGACCCTTCAAAGGTCTTGAAGATCTCATCGCGGCGTTCGAAATGCTCGACGACGAAGAGGTGAAGCACTACTGGCTAACGGTCGTCGGTGAAACCTGGGAGGGCTGGGACGAGCCCATCCAGCGCATTGGCACGAGCCGTCATCGCGCGCGGATCACGGTGGTTAATCGCTTCGTGGACGACGGTGATGTTACGGCCCACTTCGCCGGCGCCGACGCCGTGGTCTTGCCTTACCGGCGTTCCTCGGCCAGTGGTCCGGCCCACATCGCAATGAGCAATGGCCTGCCCTTGGTAATTACCGCGGTCGGTGGGCTGCCGGCGGCCGTCGCCGATTATGAGGGGGCCATCCTGGTACCTCCGCGCGACCCAACAGCGCTGCGAGACGCTCTACGCCGGCTTCCAGGATTGGTAGGCCGACGATATCCCGATCCGCATTCTTGGAACCGAACGGTCGCGCGCTACGGCGAGTTGATGCGCCAACTTGGACAACCGCGCACGACTGAGGCGACAGAGGTCTGAAACGGCGGCCAGAGCCGCTCAGGCCACCCTTCGAATCCAGAAACTGGCAGGCCACCATCTATCCCGACGGTATGAAGGGAAAGCCGCTTCGAGCATTTCCGGATGCATGAGATGCATGTAGCTCGAGCCCCACAACACCTCAAAGTCCTTATTGAAGGCCAGGAACGCTTGAAGCAAGTACTGTTCAGACCAAAACCTTTTGTTCTTTAGAACCCAATTTTTGGGGTATTCGGCGGGCATGAAAATGTCATGCAGGTGAACAACTACGCCGACCGCGAGCTGAGGCAGTATCTCCAAAAGCTCGTACAAGACGTCTCCTCCAATTCGGACGACGTGACTTGAGTCAATGAACAAAATGTCGTTTCGGGCCAGCTGCATGAACCCGTCAAGCCCGACCTCTTGAACCGGCTTTGCCAGCAACTCCGACAGGCCGTCGAGACCCGCCTGCAGACTGCTCGTCGGAAATGGATCAATCGAGACGAATTCACACGGATCACCGTCCGAGGCGTTCCGCAATACAGCTTGCGCCGAAAGCACCGTTGATATGCCGGCACCGACTTCAATTAGTCGCTTTGGGCGAAAGTGGCGGATCATGCAGTAGAGAATCTCGCCATCGACACTCTCAAACATTCCGTTCTTGACGTAGTACTTTCCCATGCCGGCATGTGGGCTCATGGGGAACGTCCCATACTCCGCGCGAAACGACGACGCAAATGTCTGCAACAAAGCGACTTGCTCTGCATCTCGCATGTCAACCCCGGGCGACTGCAGACGTTGCGACCAGAGCGATGCTGGCAAGTGCCTGGTGTCTGGGACCGGTCCGTAGTAGTGATTGGGCGTGACGTGGACGCCGAGCGTCTGCCAGAACGTAAACGAGCGCTCCAGGGCTATGCGCCGACTTTCCCAGAGGACGCGTCGGGTCAGCTGGACCGCGGCAAGCAGGCGGCGGCGTCCCGGGAAACCCTCCATTACTCCGCTACGGACGGGCGCATTGCAACAATCTGAACGACTGAATCATTTCTTCCCTGCGTGAGCCACCAGCATTGCATGTACTCCTTACAATCGCCAATCTAACCTCAGCGCTCAATCCGATAGCCGGCACGAAACCGCAGCCGAGCTCGATGAGCTCGTTGCGGGAGTCGCGGAGGCAGCCCAGAGGCCAGACCTCTTCGGATTCGTCGTCTGGGTCCAGGCGCTTGGCTGGGTGGACTAAGAACCGGCTACGGAAGTCGGACTTGACGGGTTACCGTCGATAGACCTCGCGGCGGTGCGCGATCCGCGCGATCACAATGAGCCGCCTATCGTCATCGACCGCATAGACAACGCGATAATCTCCGACTCGAATCCGAAAGTCGTCGCGTCCAGCCAACTTGGTGTCTCCGTGCGGTCTCGGCTCTCGGCTTAAGCCATCTATGGCTGTCGCGACCCGCTCGCGAGCTGACCCGTGCAGACGGGCATATGCCCGTTGCGCCTCTGGATGCAGTCGGATTTCGTAGGGTCGACGAGCCGGCGTCAGCTACCGCGGACCTCGCTCCATGGCACGGCCCTGTCCACTTCATCTCGCGCCTGCAGCGCCGCCAGGCTGTCCTCGAGGAACTCGAGCCGCTCGAGGATGTCTGCATATCGATCGACGTCGATGAGGACCCCGGCCAACCTGCCACGCTTCGACACATAGAGGACGTCGTTGGCCGCTTTCAACGTATCGAGCTCCTGACCCAGTCTGGCGCGAAGATCTTCAGCGGTTACGACTCTGGACACAGGTTAAGCATACGCTCAACCGTAGGGTTTGCCAACTGTTTCGCATTGAGGGGCGGGAGGTCGCAAGCGGACGGGTTGGGATTTGAACCCAAGACAGCCTTGCGGCTGTACAGCATTTCCAGTGCTGCGCCTTCGACCGGACTCGGCCACCCGTCCAGGGGCAATTGTCGCAATAAGAGATCGGCCTATGATCCGACTGCCCGTCGCTGCGGCCGCGCGGCGGTGCTCGCAAGACGAGGCCGAGGGGAGGGTCTCAAAATGGTCCGTCACCGTCTACACGTTGTCGCAGCTCTAGGGAAGTACCGCGACGCCCTCGCTTGGGTCGACGAGATGAATGCCGCCAGCCGCAAGCTCGGCCTCCCAGAGGCATCTGCTTGGTCTCCGGTGTCTGGTGACTTCAACTACATCATTCTGGAAACCGAGTATGCCGACCTTGCCACTTTCGACAGCATGACTGACAAGTTCCAGAATGACCCGCAGGCGATGGCGGTCTTTCGGCGGGGTACGGAATGGGGCTCTACTTCCCATTGGCCGAAGGATGAGGTGCTCGTCTCCGCGCCAACCATTGCGTGAACGCGACCTGTTAGAGGGCCCAATGCTTGTGGGCGGAGCGGAAGGGATTTGAACACTGGAGGCCCTTGCGCGCCTACGGCATTTCCACTGCCGCGCCCTCGACCGAGCTAGGCGCACGCTCCGGGCCCAACACTACCCAAAGGCGATCACGGCGGGGAGGAGTAACCACTCCGCATCTCCCCACCCGGCCGCTAACGCGGCCGACCTCCCCGCACGGCGGGGAGGAGTAACCAATCCGCATCTCCCCACCCGGGCTAAACGCGGCCGACCTCCCCGCACGGCGGGGAGGAGTGACTAGTTCGCATCTCCCCACCCGGCCGCTAACGCGGCCGACCTCCCCGCACGGCGGGGAGGAGTAATTGCCGGCCGACCTCCACGCGGGGCGGGGAGGAGTAATCGCCGGCCGACCTCCACGCGGGGCGGGGAGGGAATTAGGGCTTTCTGCCGCCCAGCATTCGGGGGCCATCGGGGCCGGCCACGATGCACGTGTCCGTCATCCCCACGAACAATCCAGTCTCGACGACTCCGATCGTGGTCTTCAACGACCGACCGGTCGCCGCCGGATCCGCAATGCCGTTTTCGAACGTGAGGTCGAGGACCAGGTTGCCATTGTCGGTCGTGAACGGCGCCTCCTCCCCACCTCGCACCGTCAGCGACGCGCCCAACCCG
>VBHX01000084.1 GCA_005879945.1 Chloroflexota bacterium | reverse complement strand
AGGCATCGCTGGCGAACTGAGGCGGCTCCGGCGGCGAGAGAAGGATTCCCTGCACTCCGCCCGTGAGCGCCGCGGGCCGCTTGATCAGGCTGGGCGTCACCACGGCAAGCGCAAATGTTGCGAGGGCCAGGTACAGCGCTGACAGCCGGAGCGCCGCACGTGTACGCCCCGACCGCCATGAGCGCGCCGTGGCCCAGCGACAGCTGGCCGCTGTAGCCGACCAGGATGTTGAGGCCCATGATCACGATCGCGAAGATGAGGACCTGCGTCCACTCGCCTGCCTGGAAGCTGGTGACCACCGTCGGCAGGCCGACGAAGAACAGCAGTGCGACGAGGCCGAGCCAGTAACGGGGCGGTGCGTTGCGGAGTCGGCTCACTTAGACGATGCGGACCGCGGCGCGGCCGAAGAGGCCGTTCGGCTTGAGCACGAGAACGCCGACGATGATCGCCAGCGCGACCGCTAGTTCGAGGTCGCCACCCACGACGTAAGCGCCGACCAGGTTGACGGTGACGCCGACGATCAAGCCGCCGACCACCGCACCGAGCGGGCTGTCGATCCCGCCCAGAACCGCGGCGGCAAAGGCGTAGATGATGATCGTCTGCATCATGTTCGGCTCGAGCAGCAGGATGGGCGCGACCATGATTCCCGACACGGCGCCTACCGCCGAGGCGAGGCCCCAACCCAACGCGAGCATCCAGCTGACGCGGATACCGAGGAGGCGGCTGGCCTCGGGGTGGTGGGCGGCCGCGCGAAGCGTGAGGCCGATCGTGGTGCGCTGGAGCAGAAGGAAGATCGCGAGCAGGACCACTGCCGACACCGCGATCACGCTCAGGTCCTGGTAGCTCGCGAAGGCGCCGAGGATGTTCACGGTGTGCGTAGAGAACGGGCTCGAGAAATAGTTGGGGGTATAGCCGAAAAAGAACCCGGCCGCGCCGTTGATAAGCGTCGCGAGGCCTAGCGTAACGATCACCAGCGTCAGCACGGGCGCGCGTTCGACGGGTCTGATGACCACCCTCTCTATCAGCACGCCGCCGACAAAGGCAAGCCCGAGCGTCAGCGGGAAGGCGATGAAGTAGTTGAGCCCGTGACTGATCAGCGTGTACGCGATGAAGGTCGCGAACATGGCCATCTCGCCCTGGGCGAAGTTGACAAGACCCATGGCGTTGTAGATGAGCACCAGCGCAAGCGCGAGGCTGGCGAAGATTCCCCCGCTCGCGAGCCCGCTGACGACCTGCTGGATGAGTTCCTGCATCGTTCGTTCAGTAGCCCAGGTATGAGCGCCGGACGGAATCCTGGCCCTGCAGGTCTGCGCTCTTGCCGCTGACCGCGACCCTGCCGACCTCGAGCACGTAGGCATCGGTCGACAGCTCGAGCGCGAGGCGCGCGTTCTGCTCGACCAGCAGCACCGCGACATGGTCGGTCTGGTTGATCGTGCGGATGATCTCGAAGATCGAACGCACGACCAGCGGCGCGAGCCCGAGAGACGGCTCGTCGAGGAGCATGAGCCGCGGCTTCATGAGCATCGCGCGCGCCACCGCGAGCATCTGCTGCTCACCGCCCGACAGCGTGCTTGCCGAAAGCCGCCGCCGATCGCGCAGAACAGGGAAGTATTCGAAGACTCGGTCGTAGTCCTTGTGGACCGCGGCCCCGTCCTTTCTTTTATGCGCGCCCAGCTTGAGGTTCTCGTCGACGGTCAGCTCGGTGAGAATTCCCCTGCCCTCGGGCACGTGCGAAATGCCCAGGCTCACGATGTCCTCGGTTGGCATCCGCCGCAGCGAGCGGCCGGCGAAACGGATTTCGCCCAGCCAGCGGACGCCGCCGGTGATGGCTCGGAGCGTCGTCGTCTTGCCGGCGCCGTTGGCGCCGAGGAGGGAGACGATGCCGCCCTCGGGTACCGCCAGCGTGACGCCGTGGAGCACGGACGTCTGCCCGTAGCCGCAGTGGACGTCCTCGAGCTCGAGGAGCGCTGACATCAAGCGGCACCCAGATACGCTTCGATGACCACGGGGTTTCTCTGGACTTCCGATGGGCTGCCCTCGGCGATCTTCTTGCCGAAGTCGAGGACCACGACGCGGTCCGAGATTCCCATCACAAAACCCATGTGATGCTCGACGAGCAGCATGGTCATGCCGAGCTCGGTGTGAACGCGGCGGAGCAAGCGTGCGATGCCGTCGACCTCTTCATGACTGATGCCGCCGGCAGGCTCGTCGAGAAGTAGAAGACGCGGGCGCGAGACCAGGGCACGCGCCAGCTCCACACGCTTCTGCGTGCCGAACGGCAGGACCGCCACCGGATGACTCGCGAGGTTCGACAGGCCGACGAACTCGAGGGTCTCGAGCGCGCGCTTGCGCGATGCGGCCTCAGCGCTCAGCGCCCACGGCAGCGGCACCGATGCTTCGAGCCAGCCGCTGCGGGTCCTGATGTGGTCGCCGACCAGCACGTTGTCGAGCACCGTCATTGATCGGAAGAGCGCGAGGTTCTGAAACGTTCGCGCCACTCCGTTGCGAACGACCTCATGCGGCGCCATCTTCTCGACGGGCTTGCCGTCGACGACCACCGTGCCCGCCGCCGGCCTGTAAACGCGCGTGATGATGTTGAAGAGGGTGGTCTTGCCGGCGCCGTTGGGTCCGATGAGCCCGACCACCTGACCCTCGTCGACCTTGAATGAGACCCGATCGAGGGCGACCACTCCGCCGAAGCGGACTGCCAGGTCGCGCACCTCGAGGATGGGCGCCATATTCCGGGTCAGTCTAAAGACGCCCGGGTCTCGTGCCTAGTAAGGAGGCTGCTCGGGCGTTGTCGGTGGGGCGGGTGGTGGCTCAGAAGGAGGCGGCGGTGGCTGCGCTCCGGGAAGAGGCGTGCGCGAATGCATCGGCGCCAAGTCCGGGCGTGCGCTTCGGTGTACGACTGTGGCCGAAGGCAGCACCGGCGGCCGGTCGCGGTCGACCTTCATGAGCACCCAGTAGGCCAGCGCGGCCAGCAAACCGAGGAGCCCGATGATCGGAAGGAAGACAAGCGGCGGCCGCATGATCACGTCGAGTCCTCCACTTCCGCTGGAGTTGACAGGGAGGGCGACGGGGGAGGAGCTTTGGCTCGCTGAGGGCGTGGACGACGCCGACGAGTTTGGCGACGGCGACTCGACCGGCGTTGGAGATGGCGGTCCCTGCAGGGTGAAGTTCGCGCATGGGGTGGGAGGCCCCACGTTGGCGCAGAGGTTGTGCAGCTCGACCCGGTCGCCCGGGTATGGGGTGACGGTGGTCGTGAAGGCGCCGTTGCGATCGGTGGTCACTTTGGCCGCGACCTTGTTCGGCGAATCCCAGTAGAGGGTCACATCCTCGTGGGCGAGGAACTGCGTCCCGTTGACGGTGATCTTGGTGTTGGCCCCGCCGGCAGCCGTGTCAAGCACGATGTTCGCGTTGGGCTGCGGCGTGGGGGTCGGAGATGCCTGCGCCACCAGCAGAAACCACACCGCGACCAGGACCAGGAACCTCAAGGCCTTCATGCGAACTGGGGAAGGTTACGCCATCAGATCGGGGGCCAGGGGATGGACCATGCCGAGGTCGGTTCCGGGAACCGCCACCTCGGGTCGAGCACGCCACGCATTCGGCGCCGGAGCATGTCCACCTCATCGGGACTGAGGAGCCTGGCCATGGCCTGCGACACCGCGCCGCTGTGCAGGCTGGTGAGCGCCCGCTCGACGTCATCGCACAGCTCGCCGGGCAGCGGCTCGCCGGCGAAATCCCAGATGACGGTCCTCAGCTTGTGGTCGGTGTGGAACGTGAGGCCGTGGTCGATCACCCACACCCGGTCCTCGGCGTCGAACAGGCAGTGGCCGGACTTGCGGTCGGCGTTGTTGGTGATGACGTCGAATAGGGCGACCCTGATCCACGTGTCGCGGAATGACGACTGCTCGCCCAGGAAGTGGCGGTTGTCCGAGTCGACGAAGAGCTGGACCATGCCGACTCCGTGCGGCGCTCGGCGTCGGACGACCGTGGCCGGGATCCTCGGCCAGCCGATGACCTTGCTGAGCTCGTAGGCTGCGACCTCGCGCTTGTAGAGGGTCCTGGATTCGAAGTCCCACAGCGGCGACTCGCCGCGCGCAGGCTTGTACACGACGCGCAGCCCTCTGGGCGGGTGCGGCGCCAGGGTGGCCAGGAACGTGTAGTTCGACGCCCCGTGCAGGATGCCCGCGAGGCGCATCTCGGGCAGCTTGGCCATGAGGCGCTCGGCGGCCTCGGGCGCGGGAAGCGCCGGGTCAGAAGATCGGCCTGGCACCGTTGTTGACCGGGCATGGGTGGCCGGCTGGATCCATCGGCAGGCCGCAGCGCGGGCACAGCGGGCGGCCCGCCGTGAGCACCGTCTCCGCCTGTTTCGAGAACGCGATGACCTGGTCGGGGCTGAGCCAGAAGCGCACGCTGGGCGCATCGTCCGCCGCGCCTTCTTCGCCGGCCGCTCCCTGGCTTGCAACCAGGACGAACATGCGCCGGTCCTCGTGGTACCCGAGGCCCATCTCGCCGACCTGCCACTCTGGCTCACCCGGCTGGAGCCCCGGCTCGGGCAAGGTCGCATCGATGCCCTCGATGCCCTGGGCCGCCATCATCTGCTGGAGCCGGACGACGAGGGCCTGGATCTGCGACTTCTCGCAGGTCAGGGTCAGCGTCCGGCCCGCGCCGCTGGCGAGCAGGAAGAACTGGCGCTGGCCAGGCTGGCCGACCGCGGCGATCGCGATCTGGTCCACGGGGTCGAGCTCAAAAACGGGCATCTCCGAAAGACTACCGGGATGTGGTTTCGGTGCCGCAGGCCTGGGGAACAAGAACAGAAGTTGACAATTGAAATACGCGCCCGTCGTGGCGCGTGGAGGAATCGCAGATGCCAAAAACCGTAGGAATCGACCTGGGGACGACCAACTCGGTTATCGCCGTCATGGAAGGCGGCGAGCCTGTTGTCATCCCGAACGCGGAAGGTTCCCGTACCACGCCCTCGGTGGTCGCGTTCACCAAGACCGGCGAAAGGCTGGTCGGCACGCTTGCCCGCAGGCAGGCAGCCGTAAACCCCGAGAACACCGTCTACTCGATCAAGCGCTTCATGGGCCGCAAGTTCTCCGAAGTGGAGTCGGAGCGGAAGATCGTCCCGTACCAGGTCAAGCCTGGGAAGGACGACCGTGTCGTCGTGCACGTGCCGGCCACGGACAAGGACTACACGCCCGAAGAGATCTCGGCCATGATCCTGCAGAAGCTGAAGACAGACGCCGAGGCGTACCTGGGTGAGAAGGTCACGGACGCGGTCATCACCGTGCCCGCTTACTTCAATGACTCGCAGCGGCAGGCGACCAAGAACGCGGGACAGATCGCGGGCTTGAACGTCATCCGCATCATCAACGAGCCCACCGCGGCTTCGCTCGCGTACGGACTCGATAAGAAGGCCAACGAGACGATCCTGGTCTTCGACCTTGGCGGCGGAACGTTTGACGTCTCAGTGCTCGACGTCGGCGACGGCGTCTTCGAGGTCAAGTCGACCAACGGCGACACACACCTGGGTGGCGACGACTACGACCGCCGGATCGTGGACTGGCTGGCCGAGGAGTTCAAGAAGCAGAACGGAATCGACCTGAAGACAGACCGCCAGGCCCTGCAGCGCCTCACCGAGGCGGCCGAGCGGGCGAAGATCGAGCTGTCGTCACGGCTCGAGACGACCATCAACCTGCCGTTCATCACCGCCGACCAGACCGGCCCGAAGCACCTCGAGATGACGCTCACCCGAGCCAAGTTCGAGTCGCTGACCGCCGACCTCACGGAGCGGTGCCGCGGGCCCTTCCTGGCCGCCCTCAAGGACGCCAATCTGATCCCGCAGCAGATCGACGAGGTCGTGCTCGTCGGTGGCGCGACCCGCATGCCGGTCATCCAGCAGCTGGTCAAGAACCTGCTCGGTGGCAAGGAGCCCCACAAGGGCGTCAACCCCGACGAGGTGGTCGCCGTCGGTGCGGCCATCCAGGCCGGGGTGCTCAAGGGCGAGGTCAAGGACATCCTGCTGCTCGACGTCACCCCGCTTTCGCTGGGTGTCGAGACGCTGGGCGGAGTCATGACCAAACTCATCGATCGCAACACCACCATCCCGACCTCCAGGTCGCAGGTGTTCTCCACCGCGGCCGACAACCAGACGTCGGTAGAAGTCCACGTGCTCCAGGGCGAGCGTGAGATGGCGCGGGACAACCGCACCCTCGGCCGCTTCCACCTGGACGGCATTCCGCCCGCGCCGCGGGGCATGCCGCAGATTGAGGTCACGTATGACCTCGACGCCAACGGCATCCTCAACGTCAAGGCGCAGGACAAGGGCACCGGGCGCGAGCAGTCGGTGACGATCACCGCATCTTCGACCCTTGGCAAGGAAGAGGTCGAGCGCATGGTCAAGGAGGCCGAGGCGCACGCCGGGGAGGACCGCGCGAAGCGCGAAGAGGTCGAGCTCCGCAACCAGGCGGACCACATGATCCACCAGGCGGAGAAGGTCATCAAGGACAACGCCGACAAGATCCCGGAAGACGTCAAGACCGAGGTGAACACCAAGCTCGAGGCGCTGAAGAGCGCGGCCAAGGGCTCGGACACCAACGCGCTTCGCAGGCAGATGGACGAGTTCAACGAGGCTCTCCAGAAGATCGGCCAGCACATCTACCAGGGCGCTGGCAGCGGGGCTGGGACCCCGTCAGAAGCGTCAGGGTCGGATGGGCACGAAGGCGGCGAGAAGAAGAAAGAAGAGGACGTGGTCGACGCCGACTACCGAGAGGTCAACTAAGACCACTTAAGGCGGCAAGAGGGCTCGGACTTGGGTCCGAGCCCTTTTACTTTGTGCCGGTGGTCGCTTACGTACGGTCCAGGCGCCGGCTCTGGCCCGCGGTCGGGCTCGTCGTCGGGCTGATCCTGATCGGTTGGGACCTGTGGGCGGCCTCGGTCACGTACATCTCTCAGTACGCCGTGCGCAACGACTTCCGGCTCGACTACGCCGCGGCGACGATCGGCATCAAGCAGGGCTATAGGCGCCTCTACGACCTGGCGGCGCAGGCAGCCGCGATCGAGGGCCTCGGCCACGGCTTCAACCCGCAGCCGTTCATCTCGCTGCCCCCACTCGCCTGGCTGGTCACGCCCTTTCTGCTCCTGCCGTTCCAGGCGGGGCTGGTCGTGTGGACGCTGCTGCTGCTGGCCGCGCTGGTCTGGACCTGGTACCTGCTCGCCCCGCCAGGTCGCTTCGTCCGGGCCGCGCACCTGGTGCTCCTGGTCGGGGTTTTTCCAGTGGCGTTCGGGGTGATGGTCGGCCAGCCCGGGGCATGGGTGGCCGCGGCCATCGCGACCGCGTGGTGGCTGATCAAGCACGACCGTCCGGTATGGGCCGGCCTCGTGCTGAGCCTAATCGTCCTCAAGCCCCAGCTGGCGCTGCTGGTGCCGCTGTGCCTCCTGGTGTCAGGACACGCGCGGACATTCGGCGCGTGGCTCGTGGCATCGCTGCTCATCGCCCTCGTCGCGCTGGCGCTGCTCGGCTCGGAGGGCCTCGCCCTGTACCGAGACGTGCTCGCCCAGACGTCAACACCCGCCTGGGACATCACGCGGCAGTACTCGATCTCCGGTCATCTCGGCCTCGGCCTGGCGCTGCACGTTGTGCAGGTCGTGGTGGTGGCGGTTGCGCTGCTCGCCGCCTGGCGCAATCGCGCGCAGGGTCCGGAGATCCCCATCGCCGCCGGCATCGCCGGCTCGTTGCTCTCCACGCCATACCTGGGCTTCCAGGATTTCCTGATGCTCATCGTCGCCGGCTGGCTGGTCCTGCGCAGCGGCGCCACCGCGTGGCAGGTCGGGCTGATGGTCGTGGGCTACGCCCTGCTGCAGCTGGCCCTTTTCGTCCTCGCGTTCCCCATCATCCTGGCGGAAGTGCTGTTCCTACTATCCATGCTCTGGTCGCCGAGACCCGTAGCGCGAGCCGCGTCGTAACCGTTTCACGTGGAGCCGACGGTGAGATTCGAACTCACGACCTGCCACTTACGAGGCGGCTGCTCTGCCAGCTGAGCTACGTCGGCATTTTCGTTTGAAACGGATGCGTTTTGACCGAGCGCCTAGGCTACCATCGAGACAATGAGGACACTCGACGTGGAACAGTTGGCGGACGGCGAGTACAACCTCATCAAGCCCTTGCTCGTCGAGCTTCACATGGGCGAGCAGGTCCACTACTCCGACCATCCGCAGCTCCGTCGCGAGGACATCGAAGACC
The DNA here is from genome assembly GCA_005879945.1 of Chloroflexota bacterium. Lineage (GTDB taxonomy): Bacteria > Chloroflexota > Dormibacteria > Dormibacterales > Dormibacteraceae > UBA10449. The sequence goes on along the minus strand of VBHX01000084.1, from coordinate 7,605 downwards.
ATCTGGCGACGGTGCCCAGCACGTTCAAAGGCGAGAACGTCGTCTTCGTCGTCCGCGACGAGATCGACTCGGTCATCGGCTTCTGCTGGATCGTCCTCTTCGACCCCGGCACCGGCCTCGAGGGCGAGGTCGCCGAGGTCTATGTCGCGCCCGAGCACCGTGGCCGCGGCGTCGGCGACATGCTCATCGACCAGGCCGTCCGGCTCTTCCGCGAGCGCCGCGTCACCCTGGGTTACGTCTGGACCCGGCCAGACAACGAAGCCGCAGTCCGGCTGTACCGGTCGGCGGGCTTCGAGCACAACCGGCAGCTCGTGCTGACCTGGTACCCGACCGACCCCTCCTTATAGTCGATTCCTCCCGAAACCTAAACTCGGGGGGTGCAGCCACAGACTCGGGTCCCGGACGAGGCGCGCCCGCCTGACCCCAGCGCGGTCAAGGCGAACGGGCTCGCGGCGGGCACCAGCCGATTGAGGCCGATCGCCCTGGTCGCGGCAGTTGCGCTGCTGGCGGCCGTCGTCGCGGGCGGCGTCAGCCTCGCCGTGCTCCAGCTGCAGTCGCGCACCAACCCGCAGTCGGTGAACCTCCGGTCGGGCGTCACCATCTCCGAGGACTCGGCCATCGTCCAGGCCGCGACCCGGGCCAAGCCCGCGGTCGTGAGTGTGGTGACGCAGCTGGAGCCGTCGGTCAGCGCCGGGTCGGGCTACCTCGCCACCAGCGACGGCTACATCGTCACCAATGTGCAGGTCATCGCCCACTCGAGGACGCTGACCGTGCTCGTGCTGGGCGATTCGAAGCCGCACGAGGCGCGCCTGGTCGACTACGACTGCCAGACCGGCGTGGCGGTGATCAAGATCGACCAGGTCAGCGGCCTGCCCACCCTTGCGTTCGCAGACCCGACGTCGCTTGTCCAGGGGCAGGTGGTCGTCGCGGTGGCGGGACCGCTGAACGGCAGCTCCGTGGCCCGAGGTATCGTCAGCGCGCTGCACCGGCCTGTCACGGTGACCGACCCCGTCGCCACCGACCAGAGCCTGGAGATCGGCGACACCATCCAGACAGACGCCGTAATCGATTCGGGCACCGCCGGCGGCCCGCTGATCAACGTGGGCGGCCAGGTCATCGGCGTCGCCATGGCGGCGCAGGGGTCAAGCGGCGGATTCGGCCTCAACACCGCCGACATCCAAGACGACGTGCAGCAGATCCTGGCGGGTGGGCAGCTGGTCGTCGCCTCCCTCGGGGCGACGAGCACCGTGCTCACGGAACAGGCCGCTGCCCTGCTCGGGACGCCGGCGGGGAGCCGCGTACTGGCGGTCGACAAGACCGGGCCCGCGGCCACCGCCGGCCTGCAGGCGGGCGATGTCATCACCCAGGTCGACGACGTGACGGTCGACTCCGCCCACCCGCTGCCGCTTCTCCTGCGCTCGCGATTCCACGCCAACCAGCGCGTGACAGTGAGCTACTCCCGCGGAAATACCTCGACCCAGGTCCAGCTCACGCTTGTCGGCGTGCACCCGACCTGTTGAGGACCGAAGAGGCGGGGATGGGCATCCGGAGCCGCATCGGCGAGGCCCTCGCCCAAGCCGTCCGCGGGTTGGGGGTTGAGGGTGAGCTGCCCGACCTCGAGCTCGGCCGCGCCAAGGAAGCGGCGCACGGCGACTACGCCAGCTCGGCGGGGCTCAAGCTCGCCCGACAGCTGCGCCAAGCGCCGCCCCAGATCGCCGAGAGAATCGCGCGCACGATCGTCATACCCGACGGCGCCGCGACCGCCGAGGCGGCCGGCGGCTACGTCAACTTCAGGCTCGCCGATGAGTGGCTGCACCGCCTGGTCACAGAGGTGGCTTCGCACGGCGAGGGTTTCGGCGCGAGCAACCTCGGGCGCGGCGAGAGCGTGCAGGTGGAGTTCGGAAGCATCAACCCGACCGGGCCGATGCACATCGGTCACGGCCGGGGCGTCGTCCTCGGCGATTCGATCTCTCGGCTGCTGGATTTCACGGGCCACAAGATCCAGCGCGAGTACTACGTCAACGACCAGAACACGCAGGCGCGCCGGTTCGGGGCGTCGGTCTGGGCGCGGATGAATGGCGAGGAACCACCCGAAGGCGGGTACGTCGGCGAGTACGTCACCGAGCTGGCGGAGATCGCGAAGCGCGAGCTGGGCGACATCGACTCGCTGCAGAGGGAGCAGGCCGAAGCCAAAGTGCGTCAGTTCGCGATCGCGCTCATGGTCGAGCGCATCAAGGCGAGCGTCGCCCGTCTGAACGTCCGGTACGACGAGTGGTTTCCCGAATCGCGGTTGTGGCTGGACGGCCTGCCCCAGCTCGCCATCAAGCAGCTCCGCGAGGAGGGCTTTCTCAAAGAGCGCGAGGGCGCGCTGTGGTTCGGTCCCGCGCTGGAGGAGGAAGACGGACTCGGAGAGCATGTGCGATCGGAAAAGGACGACCGGGTTGTCATCCGCTCCAATGGCGAGCCGACGTACTTTGCGTCAGACCTCGGTTACCTGCTCAGCCGCTTCGAGCGCCGAGGCTTTCACCGCGTGATCGAGGTGTGGGCCGCGGATCATCACGGCTACGTCGCGCGCCTGAAAGCCGCCGCGGTCGCGCTGGGGATCGACGCCGAAAGGCTCGAAATCATCATCCACCAGATGGTCAACCTGAAAGAAGGCAAGATGTCCAAGCGCGCCGGTCGCTTCGTCGAGCTCGACGAGTTGATCGACAAGGTCGGCTCGGACGCGGTCCGCTACTTCTATCTATTGCGCTCGCCCGACACGACGATCGAGTTCGACCTCGAGCTGGCGCTCACGCAGAGCAACGAGAACCCGGTTTTCTACGCGCAGTACGCGCACGCACGGCTGGTCAATGTCGAAGCCACGGCGCTCGAGAAGCACCCGAGCCTTCGCAAGGAGGCCGACGTGTCGCTGTTGATGCAGCCATGGGAGCTGGAAGTCGCGCGCCAGCTGGCGTTCTGGCCGGAGGTCGTAGAGGACTCGACCAGGCTCCTCGAGCCCCATCGCATTCCTTATTACGTGCACGACCTGTCGACCGCGGTGCATCGCTTCTACCACGCGGGCAATGAGACGAGCGAGTTTCGCGTGGTGGTCGATGACCCCAAGCTGACCCGGGCGAGGCTGGAGCTAGGCCGGGCGGCGCGTCACACTTTGAAGACGGCGCTCGATCTGATGGGCGTCACAGCACCAGAGAGAATGTAAGGAGAAGCCTTTGGACGTCACCTGGCTCGGACATGGCTGCTTCCGGCTCCGCGGCCGCAGCGCCGCCGTCGTCACCGACCCGTACCCGCCGGCGATCGGCCTCAAGCTTTCGCGGCTGGACGCCGACCTCGTCACCATCAGCCACGAGCACGAGAACCACAGCTACGCGCAGGCCGTGCGCGAGGCCTACGAGATCCGCGGTCCGGGCGAGTACGAGGTCGCCGGCGTCGCGGTCATCGGCGTCCCGACCTACCACGACGCCGAGAAGGGCGCAAAGAAAGGCCGGAACACGGTCTACCTGATCGAGATCGACGACGTCCGCGTCTGCCACCTCGGCGACCTCGGGCACAGCCTCGACGACACCGAGGCCGAGACGCTGTCGTCCGCCGACGTCCTGCTCGTCCCCGTCGGCGGGCACTCGGCCATCAACGCCGCCCAAGCGGCAGAGGTCGTCAGGCAGCTCGAGCCGCGCTACGTCGTGCCCATGCACTACGCCATCCCGGGGCTCAAGCTGCAGCTCGACCCCATCGACCGATTCCTCAAGGAGATCGGCCTCACGGCCGGCGAGCCCCAGCCCAAGCTGAGCGTCCAGGCGTCGTCAGGGGAGTACGAGACCAAGGTCGTGGTCCTGGAGCCAAAAGCCGAGCCAAAGGCCTAACCAGCGCAGCGCCGATGTTTACCGCCGGGCCTGACCCGGTAAGATTTGAAAAACCGCCCTGGAGGTCGTCAATGTCGAAGTACGTTTTCGTGACCGGCGGTGTCGTCTCCTCGCTTGGCAAGGGGATCACTGCGGCGTCCATCGGGAACATCCTGAAGGCCCGCCACCTCACCGTCTCCCTGCAGAAGCTGGACCCATATCTCAACGTCGACCCAGGGACGATGAGCCCCTACCAGCACGGCGAGGTGTTCGTCACCGACGACGGCGCGGAAACCGACCTCGACCTTGGACACTACGAGCGGTTCGTCGACGAGAACCTTACGGTCGCGTCAAACGTGACCACCGGCAAGATCTACCAGGAGGTCATCGCTCGCGAGCGGCGCGGTGACTACCTGGGCGCCACTGTGCAGGTCATCCCGCACGTGACCAACGCCATCAAGGAGAAGATCCTCCGCGCCTCGCGCGATCCTCAGGCTGATGCCGTGGTGGTCGAGGTGGGTGGGACCGTCGGCGACATCGAGAGCCTCCCGTTCCTCGAGGCGATCCGGCAGCTCAAGAACGATGTTGGCCGCCAGAACGTCTTCTACGTCCACTGCTCGCTCGTGCCGGTCATCCGCGGCGAAGAGGCCAAGACCAAACCGACGCAGCACTCGGTGCATGCGCTGCGCGGGATCGGAATCCAGCCCGACGCGATCATCTGCCGCTCGGAGATGCCGATCGGCGCCGACCTGAAGGAGAAGATCGCGCTGTTCTGCGACGTGCCGCGCGAAGCGGTCGTGTCCGTTCCTGACGTGGACTCGATCTACGAGGTCCCGCTGCTGCTCGAGGCGGCAGGTTTCGGCAAGGTCATGGCCAAGCACTTCGAGCTCGATGAGGTCGCGAACGCGCCGGAGAACAGTCACTGGATCCAGTTGGTCGACCGCATCAAGCACCCGCGCGCAACCGTTCCGGTCGCGCTCGTGGGCAAGTACGTCGCCCTCCCCGATGCCTACCTGAGCGTGATCGAGTCGCTCAAGCACGCCGGGGTTAACCACGGGGTTGCGGTCGAAATCAAGTGGGTTTCGTCCGAGAAGCTCGACGCCGGCGACACGTCGGCGCTGCAAGGAGTGGCCGGCATCGTGGTTCCCGGTGGGTTCGGCTATCGCGGCATCGAGGGCAAGGTGCAGGCGTCGCGCTACGCGCGGCACAACCGCATCCCATACCTGGGTCTGTGCCTCGGCATGCAGTGCGCCGTGATCGACTTCGCGCGTGAGGCGCTCGATGCCCCCGACGCGAACTCCACGGAGTTCGCAGCGTTCACGTCGACGCCGGTGATCGACCTGATGCCCGAGCAGAGAAACATCGACCAGATGGGCGCGTCCATGCGCCTCGGCCTGTATCCCTGCAAGCTCGTGCCGGGCACGCTTGCGCATAAGGCGTACGGTGAAGAGGTCGTGTACGAGCGCCACCGCCACCGCTTCGAGTTCAACAACGAGTACCGCGAATCACTGGGCGAGGCTGGGATGCTTTTCAGCGGCGTCTCGCCGAACGGCAGGCTGGTGGAGATCATCGAGCTGGAAGACCACCCGTGGTTCGTGGCCACGCAGTTCCACCCCGAGTTCCGGTCGCGGCCCAACCGGTCGCACCCGCTTTTCCGTGATTTCGTGCGCGCGGCGTTCCTGCAGAGCGGCATCGACCAGATGGAGCTCCGCCCCGCGGAGCTGCTCGAAGAACCGGAACTCGACTAGAGCAAGCTAGGTAACTCCGCCCATGCAGGACCCTTCACGAAGCTACCTCGGCGTGCGTCGGGACATCGCGCTGGAGCTCGTCCACGCGACCGAGGCCGCGGCCCTGGCGGCCGCGCGGTTGCTTGGCAAGGGAGATCCCGACCGGGTGGCGGATGCGGCGTCGGAGGCGATGCGTCAGTCGCTGGAAGCCTCGGGCCTCACCGCCACGATCGTCCTCAGCCCTCGACACCAGACGCACTTTCCACGGGGCGCCGTCATCAAGGGCGGGGAGCGCCAGGTCGATATCGGACCCTTTCCGATCGAAGGCGCCAGCCAGGTCGCGCGGGGTCATATCAATGCCGTCTCCGTGCTCGTGGCGGTCGAGCCGGGCGGTTTTGCTGAGCTGCCGGAGGTATCGCACATGGAGAAGATGGCAGCCGGCCCCGCATCCAGGGGGGCGATCGAGCTAGACGACCCGATCGCGGACAACCTTCGGCGGATCGCGTTCGCCGGTAACGTGCGGGTCCAGGATCTGACCGTCGCAATTCTCGAACGCCCACGCCACCAGGAGATGACCGCGGAGGTTGCGGCGGCCGGGGCGCGCATCCGCATGCTCGAGGAGGGCGACTTCGCCAGCGCCGTCATGGCGGCACTTCCAGGCACGGGGATTGACGCCGCCGTCGGCATCGGCGACACGCACGCTACGCTCGCTGCGGCGTGCGCGGTGCGCTGCCTGGGCGGTGAGCTTCAGGCACGCCTGTGGCCGCGAAATGACGAGGAGCGCGCCCTCATCGGCGACCAGACATCACGCATCTACGGCGTCGCCGACCTGGCGCCAGGGGCTGATATCGCGGTCGCCATCACCGGTGTTACCGGTGGTCCGTTGCTTCCGGGTGTCGTCTACGGCAGCGGCTACGCGGAAACGTCCTCGCTCCTGCTGTCCAGTCGCCAGGCGACCGTCCGCCGCCTGACCACCCGCCACCATACGGTGGGCGAATCCAGCTGAATCCATTCCTCAGGGGTCCCCGAGAACCCAAGGCCTTGGCCTCGGAGTTCGTCGGGTTTTGGTAGTCCGGATTAGGCCGTTCCCGGCCGGGGTATCTAGATAAACGAGATGGAAGAGAGGAACCAGCCGTCCACGCCCCCGTCCGGAGGGCAGGTGCCACCCCCGCCGCCGCTCTACCCGGTGACGTCGGACATCCCGCCGACTTCGCCGTACCACTACTCGCCCACGCCCACGCGGAGGCGGAATGGCGGGATCCTTGGCGGTCTTGCGGCCGCCGCCGCGGCTGCGTTCGCCTACGGAAAGTGGGTCCTCCTGCTCATCTTCAAGATCCCGGCCGCCGGAACGCTGATCTCACTGGTCGTGAGCTTTGGCGGCTACGCGCTGTTCTACGGACCCTGGTTCGCCGTCGCTCTCCTGACGATGATCTTCGTCCACGAGATGGGCCACGTAGTCGAGATCAGAAGGCAGGGCATGCAGGCGACCGCGCCGATCTTCATCCCCTTCCTGGGCGCCGCCATCTTCCAGCGCTCACACCCGACCGACGCCTTGAAGCAGGCGCAGATCGGTATCGCCGGCCCGATCGCCGGCACGATCGGCGCCACCGTTGCGTTCGCCCTGTACGGAACGCTCCACAGCCCCGTGCTGCTCCTGGCGGCGCTGATCGGGTTCTACATCAACCTGTTCAACCTGATTCCGATCTGGCAGCTCGACGGTTCGTGGATCCTGGCTCCGGTTTCCAAGTGGTTCATGGTCGGCGGCTACGCCTTGCTGGCGGTCGGCGCCCTGTTCTTCCACTTCCTGCTCAACCCGCTGGTGATCATCATCGCCATCCTCGGCGTGCCCAGCCTCATCGAGCGCTTTCGGAGCGCGAACAACCCCTACTACACCTCGGTTCCCACCGGGGCCCGCTTGGCCATGGGAGCCGCCTGGCTCGCCCTCGTCGTCTACTTGGGAGTGGCAAGCCTGCAGGCAAGCAGCCTGCTTGGCACCCTCGCCCACTAAACTTAAGCGCCTGGAGGCAACACGTTGAAAG
>VBHX01000172.1 GCA_005879945.1 Chloroflexota bacterium | reverse complement strand
ACCTCGGCGAGCGTACCCGCCAGCGGGCACTCCGTCCAGGCTGCATTCCAGGCGCCCGACGCCCAGGAGCGCAACGCAAACCTCAACTCCTCGCGGAATCCGCAGGCGACGTACCGGGAAACCCACGGCCACTAACCGCTAACCGTTCTCAGCTTCCGTGGAGCGGCGACCGATACCCCTTGGCGCCGCTCCACAATCATTTCCGCCGGCATGTGTTCAACGACACATTCCGAGCGTGACGATCGGCATAGGCGCCCGAGCCCAAGCCTTTTAGCCTTCGATTCGTGAGCGAGAACTACCAGCTCTATGCAGCCAAGATGGCGGAATTGAAAGCCTACCGCTCGGGCAACCGACCATTGCAGCGGCACCTCGACGAGCTCCTCATGTTCGTGAAGGACTGCGAGAACCAGTGGCAATCGACCTTCTGGATGGAGGGGTTGGGCGACCCGGCGGAGGACTAAACGGTCGCCAAAGGCTTGCGCGCGTTAAAGGGTCCCCGCCAACTCAAGGCAAAGCCTCTGAGTTGGTGGGGCTTATAGAATTGTGCGCGCCTTGGACGGCCACCTCCGTTGGGTTCCGTAAAGAACCCGGAAGCCCTCGCCCTACTGAGTCGCACACGGCTCTTCGGTGGGCTCCCCACAGCGGATCTGGAGCAGCTACTCCCCGGCATCAGGTCGCGGCGCTTCAACACCCAGTCGTACATATTTCGTGAAGGTGACTCCGCGCATCAGCTTCATCTGATCGTCAGCGGCGCGGTGAAGATCTGCCGGGTGGCGGACTCTGGCAGCGAGGTCGCTTTCGCGATTCTTGGCCCGGGTGACGTCTTTGGTGAGATCGGCGTCCTCGAAGAGAACGGAACGAGGAGCGCCGATGCCCAGGCGCTCGCGACGACCGAATGCCTTTTCATCGACCGCCGGGTCGTCGTCGATTTCTTGAAGAGCCACCCTGCCGCGATGTGGCGGATCGTCACCACCTTGAGCGCATATGTCCGCGCGAAAGACGATGCGTTTGCGGAGCTTGCCTTCCAGGACATTCCCAGCCGAGTGGCGCGCAAGCTCCTCGACCTCGCGGCGGCCGAGGGCAAATCCTCCGGGGCGCCGTCCACGATGAAACTCTCGCAGCGAGATCTTGCCGGCCTGGTTGGTGGGAGCCGCGAGAACGTCAACAGGGCGCTGCGACGATTCGCGACCCTCGGCTTCATCAAGCTCGACCGCGGTCGTGTGACGCTTCTGCGCCCAGACCAGCTTCGCTCCCGCGCCGGCTGAGGCCTGAGTTAGTCGCCGGCCCGCGCCGGCATCGTGTTCTTGAACGGCTCGAGCACGTGTTTTGCGAAGAGGTCGAGCTGCGACAGATCGGCGGTCATCGTGTGCAGGAACATGTGCTCCACACCGGCGTCGATCCTTTGCTGGATCCTTTGTTGGATCTCGTCGATCGTCCCGGTCAGATAGACGGCCTCGATGTACTCCCACGGCCGTTCGTCCGAGATGACGGCCAGCATCCGCTCACGCTGCTCCGCGATCACATCACTGCGCCTGGGCTCCTCTGTGAGCCATGCGAAGTTTTCATGCGCGACGGTAAAACCCTTCGCTTTCCGGGAGGAACCCTGTCGCGCGAGCTCTGCGTCGATCTCCCGCATGTCCTCCAAAATCTGGTCGGGAGCCGAGGTCGGCCGCGCGATCCATCCATCCCACCGGCATATGCGCCGCAGCACGTTGGCGTCCATCGTCGGCCGGTCGGGTGAAGCCTCGTGCGCGAGCTGCCGGCCGCCGGCAACCCACACCGCCGGCACGCGCGCCAGCGGCTCGACCGTGATGTTGGAGAACTGATGGTATGTGCCGCGATAGGTCTGATCAGGGCCCGCGAGCAGCCGCATCGACGCCTCGAGAACCTCATCGGTCCGGCGCCCGCGCTGCTTGCTGGTCCCGCCCGTGGCCTCGAATTCAGGCGCATACCATCCCGTCCCCACGCCGTAGATGAAGCGTCCACCCGAGAGGTGCTGCAGGGTGGCGATCTCTTTCGCGAGCACCACCGGGTTGTGAGTCGGAAGCACGAGAATCGAAGTGCCGAGCGCGATGCGGCTCGTCACCGCCGCCGCGAATGACAGCGTCACCATCGGCTCAGTCCAGCTGACCCTGTAGAAGCGGCGCGCGGTGAGCAGATGGTCGGTTGCGAATAGTGAATCGAATCCCAGCTCCTCGGCATGGACTGCAAAGCGGCGGATCTGATCACCGTGCCGATCCTCATCGCGCGACAGGAGGTAGGTCGGCAGGAAGACGCCGAGCTTCAAATCGAACTGCTCCTCATGATGGTCGTGACGAGACGGCATTATGTTGACGTCTTGACGGCCTCGGCTCAAACGGTCCGCCTCCCCCGCGCCGACGGGACCACGTACGACTACACGCCCACCGGAGCCTTTCTATACGCCTCAAACGGCTCCCCGCCCCGGTCGCGAATTGCCTATGCCGCGACCCACGTGGTTGCCGATCCACGGGCTGTGATCGACTGGGAGCGCACGCTCGCCTTCCGCCGCCATATCTGGGGCTACGGGCTCGGTGTCGCCGAGGCCATGGACACTGCCCAGCGCGGGATGGGACTCGACTGGGAGGCGAGCAGGGAGTTGATCCGGCGGTCGGTCGCGGAGGCGCGGGCTGTCAACGGCAAGATCGTCTGCGGCGCGAATACGGATCAGCTGCAGCCGGGTGCGGCCCGCGACCTGCATGACGTGGAGGCCGCGTACGAAGAACAGTGCGAGTTCGTCGAGTCGCAGGGCGGGCATGTGGTGCTCATGGCAAGTCGCGAGCTGGCGAGGATCGCGCATGGACCCGACGACTACGCGCGCGTCTACGATCGCGTGCTCTCCCAGCTGAGCCGGCCCGCCCTGATTCACTGGCTGGGCGAAATGTTCGACCCGGCCTTGGCCGGGTACTGGGGGCACGCGGATCTCGACCGGGCCGACGAGGTCTGCCTCGCGATCATCGCCGCCCATCGAGACAAGGTCGAGGGGGTCAAGATCTCCCTGCTCGACCAAGGGCGCGAGATCGCAATGCGCAAGCGACTGCCTTATGGCGTGCACATGTTCACCGGCGACGACTTCGACTATCCGACCACCATTGCCGGCGATGGCGAGGGTTACAGCGACGCGCTGTTGGGCGCTTTCGACCTCATCGCGCCGGCTGCGTCGGCCGCGTTGCTGGCGCTAGATGCAGGTGACAAAGCGAGGTTTGCCGCCATCCTGGAATCGACCGTAGGACTGTCGCGGCATGTCTTCACCGCGCCGACGATGTACTACAAGGCCGGCGTCGTCTTCATGGCTTACCTCAATGGACACCAGGACCATTTCCAGATGATCGGAGGCCTCGAAAGCGGCCGTTCGGCGGTCCACCTGGCTGAGCTTTTCGTCCTGGCCGACAAGGCGGGTTTGCTGCGAGATCCCGACCTCGCACTCGACCGGATCAGTCACGCGATGGCGGCCGCCGGAGGCTCATGAGCCCGGGGTAGGGTGGCCCCCAATACTACCGCCATCACCGCTGAGGCGGTGATGACCCAGAACGGCGACGTGACGACGTGGGTGCGGTCGAGCAGGACGCCGCCGAGTACGGGTCCGAAGAACGAGAACGCGTAGCCCGCGGTGAGCGTCAGCGCCGAGTAGCCGGCCACATCGGCACTGGTTTTCGCGAGCAGGTTCGGAAGGGCCAGCGCGCCCGCGAACATCACGGCGCCGCCCATACCGGAGAGCGGCGCCCAGAGCCATGCCAGTCCCGTCGCTCCCGACAGGAACCCGATGCTTGCCGCGGTCATCAACAACCCACCCAGTACGTACCACCGGCGCGAGCGGGCCCACGGACGTCGGATCGTTGCCAGGACAGCGGTGATCGGGATGGCCGTCACCTGGAACAGAAAGAGGACCAGGGCAAGGTAGTTGTGGCCGTAGCCGCGCAGCAAGAATGGAATCCAGGTGACGCCGCCATAGAACACGAGGCTCTGGGCGCCGAAGAGCGCGGCCACATGCCAGACCTGGCGGTCTCGCATAAGGCGGCCCAGTCCATGCGGCGCCGGCACGTGAGCGCTTCCGCGACCCGGAGCAAGCCACATCCAGACAATCCCCATCGCGAAAGCCAGCGCCGACCAGATCAGGAATGTGCCACGCCAGCCTCCCAACTCAAGGAGATAGACGGACAGAGTGGCCCCGGCAAGACCGCCGACGCCCAGCGCCATGGCGTAAATCGTCGACACCTGCTGCAGGCGGCCTGGGAACCACGTCCGGACGATCACGGTGATGCCTGGCTGGGCGAGCGCAACCGAGAGCGACAGCACGGCAGTCCAGAAATAGAGCGAGTAAAGCAGAGGCGGCGTAAGCCTCAGGAGACCCGCGATCCCCAGGCCGAGCATCGCCGCGCCGACGACTCTGCGAGCGCCGAATCGATTGACCAGGATCGCACCGGGGATCGCCGCGGCCCCCAGACCCAAGACGGGGATCGCGGTGAGGGCGCCCGTCGCGGAAAAACTCAGGTGCAGGTCCGCACGCAGCTCGGGTAAGACCGGCGGCACGCCGACGATGACCGTGCGCAGCTGAACAGCGATCAATGCGATCAGCGCGGCGAGTTGCCACGTGGG
>VBHX01000135.1 GCA_005879945.1 Chloroflexota bacterium | reverse complement strand
TGCGTTCGCTTCATTCGGAGGGTTGGAAGCTGGCGCTGCTCACCAACTGCGACCGCGACCTCATCGCGCTCACGGAGCGCCGTTTGCCCGAGCCATTCGATGCGGTCATCACCGCCGAGGACGTGTCCGCATACAAGCCGGACCCTGCCCATTTCAGCCGGTTCGAGTCGGTGTTCGGCACGTCAGCCGATGCGTGGATTCACGTGGCCCAGAGCTACTACCACGACATCAAACCGGCGAGCGAGCTGGGCATCCGCCGCATCTGGGTCAACCGGCAGGGCGAGAAGGACGACCCGTCGCTGGCGGACGCGGTGGTGTCGGGGCTGGGGGAGCTTCCGAAAGCGGTGACGAAGCTGGCGGCCGCCCCGCGCTAGCGGAAGTCGTTCAGGTCGACGGTCGCCCGATAGACGCGGCGGGCTGGTCCAGACTGCACCAGGTTTCCTGACGGCTCCTTTCTGACCTCGAGGTCGCCGCCTGGCATCTGGATGACAACCCGGTCGTCGACGAGCCCGGCGCGCATGCTTGCCGCGGCCACGGCGCTTGCGCTCGTCCCCGAAGCCAGCGTGTAGCCGGCGCCGCGTTCCCAGATCTGGACCCGCACGCGACCTCTGTCCACGACCTCGAAGAGCTGCACGTTGGTGCGCTCGGGAAACGCCGAATGATTTTCGAGAAGCGGGCCGAGCTCCAGGCACCGCTCCCTGGTCGTCGGCTCGCCGAACACCACGCAGTGCGGGTTGCCCACCGAGACCAGCATCGCCTCGACCCGACCGGCAGGCGTGTCGAGGTGAATCCGATCCGGCTCACCCTCGAATCGGGCTGGCAGGTCGGCGGCGCGAAACGAGGCGCGTCCGATGTCGAGCTCGGTGACGACCTCGGCTCCGTTTCGGGCGAGCACCCGGACCGGGTTGGCGCGGCCGACGGTGGCCATCTCGAATTCATCGCCCGCCCCGTGCTCGAGCACTGCATGCGCAGCGGTGATACGCAGCCCGTTGCCGCTCTTCTGGGCTTCCGAGCTGTCGGGGTTGAAGATGCGGACCGCCATCCGGACCGGGTCGAAAGCAAGCAGCCCGTCTGAGCCGAGGCCGCGGTGGCGGTCGCAGAGGACAGGCAGCAGAGGCACCATTTCGTCCAGGGGACCCGGCAGGTCGAGGACCAGGTAGTCGTTGCCCAGCGCCTGGTACTTAATGAGATCGATTCGCATTACGGCCCTATCATCAGGAATCTCTGCCGGTCTTCGCGGGTTGTCATAAAATGACGTAAATATGCGGGACCTCGTCTGGCCTGCCCAGCGACTCGTTCATAACCCGGCCTGCTTCTGTAGCTAGCCGTCGGGCCTGAGCTCGCGTCTCTCAAGGCGCGCCCTTTCGTCCCGGTTTCGTTCAAGCGGAATTCGACCCGTTTCATTTCGCATTTTTTGGAGGTTTGGAATTGAGCAGTTCATCGACATCAACCAAGCCGCTTGTATCCACCGAGTGGGTGGCCGAGCATGGCAAGGACAAGGGCATTCGTGTGGTCGAGGTCGACGTCGACCCTGGCAACTACGACAAGGGTCACATCGAAGGCGCCGCCGGCTGGAACTGGAGGAAGGACCTTCAGCACCAGCTCGTTCGCGACGTGGCGAGCAAGGAAGAGCTGGCGTCGTTGCTCGGCAAGAGCGGCATCACGCCGGAGACCACGATCGTTCTCTACGGCGACAACAACAACTGGTTCGCCGCTTACGCCTACTGGGCGCTGAAGTACTACGGGCACGACAAGGTCCAGCTCGTCGACGGCGGCCGGGTCAAGTGGGAGAAGGAAGGGCGTCAGTACAGCACCGACGTCCCGAGCTTCCCCGCGACGACGTATCAGTTCCAGGGCTCGCCCCGCGAGGACATCCGCGCGTACAAGGACCACGTGCAGTCGAAGCTCGGCAAGGCCGGGCTCGTCGACGTGCGCTCCCCCAAGGAGTACTCGGGCGAGCTGCTCGCTCCTGAGAACCTGCCACAGGAAGGCGCGCAGCGCGGCGGCCACATCCCGACGGCGGTCAGCATCCCGTGGGGCACCGCCGTCAACACCGAGGACGGAACCTTCAAGAACAACGAAGAGCTAAAGGAGATCTACGGCGGCAAGGGCATCACGCCCGACCGCGAGGTCATCGCCTATTGCCGTATCGGTGAGCGCTCCGCGCACACGTGGTTCGTGCTCAAGGAGCTCCTCGGCTATGACGACGTGCGCAATTACGACGGTTCATGGACAGAGTGGGGGAGCTCGATTCGGGTCCCCATAGAAAAGTAATGGCGCTGACCACGGTCGACCACTCAGCGCTGAAGGTCAACCAGACTGGAATCGTGGCGACCGTGCTCGTCGCGTTCATCGGCAGCTACTTCTACAGGCCGCTGCTGGCCGTGGTGCTCCTGCTGGGCACATTCGCGCCGCAGCTGGCGCTCTTCAAGCAGTTCTACTTCAAGGTCCTCAAGCCGCGCGGCATCGTCAAGCCGCGGCCGGTGCAGGACCGACCGGAGCCCCACAACTTCGCGCAGGGGCTCGGTGGAGTCTTCCTTGCAATCTCGTCGGTCTTCCTGCTGCCCCTGACGGTGGTGGGACTTGCGCTCGCGCTGCTCGTCGGGGTGCTTGCGTTCGTCAACCTGGCGTTCGGCTACTGCCTCGGATGCCAGATCTACTTCCAGCTTGGCAAGCGGGGTTTGATTCGGGCATGAATGCACAGCTCTGGGCTGTAGCGGTGGTGGGCATCGTGGTGCTCGCCGCCGCGGGCCTGGAGGCCTACCGTTCGGCGCGCTCTCGGCGGCGCGTAACCGGACTCATGTCCGCAAAGGCCGAAGAGCCGTACATCATCTACTTCACCGGCGAGGGCTGCACGGTGTGCCGCACGCACCAGGAGCCGGCGCTCGCGAAGCTGGGCGAAGTCCGCGTGGAGAAGGTCGACGCCATCGCGGATCGCGAGCTGGCTGACCGATTCCACGTGTACACGCTGCCGACCACGGTCGTGATGTCCGCCGAAGGGCGAGCGCTGCACGTCAACTACGGCTATGCGCCCGCCAACAAGCTGGATCGCCAGCTTGCCGAAGCCCGGAACGTTTTTACGATGGAGCGAACTGCCACCGCATAAGCTGGCAGGGTGACGACCCGGGTTCGGTGCTTCTTCGCCGCCCTCGTCCTCTTCTTATTGGTGGCATCCGCGTGCGGCGAGTCGCAGGCAAGGCCGTCCAACGAGATCGTGCTCGGGGCGATTTACCCGCTGAGCGGGCCCCAGGCGCAGGGCGGCAAAGAGGAGCTGGCCGGCGTGCAGGCTGCGCTTCAGGTCGCGCGGGATTCGGGGGCTCTCAAGGTTCCGGTCAGGCTCGATGTTGTCGACGCCACCACACCCCAGGCCGCCGCGGCCGCAGTCGACCACCTGGTGCGCGACGACCACGTCCCCGCCATCCTCGGCACGTACGGGAGCACGCTCTCAGCGGCGGCTTCGGCGCGGGCCGAAGAGTTGAAGACCGTCTACTGGGAGACCGGCGCGGTCGCGGACCCGGTCACGGCCAAGCGCCACTACGTGTTCCGGACGGTTGCCACGGGCAGCTCTCTGGGCCGGATGGCTGTCATGTTCACACACGACGTGCTCAGTCCGAGCTACGCGCTGAACGCTCCGCGTGTGGCGATCATCCGCGTCAATGACATCTACGGACGCTCAGTCGGCGGAGGTGAGCAGGCTCTCGCGTCGAGCCTCGGCATGTCGGTCGTGGATGTCATCGAGTACGACCCGCGCGCGTTCGACCCAG
>VBHX01000134.1 GCA_005879945.1 Chloroflexota bacterium | reverse complement strand
CTCTCTTCCACGACGTGCTGGCGCGGATGTCAGGTCAGGTCACGTCCGAGTCGTTACGCACCAGCGCTCTGCAGGTTGACGTTCCGGTTGGTGACGCCATCAATGGTGGCGGGGTGCGCTTCGGTGCGCCGGGAGCGCTGGACGAGGGTCAGAACACGCGCGCAGCGGCGGTGGTCGGGCAGTGGCAGGCGCTCGGCGTCATGAACATCGTGTATCCGTCCGCGTATGCGACGGGCGCCCCGATGAGAACGTCCTCTCCCGCGGCCTAGCCGGCTGTACCTCCCCACCCGGCCGCTAGCGCGGCCACCCTCCCCGCACGGCGGGGAGGAAACTCACTGTCTTCCCCGCGCGGCGGGGGGAAACTCACTGTCTTCCCCGCGCG
>VBHX01000083.1 GCA_005879945.1 Chloroflexota bacterium | reverse complement strand
GCCAGGCGACGGAGATGGGCCACCGCGGTGAGCCACGGGCTCCCCGACACCCTGTCGGTGATTTCCGGAGAAGAGCGCGTGCTGCAGGGCACCGACCTGCGCAATGCAATGCGCCGGCTCCCGCACGACGACCGCCTGGTGGTCGTTTTGTATTTCTATCTCGACATGCCGCTGCCCGAGGTCGCGGCGGTGGTGGGCGGAGCCGTTGGTGCAGTGCGACGTCGGCTCTATCGCGCTGTTCGCCGTATGCGGCCGGACATCGTGATCGAGGAGGCAATTTAGATGAGCCTGCGGGCCGAAATCCACGACGCCATCGATGAAGTGACTCCGCCGGCTCCCATGCTTGCGAGCCGGGTCGGAGCGTATGTCCTCGCTGAAGACCGCGTTGTTCGGCGTCCACGTCTCGGCACCTGGATGAGGCCGCTTCGCGGCATGGCGGGGGTGTTGGCGGCTGCGCTCGTGGTGGTGCTGTTGGCCGGCCTGGTGTTGGGCGGGCGGCTGTGGCGTGACTGGAACAGCACCGTCACTCGTCCAATGCCGATCAATCACACACAGTTGAAGGCCCTGGAGGCTCGACCGCTGAACCTGCCGCTGATCGACGCGGGCGCTGCATGCCCCGCCGGCCCCATCCTGGAATCTCCGTCTGGCTCGGAACTCGGGCCGCTCGCCTACGGTGACGGGGTTGGGCCGGTCTATGCCCAGGGGACAGGCCCCCGGTATGCGACGGGCTGGGGAACCTACATCCTCACCGCGTATGTCGTCAGGCCCACCTTCACCGGCTTGATCCTGATCCGGGCCAGAGATCTGCAAACAAACCAGGTGGTTGTCTTTGCCCACAACCCGCTCAACAAGAACTACTACGGAGCCATACCGAATGGGGATATGGCCGGGACGGACTTCGTGCTCGAGCACAAGGTGCCGAAGTACACCGAGCTGGCCCTACAGACCGAGAACATGTACAGGGATTTGGCCGGCCTCTGGCCGGTGGCGGTCCCGTTGCAAGGGTTCTCGAAAGGATCCTCGGGTTGCATCGGGTTCCAGGTCGACGGAACGGGCTTCACCGAGCATTTCGTCGTCAGCTACTGAGCGCTAAGAGACACCTCCTCAAGGCTGCAACAAAACGCCATCCTGGCCACAGGAATAAGTAACGACATGGAACAGGTGGCCGGCATCGACGTGCTCGACATGTCAGGCGCAGCGAGCGAACACGACTTCGGTGATCTCCTGCGGCCGTTGATCGAACCCGGTTTCCGACTCGCGTTCGCCATGCTTCACGATCCGCAGGCCGCCGAAGACGTGGTTCAAGACGCGTCGTTCACGGCGTGGCGCAAGCTCGCCCGGCTCGATGACCCGAGCCGCCTGCGAGCGTGGTTCCTCGGCGTCGTGGCCAACAAGTGCCGCAACGCGCGTCGAGGCAGGTGGCGAGCGGCCGTGAACATCGGTCTCCCTGATGAACTGACGGTGGTTTCGAACGAGGAGCGTTCACTGCAAGGCGCCGATCTGCGTCGTGCAGTCGCGCGGCTCAATCACGACGACCGTCTCGTGGTCGTCCTCTATTTCTATCTGGACATGCCGCTCGACGAGGTGGCCGCGGTTGTGGGCACCTCGGTGGCGGCCACCCGCGCGAGGCTTTACCGGTCCGTCCGGCGGCTGCGACCCGATGTTGCTGTTCAGGAGGCGCTCAAGTGAGCCTGCGCACCGACTTCCACGCAGCTTTCGACGAGGTTGCGCCATCGACGTTTGGCATGCCCGAGCGCGTTGTGCGCACGGTCGCGGCTGAGCTGCCGGACAGGCGTCGCAAGGACCGGTGGTTCGTGCGCCTGCGTGCGCCGCTCTCGCTTGTGGCGGTGCTCTTGCTGTTCTCGATCGCGGTCGGCGCGCTGGTGGGCGGCCGAGTCGTTCGGGACTGGAGTGCTTTCACTCGGCCCGCGCCCGCTGGTCCGAGTGAGCTCGCGCAGCTGGAAACCCGACCGCTCTTGCTGCCCGCGTTGAAGGCCGGCCAGGACTGCCCGGAGACACCGCTCAACGCCCTGCCAGGAGGCCTCTTTCCGTCAGGACTCTACGGCCATGGCCCGGTCTATGTGGCCGGCGGAAGCTCGGTTTCAGACGCGTGGGGCACGTACTGGTATCTCGGCGCGGTCACTACAGCCAAGGTCACCGGGCTCGTCGTGGTCCGAGGCCGAGATCTGTACACGGGTCAACCGGTGGTCTTCGTCGGCAAGTGGGCGAGCGGACCCGTCGCCGGCACCGACGTGGTGGACGGCAAGTCCGCGGAGCAGCACACGGAGCTGGTGCTCGACCGGCGGCATCCACCGCTCAACACGATCCAGGCGGGCACGGTCACATGGGGATTCACCGCCGGCCTGGCAATCGGATCGTCGGGCTGCATCGGTTGGCAGATCGACACCACGGGCTCGACCACCGAAATCATCGTGACGCGATCGATATCGCGTTAGTGGGACAGGGTGCTGGACAGAAGTATTCCGTCGGCCCAGTAGGTGCCCGTTGGGCCGCCGGGCAACAGGTCATAAGTCCGCGCGCCGCCATACGGAAGCAGCTCCCAAACAGTGATCTCCGAGCCGTCGAGCTTGTCACCGGCCGCGAGGCTGCCCAGCGGGCGGCCGTCGGCGGTTCGATGACCCGGGGACGCGAGCAGCTCGCGTCCGTCGGTGAGCCGGACGTGGACCATCATGTGGCCCGCCGGCACCGCCATGCTTCCCACCTGCACGACAGCAGCGGCGATCCGCGAGCCGTCACCCGCGGAGGTCCACACGATCATTCCCAGCCGGATTTCGATGACCCGTACATCGCCATTCGGCGTCTCGATGCGTGTGTCCGCGGCCAGGCAGATCGGGCACGGCGGCATCGCGCTGGGCGTGCGCGAGGTCACGGTCACCACACCGTCTACCCGCACCGATCCCGCGACGAGCTCGACGCTGTTGTTCGGACCCGCCTTGCGAACTCGGATCTCGAAGGTGTACGAGTCGCCGGTCTGGGTGAGCACGAGCGCACGCAATTCTTTGAAGGCGCGATACAGGGTGAGCCTCTGGGCCTCGTCGAGCTCGCCCGAGGAAAGGTGCTCGTGCTCGACGATGGCGGAGTAGAGCTCGGCGTTGGCTTTGATCTGCGGGTAGTAGGTGTCGGCGCTTGCCTGCTCGCCTCCCGCGCGGGCGATGGGATAGAAATCCGGGTCGCAGAAGACCGGCGCGCCGACGGAGTCGATCACCTTGAACTTGAGCTGGTCGATGGTCAGGGGGCTGCCGACGGCGCCGCTTCCGCCGCCCGCCGAACCACAGGCGACCGCCACGAGTACCACGCAAACCCCGAGCTTCAGCCTCATCCTCTTAATCCAAGACACGTCTGGACACGCGTCAACGTAACGGAGCGCGGAACCAAACCGACCCGCCACGCGTATTCACGTTGAATGCATGGAGGAAGCTCAAATCTATAATCGCGGGCATGGGGAGAGGGTAGCCGTGGTGACCGATATCGTCACCCGGGTTGCCGACTCCTTCATGGCCAACGTGGGCCGCGCCATCGTCAACAAGGAAGAGGAAGTCCGGCTCTGCCTCGTCACCCTGCTCTGCGAGGGCCATCTCCTCATCGAGGACGTCCCCGGCGTCGGCAAGACCATGCTCGCGAAGTCGCTCGCGCGTTCCCTCGACTGCACCTTCCGGCGCATCCAGTTCACCCCCGACCTCCTGCCTTCGGACGTCACTGGGGTGCGGGCCTTCAACCAGAGGGAGAACGACTTCGAGTTCAGGCCGGGCCCGGTGTTCGCCCAGATCCTCCTGGCCGACGAGATCAACCGCGCCAGCCCCAAGACGCAGGCCGCCCTGCTCGAGGCGATGGAAGAGCGCCAGGTGACGATCGACGGCGAGACGCACGACCTGCCCAAGCCGTTCATGGTCATGGCCACGCAGAACCCGGTCGAGTATTCCGGCACGTTTCCGCTGCCCGAGGCTCAGCTCGACCGCTTCTTGATGAAGGTCAAGCTCGGCTATCTCAGCGAGAAAGAGGAATCCAACCTCTTAAGCCATCGCAAGGTCGAGTCGCCGATGCTCGAGCTGCAGCCGGTCGTCTCGCCCAACGAGCTGAACGTCGCTCAGAACTCGGTGCGCGACGTGTTTGTCAAGGCTGAGCTTCGCGACTACATCGCGCGACTGGTCGGGCGCACGCGTGGCAATCCCGAGGTCGCGCTGGGCGCCAGCACCCGGGGCACCATCAATCTGTTCCACGCGAGCCAGGCCCTCGCCGCTGTGCAGGGCCGCAGCTACGTCATCCCGGACGACATCAAGGTGCTCGCCGAGCCGGTGCTGGCGCACCGGATCATCCTCAGGCCCAACGCAGAGATGCAGGGACAGAGCGCAGGCAAGCTGGTCGCCGGGCTGCTCGAGCGCGAGCACGTGCCCCAGATGGCCTACGACGGATAGCCGGATCGAGGGGTCCTCAAGCAGTAGGCGATGAACAAGATCGCCCTGGCCGCGGCTCTAGGTCTTCTCCTCTTCTTTACCTACCTCACGGGCATCCGGCCGGCGTACGCCTTCGCTTACGCGCTGTCCCTGCTGTTTGTGACCGCATGGGTGTGGCCGAGGCTCGCCATCCGAGGCATCAGCCTCTCGCGCAGGCTCGACCCCGGCACGCCAACCGTCGGGGAGTCGTACGAAGAGGTGATCGAGGTGCGTCGCTCCGGCTGGGTGCCGGCGCCCTGGGTGGAAATCCGCGACCTCGGACAAATTCCCGACTATCAGCCCGGGCGGGTGATCTCGGTGGGCGGCGAACTGGTGAGCTGGAAATCGCGCGGCGTGTACAGGCGGCGCGGATGGATGTCTTTCGGGCCGACCTCGGTCACCGTGCGTGAGCCGTTCGGCCTCTTCAACCAGGACCTCAAGATGGGCAACCGCACCACGGTGCTGGTCTATCCGCGCGTGCGCCCAATCCCGGACCTGATGACCCCGAGCTCGCAGCAGACCGGCACGTCGACTTCCCTCGGCGCGTGGGCGGACTACCCGCCAGACACCAGCGGGGTGCGCGACTATACGACCGGAGACAGCTTCGGCCGCATCCACTGGCCGCTGTCGACGCGTCACGCTCGGCTGATGTCGAAGACGTTCGAGCAGCCACTGACGACCGACCTCTGGATCCTGCTCGACCTCGACCGCGACGTCCATTACGGCGAAGGCGAAGAGTCGACTGTTGAATATTCGGTCAGCCTGGCCGCGTCGATGGCCGCTCAGGTGCACAGTCGGGGCCGGCAGGTGGGGTTGATCGCCAACGACTCCAAGGGCACGATCCTCGAACCGCATCGCGCGGTGCGCCAGGACCGCATCATTCTCGACTACCTGGCCGTGGCGACCGCGGACGGGCGCACGCCGCTGACCAAGACCCTGGCCTGGGATCGCATTCGCCGCCTGCCGCGGCGAGCGATCGCGGTGATCACGCCAAGCGCTGATCCGGCGTGGGTCCGACTGCTGCAGGCGGCGCGTGGCCGGCGTTCGGCGCTGATCATCTTCTATCTTGACGTGGCCAGCTTCGGCGGGCCCGACCAGAACCCGAGCTTCGACCTCGGCCAGGACGTGGATCTCTACGTGGTGCGCAAGGGCGACGACTTCGCGCGACTGATGCGGACTCGAGATGCAATTCGCATCACCTAGCGGCTACGCGCAGCTCGTCCGGCGGACCCGCGCGGGCCTGCCGGGCGGGGTGGCGTGGACATCGTTGTTCGTGTTCGCGCTGACGCTTGCCATCGCCAAGTCGACTGTCACCGCGCACTGGGTCGACGGCATCGAGATCGTGCCGATGGTCGCGCTTGTCGGCGCGGTCGTGTTGGCGCTTCTTGCCCTGCTGCCGATCCCCTGGGTCGGCGGAATAGGGGTCGGAATGATGCTCGGTCCTATCGCGGCCGTATACGCGGCCTGGCCGACCGTGCATGCCGCACATCCGTCGGAGGCGCTCGGCCTGAGCCTTGCGCACACATGGTGGGGCCGCATCCTCGACGGGAGCGCGATCCAGGACAACGCATTCGACCTCTTCCTCATCAGCTGGCTGATGTGGGTGACCGGAGGCTGGTTGAGCTGGTGCGTTCTGCGTTGGCGGAGACCGCTCCTCGGCCTCGTCCCCGGCGCGGCGGCGTTCGCCACCACGGTGCTCAACATCCCACACGACCAGCAGGGCTACGTGCTCGCGATCCTCGTCCTCACTCTGGCGCTGCTCCTGTGGACGAACTACACGGGCTCGATCGCGGACGCCACGCGGGCACGCGTGAAGTTGACCGGTGATGCGCGCTGGGATTTCTGGGAGAGCGGGCTTGTGGCGATGGCGGCGTTGATCGTGCTCGCGATTCTGCTGCCGCCGCTGTCGACCGCTGACCGGACCGTCGACATGGAGTCCAACGCGTTCAACAGCTGGGCGCAGCTTCTGCAGACGCTCAGCCATCCCGGAGAGCCGGGATCCGGTGTGGGCGGTCCCGGCACCACCGGCT
This sequence comes from Chloroflexota bacterium, assembly GCA_005879945.1. Classification (GTDB taxonomy): domain Bacteria; phylum Chloroflexota; class Dormibacteria; order Dormibacterales; family Dormibacteraceae; genus UBA10449. The sequence continues at coordinate 8,876 of VBHX01000083.1, read as the reverse complement.
TCTCGACCGACGTGCTGCTCAACTCGTCCCTAAAGCGCACTCGCGCCGTGGTATTCGAGTACACGAAGACCGGCGATTTCGTCGGCCAGCCCTACTTCCGGGGAGTCGACGACACGATGCTGTCGAACGGGGCGTGGCGATACCAAGAACCGGGCGCTCTGAAGGTGCCGATTCAGAAGGAGGAGGTTCCCCAGTTCGCGGAAGACTATGCGAAGCTCGCCGTGGCGGGCATCAACGTCCGCATGATCTCTCCGCCCAGCGGCAACAACGACATCATCTTCTATCCAGGACGCCTGTATCGGATCAACCGCGCAACGCAGGCGATCGAGAGTATCGTTCCGCCGCCCACGGCTCCCGGACTGCTGATGAACATCGACCGGTTGTCGAACGTGAGTGCGCGTTCGTCGATCGGCACATACAGCGTCACCGTCGAGTACTCGATAGCCACCGACGCCGACCTGCAGGGTGCGGGCACCTCATACCCCAACTGGGTCACACCGTACACGCGAATTCCCCTCGTCTACCGCAGCCCCGCCCTTATCGAGAGGATCCACCAGCTGGCTCTCAAGGTGGTCAACGACGCCGGGGCAACGAATCCATATGACGAGGCGATGGCGATTCAGAACTACCTGCGCGGGCCATTGTTCTCCTACACCCTGACCCCGCCACAGGCACCCCCCGGCACCGACCGGTTGGGTTATTTCCTGTTCAACTCACGTCAGAGCTTCTGCGAGTTCTTCGCCACCGCGATGGGGGACATGCTGCGGACGCTTGGCATTCCGACCCGGCTCGTGAGCGGCTTCGGGCCCGGCCAATTCGACACCACCATCCACAGCTACGTCGTCCGCAGCGACGACGCCCACACGTGGGTCGAGTCGTATTTCCCGACCTACGGCTGGATCGAGTTCGAGCCGACCAACGACAACGTGTACTTCCCGATTCCGCGTGGGTACACCCCCAGCTCGACCGTCTGCCTCCGCGACCTCCTGTGCGACACGCCGATCGGCGCTGGCGCTGGCGGGGGCCCAGGGCCCGGCACGCGACCCGAGAGTGGAGGCGGCAACGTGCAGTCGAACGCACCCACCGGCGGGGGCGCCTCGTTCCTTCGCATCCCCGACCCGAGCACCCTGACCAAGATCGTCGGCATCATGCTGGCGCTGCTGCTCCTCCTGCTCGCCGCGGGCGCGCGATACCTGCGACCTCGAACGGTCATGGGCGTGTGGCGCCGCACCCTCATGCTGGCGCGCCTGGCGGGCGCTGATCAACGCGCTGGGGAGACGCCCCACGAGCTGGGGCGCCGGCTCGCGGGGACCTTCCCCGAAGCCTCGGCGCCGGTGCGTTCGCTGACGGACAGCTTCGTGGTCGCCGCGTACGCGCCGCCCGATGTGGCAAAGTCGGCACGTGCCTCGGTCATGGAATCGTGGTCCGCGCTGCGCCCGCTGCTGCTGCGTCGTGCCTTCGCGCGCCTCCGCCCATCCCGTGTCTAGCAGCCCGCTCGATTGGGAGTAGAAGGCAAGACCTATCCGGCGGTGACCTCGGTGATCGAGCCGGATCGAGTCGCCGCTTTCGCGAAGGCGATCGGCGCCGACCCGGCCGACGGCGTACCCCCGACCTACGCAGCCGTCTACTCGCTCGGCGCCACCGCCCCACAGCTCTTCGGCGATCCAGAGGCCGAGGTCGACTTCGGCAAGCTGCTGCACGCCGACCAGGAATTCGAGTGGCAGCGTCACCCCGCCGCAGGTGAGACCGTGACGTCTCAAGGCCGCGTCGTCTCGGACATCAGCCGGCGAGGCATGCGATTCCTGACCTACGAGACCAACACCACGACAGTCGACGGCTCCGCCGTCTGCCGGTCGCGCACGCTGTTCGTCATTCGTTCATGAAGAGGGCAGAGCGCGTGGTCACGTTCACGGTTGAGCAGATCACCGCTTATGCGGAGCCGTCCGGCGACCACAACCCAATCCACGCGGACGCCGACTTCGCGCGCTCGGTCGGACTGCCGGGGATCATCGCCCACGGCATGCTGCAGATGAGCATCCTCGGCTGCGTTGCTGTCGAGGTTGCGGGCGGCGGCGCCCACCTCCGAAGGCTTTACTGCCGCTTTTCCGGGATGGTCGAGCCAGGCGACACCGTGACGTTCACCGCCGAAGATGCCGGCGCGGGCAAGCTGGCGCTCAGCGCAGTCAATCAGCGCGGCGAACCTGTCCTGACGAAAGCCTCGGCCGAGTACCTTTAATCGCGCAGTTCGTCAGCGCACCAGGGGGGTAAGAGATGTTCGATCTCTCGGGAAGGGTTGCAGTCATAACCGGCGCTTCGCGCGGTCTGGGGCGGCAGGACGCGCTCACGCTCGCGAGGGCCGGCGCGGACGTGGTCATCACCGACATCCTGGTCGAGGACGATCCCGAGCTGCAGAAGACGGCAGAGGCCGCGGGCAGCGTGCTCGCGCAAGTTGCGGTTTCGCAGGGTTGGGTGCACTCGAACGCGACCGCGGATGAGATCCGCAAGATGGGTCGCCACGCTCTCGCCATCAAGATGGACGTGACCAACCGGGAGCAGGTCCGCGACGTTTTCAAGAAGGTCAAGGACGAGTTCGGAAAAATCGACATCCTGATCAACAACGCGGCCACCCTCGACCACACCGCGCAGATCCCCAACCAGTCGTACGAGCTGTGGGATCGCGACGTGAAGGTCAACCTTACCGGCGCCTTCAACTGCACGAAGGAAGCGTGGCCGCACCTCGTGGACAACAAGTGGGGCCGCATCATCTTCATGTCGTCGGTAGCGGGGACGCTCGGCGGTTTCGGCCAGGCGAGCTACTCCGCGACCAAGGCCGGACTCATCGGCCTCGCGAAGACGGCCGCGCTCGAGGGGGGCCGGCACAACATCACCTCGAACGCTATCGCGCCCGGCATCATCGAGAGCGAGGCGGGCAAAGCAGCCGCGGAAACCAACCCGATGTACGAGCGGTTCCGCGCGCGGACCGTGTTCAAGCGCTTCGGGCAGCCCGAGGACATTGCCAACACGATCGCCTTCCTGTGCTCGAACGAGGCTGGCTACATCACCGGCGCGGTGATCGAGGTCGCGGGCGGCATCCCGCTGTTCACGGCCTGATGAGCGAGCTCGTAGAAATCCGAAGGGACGGGCCGGTCGCGCGCGTCGTCATGCACCGCAAAGGCAACAACGGAATCGCAGAGGACCTGATGGAGGACCTGGCGGCCGCATTCACGATCCTCGGCGAGGATCCCGAGGCGCGGGCCATCGTCCTCGCGTCCGACTATGAGAAGTACTTCAGTGTCGGCGCCGACCTGACCATGCTCGGCACCATCGACCGCCAGGCGCCCGACGCGATCGACCAGATTGCGTCGTTCATGAAGCGCATGAACTCTCATTTCGCCACCATCGAGAGCTGCCCGAAGCCGGTGATCGCGGCCATCAATGGACACGCCCTCGGCGGCGGCAGCGAGCTCACGCTTTGCTGCGACTTCCGGATCATGGTCGAGGACGGACGCTCGAAGATCGGGCAGACGGAGTCGTCCCTCGGCATCATCCCCGGCGCCGGCGGCACCCAGCGTCTGCCGCGTCTGATCGGCAAGGCCAGGGCGCTGCGCTGCATCATCGAGTCGACGCGGCTGTCGGCCAAAGAGGCCGAGGCGGTGGGCTGGGTGGACCAGGCGGTCGCGCCGGAAGACTTCCAGGCCGCCGTCGACGAGCGCGCGGCGAGGCTGGCGAAGGCCGCAACGCGCGCCATCGCGATGATCAAGGACGCGGTGCGCCGCGGCTATGACCTTCCGCTCGATGAGGCCCTGGAGATCGAAGCCCGCAACTTTGCCCGTGCCGCCCTCAGCGACGACGCGGCGATTGGCATCATGTCGTTCCTCGCCAAGCAGGAACCTGAATTCAAAGGAAGCTAGCTTGTCGATTCCGCAGCCGCGTGTTCGTCGTATGCATGAAGCGGCGATCCTGACCGCCTGATTGGAGATTCCGCATGAAGTACGTCCTCATGTTTGCCGGTAGCGTCCAGGAGCAGGAAGCCTGGGAGAAGATGCCTGAGGCTGTGCGCGTCACCGCATACGAGCGGGTCAACCAGTGGTTCGAGGAACACAGTCGGGCCGGGCGGATCACCGGCGGCGCGGAGCTCCAGGGTCCGAGCAGCTCCACGACAGTTCGCATCAAGAACGGCAAGGCCGTGGTGACCGACGGCCCGTTCATCGAGGCCAAGGAAGTCATCGGCGGCTTCGCGATCGTCGAGGTGAAGGATCTCGATGAGGCACTTGGCATGGCCAAGACATGGCCGGGTGGTGGCATCGTCGAGGTGCGGCCCGTGGTCGACCACGAGAACGACTGACGACAACGCAGAGCGCCACCGACGCTGCCGTCACAGCAGTCTTCCGAGAGGAGGCCGGCCGGCTCACGGCGGCGCTCGTGCGCGCGCTGGGCGATTTCGACCTTGCGGAGGAGGTCGTCCAGGACAGCCTTGTGGCCGCGCTCGAGAAGTGGCCGGAACAGGGCATCCCGGAGAAGCCGGGCGCTTGGCTCATGACCACGGCTCGACGGCGGGCCATCGACATCCTGCGCCGGGACACGCGTTATCGCGAGAAACTCGCCCTGCTGGAGCGCTCCGACATGCGGCCTGATCGCGCCGAGGCTGACGACCGACTGCGCCTGATCTTCACCTGCTGCCACCCCGCGCTGTCGCCGGAGGCTCAGGTAGCGCTGACGTTGCGCGCGGTCGTCGGCTTCACAACCGCCGAGATCGCGAGCGCGTTCCTCGTCGCTGAGGCAACCGTTGCGCAGCGCATCGTCCGCGCCAAGAAGAAGATCGTCGACGCACGCATCCCGTATCGAGTCCCTGAGGACGGCGAGCTGGCCGCACGGCTGGACGGCGTGCTGTCGGTCCTCTATCTGATGTTCAACGAGGGCTACCTGAGCCGCGGTGCCCAGGCGGCGATGCGGCGCGACATCGCCGATGACGCCGTTTGGCTCACGAGTCTGGTGGCGACGCTGATGCCCGACCAGCCGGAGGTGCTCGGCCTGCTGGCGCTGATGAAGCTGAACGTCGCACGGTCGACCGCGCGTTTCGATGCGGCGGGGGACATGGTGCTGCTCCCCGACCAGGACAGGAGCCTGTGGGACCAGGCCGCGATCGCCGAGGGAGTCGCGATTCTGGAGCGGGCTGGCGCCATGAGATCGACCGGTCCATATCAGATCCAGGCCGCTATCGCGGCTCTGCACTCAGGGGCGCGGTTCTGGGAGGAAACGGATTGGCCCCAGATCGTCCTTCTTTATGACGCGCTGCTGCGGATGGGGGACAGTCCGGTGGTTCGCCTCAACCGTGCTGTCGCGTTGAGCCATGTCGCTGGACCGGAGGTCGCGCTCGGTGAGGTCAACGACCTCGCCCTCGTCTTGAGCGGGTACCACCTGTACCACTCCACGCGCGGCGAGCTCCTCGAGCAGATCGGCGAGCCCGTCCTTGCCCGCGAGGCGCGGCGCCAGGCCCTCGACCTGTGCCAGAACCCGGCTGAGCGGTCACTGCTGGAGCGCAAGCTGCGCGGCTAAACCTGCCCCGTGAGCTCTCGAACAATCGCCGCTGCCGGCTTCACGCCGTGCACGTCACCAACCGATTGTCCGGCATAGCAGCACATCGCCTCTATGTGACCGCTCATCGCCTTGACAGGAGTGGGCACACCCTGGAACCTGCGCACGGGCATGACCTGATCACCCATACGCATTTCTCCAGCCATCTCACCGCTGAGCGCCTGGGCGGCCTCGATAGCCGATCGCAGAACCCCGTGAGTCGATGGACAGAGAGGGCATCCGACGTTGTAGAGCGAGGTGCGGACCGCCTCGTCGGCATCCGCACGCACAAGAGCCGCCACGTAAGCAGGATGCGCTCCGGACTCGGTTGCGGCGACGAAGCGGGTGCCGCAGCGTGCGCCGGCGGCGCCTGCTGCGAGGACGGCGTTGAAAGTTCGTCCATTGCCAACGCCACCGGCTGCCAAAACCGGGACGCCCACCGCGTCCAGGACATGTGTGAGCACGGGGAGCAGGCCGAGCGTGCCTCGGATATGGCCTCCCGCTTCGATGCCCTGGGCGATGATGAAGTCGCAACCCGCCTTCTCAGCGGCACGAGCCTCATGAACAGAGCCCACCTGCCAGCTCACGAGCGCACCTCCGGCGTGAGCGATCGATACCAGCTCCGGGTCGGGATCGCCCCAGAAGAAGTCCACCACGCGCACCGAACGCGCCGCGATCCGCAGGCACTCGCGGTCCACGGCCGGAACAAGGAAGTTGGTGCCCACTGGACGTGAAGTCAACCTTCTGATGTGATCAAGGCGCCCTTCTAAGGTGTCAGGCGACGTAGCGGCCACCGTGATCATGCCGAGCCCGCCTGCTTCCGAGACCGCAGCGCAGAGCTCGTCGCTGCACACCGGCCCCATGCCGGCCAGCTGGATCGGAGCCGTACACCCGACAAGGTTGGTGAATGTGGTATCCATGCCGTCACTCCGCCCCGAGGGCTAGGCGCACCTCGGCCGAGGGTGATGTCAGCAAGCGGTGCTGCATCGGTTGGGGCGCTGAGTTGAAGAAGTCGAGCAGCGCCTGCCGGCCACCGCGCTGCAGAAGCCGTAAGCCGATCGGCGCGCGGCCTGGCTCTCGGACGATGTCGATCGAGTCGGCGATCCCAGGAGTCTCCCGCACCCTCATCGCGGTGAGCGCAGCCTCGACATCTTTCGGGTTGTTCCACGCCCGGCGCACCACAAGGGTCCCGTCGTGTCCAACGACATACATGGGGTTCCACGCTCCGCCGTAAGCGCGAAGGACGGATCCGTCGAAGTCGTCCACCAGCACGCGGCGGCTGAGGTTTTCCTCCTTCGCCATCCTGCGGGCCGCCGCGTTCTTGTCTGCCTGGCTGCGATGCGGCCCGGTCACCTCGCCCGGGTGTGCTTCGCGGGTGTAGATGACGAGAAAAGTCACCTCGGGGTGCTCGCTTGCTAGTTTCTCCATCGCGGGTACGCGATCAGAGAAGATCGGGCACGTATATGCGCCGAACTCGATAACCACTGGGCGACCGCGCAAGTCCGACAGGCGCACCATGCGTCCGTCGATGTCAGGAAGGTTGAAGTCGGGGGCCGGCTCGCCGCGTTTTGGGCCTGCGTGAAGCCAGCGCGCGAGCTCCTCGTCTTCGAGGTCGAAGCTGAAGCGCTCGTAGTTGAAGTCAATGGCGGGAGTGCTCATCTCACGGTGACCTTGTCGAAAGCCGCCTTGATGCGTTCGAGGCTTTGGAGGTTCTCGACCGGGATGCGGCGGCGCCGTACCACTCGGTGGAACAACGCCATCCCCAGGTTGCCTGGCTGCCAACGCGACCGCTGGACCAGATGGGTCATGCCGTCGTGCTCGCTGATATCGAACTCCCAGTCAGCCGCCATCAGCTTGCCGAACCATGAGTGCCAGGCGACCCGCCGGTTAGGTTCGAGTGCCGTGATCCGGCTGTAGGTCACGACTTTGGCCGGCACGGTTTCTGCGGCCGCGAACTCGGAACCGATGCCCACAGGGCCGGGCGTGATCTGCTCGAGCTTGGCCATCTTCGCCGATGACCATTCACTGTGGCGCGGGAAATCCGCCAGATACGCATAAACGTCCTCTGCCCGGGCACTGATATCGACGCTGACTGCACTCGTCCACATATCGCGCACCTCCTTAGGGGTGCCAGTTTCGCGATCGCGCGGCGATCCGGCATCGCGCGAACGCGCTATTCGAGCAATCCTTTCTCGATCGCGAACAGAGTGGCACCGGCGCGCGTGGCCACTCCGACCTTGTCATAGATGTGGCGGACGTGATGGTCGATGGTGCTGGGTGAGATCTTCATCAGGTCGGCCGCTTGCTTCTTTGTCCCACCCCGGCAGATCAGCCGCAGGACCTGGACCTCGCGCTCGCTGAGTCCCGCGGGCCACGAGCGGCGTGGTGGGCGGGTCTGGTGTCCGGCCGCGACGAGGACGTCGTCGACTGCGTTCACATCCAGGCGCCCATTTCGCGCGTCGTCCTGCAACGCCGTGGCTGCCGCATCGAGGCTGAGAGCGGAACGGTGCGGCCGGGGCTGCGTCATGGCCTGGTAGGCGTCCGCCGCGGCCAGGACCCGCGCGGTGGCCGAAATTTCGGGACGCTTCGATCCGCGGTGATATCCAGAGCCATCTACTCGTTCGTGATGCATCCCGGCCAACACGGCGAGCGGCTCGAGCCGTTCGATCCGAACCAGGATCCGCTCCGAGTGGTACGGATGCAAGCGCACGCGCTCCCACTCGCCGGTGGTCAAACCGGACGGCTTGTCCCAGATCCCGTTGGGTACCGAAATCCGGCCCAGGTCGTGCACCAGTCCAGCCCGCCGAAGCGTCGGGGCCTCAGCAGGCAAGGCGGCGCCGGCCAGCGCAGCGACGCCCCGCGAATGCCCCGCCGTGTAGGGGCATTTGACGTCAACGAAGTCCGCGAACGCTTCCAGGATGGTATCGAGACGCACATCCGGCACCCAGGGATGCGGTTCAGGTTCGCGCGAGAGCACCGCCTCCCACGGCGATTCCGACTTCGCCTGTTCCAGCAGGTCGTCGAAGTACGCGAGGAAGGCGACCACGATCGCCGGGTCGTAAGCGGCGCCGCTCCTCGTGTTCAAGGCCGCGCGCACGCGCTCGGCGCCGCCCGCGCGCATCAGCACCTCAGCGTCGCGCGCCACGAACACGATTCGCGACGACAGGGGGATCGCCTCGCCGGCAGTTCCGTTTGGGAAGCCCGTCCCGTTCCAGGTCTCCAGGGCCGAAGCCAGGCCGCGCCGCACGCCCGCGGAGAGGCCGATGCGTGCGGCCAGGTTCTCGGCGAGCTCGCATCCTGCC
>VBHX01000133.1 GCA_005879945.1 Chloroflexota bacterium | reverse complement strand
CGCCAGCCCGGCGTACCGTCGCCGTGGCCGGGCGACGTCACGAATGAGACGCGGTCGACGAGCCGCCGCTTCTCGTGGTTCATCAGCGTCACCCACCGGCGGCTGAGGACGGCGATGTCCGCACCACCCCCACTCCCCGGCAGCTTGACCTTCGGTTTCGCCGGATCGCCCACGTACGAGGTGTTCAGGTTGCCGAAGCGGTCTACCTCCGCCCCACCGATGAATCCGAGGTCGACGTGCCCTTGCGCCATGAGCGCCATCGCGTTGGACATCCGGGTCGCCCACAGCGCGCCGGCGACGTTCGGCGGATCGCCCATGGTGCCGAGAAACGCGTCGGCCGGACGGTCGCGCATCAACCCGACCTCGAACAACCCGCGCGCCGTCGGCGCATGCGTGCTCAGTGCGACCGCGTAAGCCAGAATCGGCAGCCGCATACCGACGAACACCAGGTCACCATCGTGGATCTCGCGCGAGGCAACCGCCACCATCAACTCTTGGGACGTGTAGCGATCACTCGTCGCCATAGTCCACGGGCGCTGAGTAAAGGTGATGGTTGACACGCAGGGACGCGACGTCCAGACGCTCGAGATACGCTGCGCGGTCGGGCACGTCGAACACCCAGCGTTTGAGCCACACCTCGAAGCCTCCCGCGGTGCGCGACTGCTCCGCATAGTCCCGATAGAACGCGTGGTCGCGCTTGAAGTATCCCTGCACCGGCGATGGGTGCGCTCCGCCGGGCGCGTACACGACCGCGACGACCTTGGTCTCCGGGAAGATGATCCGGTTGGGGTCGCTCAATGTGACACCGGGGTCGACCAGCTCTTCGCAGGTGACGATGACCCGTTCGGCGGCCAGGCCCGCCTCCTCGGTGATCCCGAGCGGTCCCCACACGTGCGCGCGGCCGAGCTCGTCGGCTCGCTGCACGTGCACGATGGCGACATCCGGCCTCACAGCCCCGACATGGACCAGGCCAAACCCAGCCGAAAGTGCCGGGTTCCTGCGCAGGATGTCGCTGCCCAGCAGCGTGCGTGTCGGCAGGCTGGGGACATTCCACGCCGCTGCCCAAAGCGCCAGAGAGATCGAAAAATTGGATTGGTCGCGCACCGAAATCTCGCGCGGGATGTCCTGCTCGCACGCGCGCCGGTAGCAGTGGCCGAGGCCCTCAGACACATTGCCCACCCAAGCCGCGGTCACGCGGCTGACGCAGCCCGCGCCGATCAACTGATCGAAAAGCGCGTCAGAGATGGGCCCGACGAGCTCGAGGTCGCGCCGGCGCCGCCGGATGATCTCGTGTCCAGCGGCAAATGGGATCAGCGGCTCCAATGCCGTGCCCATCGCGACCGTCGAGCTGTCAGGGACGAAGCGCTCGATGGCCTCGGCCATCGTCGTGAGCTTGCTCGTCAGCGGCCCATGGACTCGACGTATGAGCGGTGGTTGCGCCCGAGCTCTTCCATCGAGTCGCCGCCGAACTTCTCGAGGAACGCGTCGGCGAGCGTGAGCGCCACCATCGCCTCGCCGATTACGCCCGCCGCCGGCACCACGCATACGTCGCTCCGCTCGTAGTGCGCCTCCACCTTCTCTTTGGTCTTGAGGTCGATCGACTGCATCGGCTTCTTCATGGTCGAGATCGGCTTGATGGCGACGCGCAGGTCGATGGGCTCGCCGTTGGTGACGCCGCCGGTCAGGCCGCCGGCGCGGTTGGTGAGATGGCGGAACCGGCCGCCCTCGTAATCGATCTGGTCATGGAACTCCGAGCCCGGCCGGCCCGCACCTTCGAACCCGGCGCCGAACTCCACGCCCTTGATCGCGTTGATCGACAGCACCGCCTGCGCGAGCCGGCCGTCCAGCTTGCGGTCCCAGTGGACGTAGCTCCCCAGCCCAGGCGGCACGCCGCGCGCGACGATCCGGAAAGTTCCGCCCAGCGTGTCGCCGCGCTCAGCGACCTCATCGATGTCCGCGACCATCCGCGCCGACGCGTTGGGGTCGGGGCACCGAACCGGCGATGCCTCGATCTCCTCGACCGTGATCCTGTCCACATCGACGCCTTCGAAGCCGATGTCGGTCCGCCCGATCGACTGCGTGAAGCTGATGATCTCGACCCCGAAGTGGCCGAGCAGCTTGCGGGCGACGCCACCCGCTGCGACCCGAGTCGCGGTCTCCCGAGCGGACGAGCGCTCGAGCACGTTACGGACGTCGGTGTGGCCGTACTTCAGCGCGCCCGCCAGGTCGGCATGGCCAGGCCGCAGCCGAGTGACGGCCTTGGGCGCAAACCCCTCGGTCGAGGCTGTCATCTCCGCCGTCCAGTTGGCGTGGTCCTTGTTCTCCAGCACCAGGGTGACCGGGCTGCCGATGGTGAATCCGCCCCGCACCCCGCTGGCGATGCGCGCGAAGTCGGTCTCGATCTTCTGACGCCCGCCGCGGCCGTGGCCGCCCTGGCGGCGGGCCAGGTCCTTGCGCAGGTCGTCCTCGGAGATCGCAAGGCCGGCCGGCAGGCCTTCGATCACGACAGTCAGTTGCGGGCCGTGGGATTCCCCGGCCGTGAGCCATCGGAGCATTAGGGTGTCACCCTCAAGCGATGATAGTGCCCAGTGACCAGGACCCTCGACGTGGCCATGGTCGATGTCGGTGGCACCCTGTGGCCCAACTCCTGGCCGTTTCGCGAGACGGACGCAGTCGGCCGCCGGCAGAGAATCGCCGCCGCGATGCCCGCCCTGGAGCCCGCCGCGATCCAGGCGCTGGCGGACGACCTGATCAGCAGCAGCCGTCCTGGCGACGAGGCAAGAAGCATCTCAACCGAGATGGAGATCGTGGTCAAGGCCGAAGTCCTCATCGCCAACTCGCTGGCCCGGCAGGGCCTCCCCGCAGACCCGCAGACCGTGACGCGGCTCCGGCGTGCGATGTCGATCCCAATCTCAGATCGAATGCGGCCGCTGCCGGGAGCTCGCGAGCTGCTGGCAGAGATGCACGCGCTCGGTATGCGCACCGTGATCGCCAGCAACACTTACTGGCGCGACGCGGACAGCTACTGGGACGACTTCCAGCTCCTCGGTCTGGCCGAGCATATCGACGCCATCTTCACGTCCGTTGACGCCGGGCATCTAAAGCCACACCCGGCAGTGTTCGAGATGGCCATGCGCTGGGCCGGGTCCCCACCCGATCGATGCGTCGTCATCGGCAACAAGGAGGAGAACGACATCCTTCCGGCGCTTGCGCTCGGGATGCGCGCGATCCTCGTTCACCCCGATGACCCCGTCCCGGCCTCGAGCCGAGCCAACGCGGTTGCACCCGACCTCTGGGCGTGCGCGGCGGTCCTGAGGAATATGCTCGAAGCGAGTTGAGAAATGAGGTCGAGCGTCCACTGGATCGCCGCGCAATCGTGCTCGACGTCAACGGCGAGCGGGCCCAGATGCTGCTGCCGGTGCACAAGACGCTCCTCGAGGTTCTGCGCGAGGACATGCACCTCACGGGCACCAAGCACGGCTGCGAGCTGGGTGAGTGCGGCACATGCACGGTGCTCGTCGATGGCAAGCCGGAGCTGAGCTGCCTGCTGCTCCCGATTCAGCTCGAAGGACGCGCGATCACCACCGTCGAAGGGATGGCTAGCGGGTCCACCCTGCATCCGCTGCAGCAGGCCTTCGCCGAGCTGGGGGCTGCCCAATGCGGCTACTGCACGCCGGGGATCCTGCTCGCGTCGAAGTCGCTGCTCGAAAGCAACCCCCAACCGTCGCGCGACGAGATCCGCGAAGCGCTCGCTGGCAACCTCTGCCGGTGCACCGGCTACGTGAAGATCCTGGAAGCCATCGAACTTGCTGCGAGCCGAATGGAATGAGCGAACCTCCCCACGCCGGCCTTCGGCCGGATCTCCCCGCGGGGCGGGGACAAGAATTCTCCGTCATCG
>VBHX01000132.1 GCA_005879945.1 Chloroflexota bacterium | reverse complement strand
TCCATCTCCTCGAGCATGGGCCCGCGGACCTGGATGCTCCGGCCCGGTTTGCCATCGGCGGTGAGTCGGCCGGCGCGCATCTATCCGTTGTGACGCTGTTGCGACTGCGTGACCGACACGGGATCACCAATCGAATCGCCGCGGCCAACCTCGCTTATGGCGCTTATGACATGACCGGGACGCCGAGCCAGATGCTCTGGGGCGATCGCAACCTGGTTCTGTCGACGCCCATCGTCCTTTGGTTCGGCAACAACTTCCTTCCAGGTACCGGCCTCGAGCAGCGCCGCGACCCCGACATTTCGCCGCTGTACGCTCGCCTCCATGACATGCCGCCGGCGCTGTTCACGGTCGGGACCATGGACTGCCTGATCGACGATTCGCTCTTCATGGCAGAGCGCTGGCGCGCGGCCGGCAATCGGGCCGAGGTCGCGGTCTATCCGGAAGGAGTGCACGGTTTCAACGCTTATCCAACGGGCTTGGCCCGGAAGGCCAATGCTCGGCAGTTCGAGTTCTTACGCAGCACCGTGACTTAGCTCAAGCGGATCCTCTCAACAACAAGGAGGTAGAGCATGGTCGGCGACTTCAGTCGCAATACGTTCGACCCGTCTAAGCACTATTCGCGTGTATTGATGCAGCAGGGTCGGGTCCAGCTCGATGCCGACTTCAACGAGCAACATGCGATTCTGTTGCACCGGCTGCGCCTCCTCGCCAGAGATCTGGTCGGCCGGCACGCAGGCCCCGCTGACCTGCCCGACTCATTCGAAATCACCGCAATCAACGTGAGCGGGGCTTATGTGCCGAGAGACTTCAGTATTGCCCCCGGACGCTATTACGTCGATGGGATCCTGTGTGAGAACGATGCGGCGGCCCAATACACCAGCCAGCCCAGTTTTCCTGTCGACGACAAGGACGACCCAGTCGCTTTACGGGACAGCCACAACTATTTGGTGTACCTGGATGTCTGGGAAAGAGACATGACTTACATGGAGGATCCATCCATTCGTGATGTAGCACTCGGCGGCCCTGACACCTCTACACGCGCAAGGGTCACCTGGCAGGTACGCGTATCTGAATTGACGACCGAACAGGCACGCAATCACGCCGCCAGTGGAGAGGCTCTCCTGGACGAATTTCTTGTGTCGGCAGGCCTCGATTCCAGCGCAGATCCAATGCTCAGCGTCCGTGCGTCGCCGGACACGCACTATCGTGGGTCGGAGAATCACCTATATCGCATCGAGGTCCATAGGCCTGGAACTGCGGCTGATAATGCGGCGGATTACGAGGGGACGGCGACATTCAAGTGGTCCCGAGACAACGGGTCAGTCCTCTTCCCGATCGAAGAGATCTCGGGCTCTGAACTCAGGCTCTCGAATCTTGCCGGAAACGTGAACGCGCGCCTGCAGGTCGGAGACTGGGTCGAGGTGGTGGACGACACATACGAACTACGCGGGAGAGCCCTCCCTTGTTGCAAGTCACCGGGATCAAGGAAGGCGATCGGCTGGTCACGCTGTCCGAAAGCGTTCCCAGCGACGTTGGTGGCGATCCGGCGCTCCACCCGTACATACGACGCTGGGATCAGCGGGCTGGGGTCGGAGAGGATGGGACGCTCCCTGTTGTAGCGACGGAGCCCGATAGCTGGATCGAGGTGGAGGACGGCGTGCAGATCAAGTTCAGCGCCCCTGGAAACTATCGGACCGGGGACTTCTGGATGATTCCCGCTCGAATCGCCACAGGGGATGTCGAATGGCCGGGCGATCCCAGCCATCCTCGTTGGGTGACTCCACACGGAATCACTCACTACTACGCGCCGCTCGCCAAGCTCAACATTGACGCTGCGGGCGGCCCTGAGGTCGTGCAGGACTACCGGCTGCTGTCCCCCATTTCAGGTCCTGGTCGCCGAACTCTGTCCGCGGGATAGCGGTGGACGTCCTCAGCAAGCACCAGGAGGTCGATTGAATGGCCGGTCAGATCGTTCGCGTTTGGAAGGGGTACGGAACCGGTGCTGTAGTCGAAAGCTACTGCCGCGAGCACTTCCCGAATTCGGTCCTCCCACACCTCCGCTCGATCGCTGGCTTCGTCGGCGCCAGGGTTCTGACTCGAGCGAAACGCGACGAAACCGAGCTCGTCGTCGCCACTGTTTGGGAGTCAATCGAATCGGTGAGGGCGTTCGCAGGGGACAACTACGAAGAAGCCGTCGTAGAGCCGGTTGTTCGTGAGCTGCTGAACCGTTTCGACGATCGCGTCACGCACTTCACGGTTGCCGTCGCAGCCGGGTAGGCGCTAGGTAGGCGTAGGCGATGGCTTTGGCGACGGAGATGCTGTTGGAGACCCTGACGGCGAGGCAGATGGTGACGCTGACGGCGACGACGACGGAGACGATGACGGTGACGGGCTTGGGCTGGCGGATGGGGACGGCGACGATTGCGCCGGTCCCGACAAGAGGCTGGGCAACGGGTTTTCCGGCGGGCTGGGCGGGGTCGGGGCGGCAACCGAGAAAAGTAAGAAAAGGGCGAGCGCGGTCACCACGAGAGCCGTCGGGACCGCTAGCCGATCGGCGCCGCTCGTCGGACGAGCGCCCGTGTTCTGAGCCGAGTCGCGGTAAGCGCGTCGCAGAGGCGTGATGTGGATCCCTTCCGCCGCCGCCCCCGCCCACGATGCGTTGGCGTACACGAACGCCTGAAAGAGCAGCAGCACCGCGATGGCCATGGTGGCGAACGACGGAGCTCGAATGACCATCGCCAGTGCAGCCACCAGACCGGCCGCTGCGATGATCGTCTCCGTTTGCGCTGCGCGGAATGCCCTCACCAGCGAGGGCTCCCCGTCGTTGACTTTTGGCGTGCGCAGGAACGCGCTGTGGAACCGGATCAATCCACGGATGCAGGCCAGAGTGACCACCCAGCTCAATGCGAACCAGACCTGCAGCCCCGCGATTGCGTCGCGCCACGTGCATCCGGTTTTCAGCTTCATCGCCCAGACAGCGCGCAGCAGACCGGAGGCGAGGAACGCGATTGGAAGCCCCAGCGCAAGCCCGGTCAGGCTTCGGATCGGCAGCTGATGATGCATGGCGGTGGACGCGGCGGTCGCCAGCAGTAGGAGTGTGAAACACGTCATCAGCACATCGCCGAACCACTGCACGTTGCCGAGGAAGTAGTGGATTCGCTGGGCTATCGTCAGGCGCTCGCCGTGGCCGGGCAGGAGCATACGCCGCCAGTGAAGGCGCAGGATCTGCACGCCTCCCAGCGCCCAGCGAAACCGCTGCTTTTTCAGCCCGTCGAAGCTCAGGGGCATCAAACCGTGGCCGAAGGCTTTCGGCACGTAGATCCCCGAATAGCCGCGTGACAGCATGCGCAGGCTCGCTTCGGCGTCCTCGGTAACGACGTCCGGGTTCCAGCCTCCGATTTCGTCGAAGACTTTCCGCCGAATCAGGCCCATCGTCCCGGCGAAGATGATCGCGTTGCGATGCGCGCGAGCCGGCATCGTGATCTCGAAAAAGTACTGATAGCTGTAATAGAGACCCCGCAGATACTGGTCGTCGGACCAGTCGCGATAGTTCTGCGGTGTCTGGACGAAGGCGACCTTAGGGTCGGCGAAGTGCCCGACCGTCGAGCGCAGCCAGTTCGGCTTCACGACGTAGTCGGAGTCGACGACACCGATGATCTGCACGTCTTCCGGAAGCCGCCGCGTCGCCTCGTTGAGCGCGCCGGCTTTGTAGCCCGGCCAGTTCTCGAGGTGCATGAACTGGAAGCGAGGGCCGAGCTTTTCGCATTCGGCCTTGACGGCATTCCAATTCGCAGGGTCGGGGGTGTTGTTATCAACGACCTGTACGATCAGCTCCGGATAGTCCACGGCGGCGAGCGCCTTCAGTGTTTCGCTCAGCACCTCGAGAGGCTCGTTGTAGGCCGGCACCTGCACCGCCACCTTGGGCAGATAGTTCTCGTCGGCGGGATGAGTCGGTTCTGACGAACGGCTGAGCGTGTCGAGGATCTCGAACAAGTACGAGATCGAAAACGACAGGGCCGCCAGCTCGAGGAGCAGGAGCAACGACGACGCCACCAGATACACCGGGCTGCGGGCGACCGTATACGTGATCGCCATCGCGTAGAAGAGGTACGCCAGTGTCGCCAGCGTTACGGTGGCGAGTATCTGAGCGCCGAGCCAGCTCCACTGTCTCAAGAACGAGCGGGCCACCACGCCGGTCAGGACGACCGCTCCCGCAAGCTCGACATCGAACCTCACTTGTTGGGTGACGAACACGGCGAGCACCGTGCTCAGGGCCACAAGCACAAGGCCGTACGGGAGGGCAATCCAGATGCGTGCGCGGATGACGCCGGGCAGCATCGCGCCGACGGTCATCACGAGGCTGAGAAATGCGAAGAAAAGGGCCGCGTGAAGCAGCACGCAATGAAAACGCCTACTAACGGTTCTTTACGCCGCCCAGGACGTTCTTTTCAAATGACCGCAAAGCTGACCGCCGTCGAGCTCGGCTCGGCGTCTATCAGCCGATTCCGGCCCCTCCTCGACGACGAAGCTTGGCGGGACCTCGAGAGCACGATGCGCCAGCTGGCCGCAGCTCTTCGCGGACGTGTGCTCTGGAACGTCAACTCCACTGCGCGCGGGGGAGGTGTGGCGGAACTTTTGGCGGATCTCATTCCCTACGACCGCGGCGCCGGTGTCGACGAGCGCTGGCTGGTCATTGAAGGCTCACGCCCGTTTTTCGATGTCACCAAAAGGATTCACAACCTTCTCCATGGCGTGCCGTCTGACGGCTTGGAGTTCTCCGCCGAGGAGAGGCACGAATACAAGCAGACCCTTGCCGGCAACGCGGCGGCGCTCGCGCAGGTCGTCCGGCCTGGTGACGTCGTCCTCATCCATGACCCCCAAGCTGCCGGGCTCGTGCCGCCGCTGGTCGACCACGGCGCGCACGTCATCTGGCGCTCCAGAGCTATGTATGGGAAGGACTGGACGCAGGTCGGGTCCACACCATCGCGCCGACGATCGATCCCTTCTCGGTGAAGAACCAGGATTTGGGTGACGACGCGGTGATGGCGATCCTCCGTGCGTCCGGGATCGCGCAAGGGTCCAACGGCAGCGCCTCATTCAACCGTGTCGACGGAACTTCTGGACGGGTCGAGCGCCAGGCGACTTTGTGTGGGAGCAGCCTCCCGCCGGATGCTCGAGTTGTGGCTCAGGTCTCGCGCTGGGACCAGCTCAAGGATCCGGTCGGTGTCATGAACGCATTTGCGGAGCACATCGCACCGCGGTGCGACAGCTGGCTGGTCCTCGCCGGCCCCAGCGCCAAATCGGTGGCCGACGATCCGGAGCAGCCTGCGGTTCTACGCGACGTCATGGAAATGCGCGAGCACCTCGAGCCAGGATTGCGCGAGCGCGTTCAGATCGCTCAGCTCCCGATGGACGACGCAGGCGAGAACGCGGCCATCGTCAATGCGCTGCAGCGGCGCGCCGACGTGATTGTGCAGAAGAGCCTCGCGGAAGGGTTCGGCCTCACTGTCTCTGAAGCGATGTGGAAGGCGAGGCCGATCGTGGCGAGCCGAGTGGGAGGCATCGAAGACCAGATCGAGGATGGCAAGAGCGGACTCCTGATCGACGATCCCAACAACCTCAAGTCGCTGGGCGACAAAGTCGTCTACCTGCTCGGCGACAGGTCCGTTGCAAACAGCCTTGGGAATGAGGCAAGGCGGCGCGCGATTCGTCATTTCATTGCGCCGCGACATCTGGTACAGCAGGCAAAGCTCATCCTCGCCATCGCTTAAAGTTCTCGGCCCTATAGTCGCCTGACATGGCGGCGGGCACGGCCACAACGGCATCGGCGCGAAGAGCATCCGGGTGGATCACGTTGCTGGTTCTCTTCGGGATCGCCTCAACGGTCGAAGCGTTCACGGTTTCCCACGTCTTTCGCTTCATGCCCCTGTACCTGGCGACCGTCCACGTGCCGCCGGCTGAGGTTCCCGCGTGGACCGGATACCTGAACGCCGCGTTTTTTCTCTTCGGTCTTCCGTTGGTGCCGTTCTGGGGAGTCTGGTCCGAGCGTTATGGACGCATCCCGATCATCGCCCGAAGCGCGTTCGTTGAAATGGTCGTCTTCGCCGTGCTTTGGCTCGCGCAGAACCGATGGCATGCGGCGCTCGGCCTGCTCCTTGTCGGCTTCCAGCTCGGAAACACCGGGGTCATGCTCACCGCTCTTCGCGCGGTAACGCCGCAGGGCCGGGTTGGGTTTGCGATCTCGCTCTTCGGCGTCACCCCATCGCTCGGCTTCGCGCTCGGCCCTGTCACCGGCGGATGGCTCGTCGGCCAAAGCATCCTGAACCTGCACGCCCTTTTCGCCATTGACGCAGCGATGTCACTCGTGTCCGGCGTCATCCTGCTTGCCTTCGCTCGGGAGGGCACACGCCCGCCTGCGCCTTCGGGGTCTGCCACGCGCCTCGCGATCGGGGCCGTGCGGCAAGCGTTGACAGGGCGCGTGACGTTGATCGTCTTCGGCGTATTCGGCCTCGCTTATTTTGCGCAGCAGATCGCAAATCCCTTCCTGCCGCTTCTGGTCCTTCGAATCGTCGGCAGCGGCTCTGGCGCCGCGGGTCAGATCGGCATCGTCTTCGGCGCATCAGCACTCCTGGGAGCTCTCCTCTCGCCGCTTGCGGGCGCTGCCGGCGATCGATATGGATTCCGACCGCTTCTCGCGGGCGCTTGCGTGCTCGCGGCAGCCAGCCTGGCCGAGCTCGCGGTCGCGCCGAATCTGGTCTGGCTCACGGTCGGCGCGGTTGCCCTCGGCGCTGCGACTGCGACAGCAATCTCAATGGTGTTCGCGGTCCTGGCCACCGCCGTCCCGGAGGAGCGGCGCGCTACAACTCTGAATCTGGTCTTGCTGCCGATCTATTTTTCTTCGGTCGCCGGCGCCATCGTTGGAGCGCTCCTGGTGCGCAACGGCCTCAACACCGTGCTTTGGGCCGGGGCCGCAATCTCCCTGATCGCCGCACTCCTGACGACGAGGTTGCCATCGCCAGATCGGCGAGCTTGACATCCACGCGATGCGGGTGTACGGATTGGATGACCGCCGTAGTTTGAAAGGGGGATGGATGATGTCTGAAAACAGGCTTAACCGTCGACAGCTGCTCATAGGCGCGACCGCAGGCGCAGTAGGTATTGGTGCTGCAGCTCTCAGCCCGATGACCGCCCTGGCCGCGGAGAGTTCAGGCATTTTGGGCACGTGGGACGTAGAGATAACCGACCTGACCACGCCAAATGGACCAACGACGTTTGAAGGCGCGACGACCTTCGCTCCGGGCGGCGGCCTTGTCACGATGGCCTCCGATCAGCCGACCACCGGACTCGGAACGTGGACTAAATCGGCCGGGAGCGCGTTTCGCGCCCGATTCATGCAGTTCGGGTTCGACCCGCACGGAACGTCCAAGGTCATTGTCAGCCTCAAAGGCATGCGATCAGAAGACGACTCGATCAGCGGGACCTTTACCTACAAGGTCTACGACCTTCAAGGGAATGTGCTGTTCGGCGACGGCAAGGGGACGTTCACCGGAACGAGGTTCGGCGCAGGCTAAGAAACGCCTGCTGCGAACCCAGCAGATGTGCGCCCGTAAACAAGATACCTGGAGGCGAATCGCGCCCTCTGGGGCGAGTGGACGTGCATCAACTACCGGTCCGACTTCTATAGGTCGAGGCGTTGAAAGCCGGCCTCAACAAAGTTCGGCCTTATGAAATGGAAGAGATCGAGACGGGGGAGGGTGCTCGACCGCGGCGAATGAGAAATCGACGCCTGTCCTATGCGCGCCGAGCCGCCCCCAGGGGAGGGTGTCCAGGCCGAAATGGCACTGCAGATGCAGCAGGTCCTTGCGAGTGGCCGGTGTCGTTTCTGCGCGCTGCACCCGACGGCAGATATCGCTTGCCGCCCGAACACGATGGGCAGCTGCCGCTGTTCTTCTCACTGAAAGCAAGCCGGCCGACCGAGGCCGAAGGGTTTAGGATCGAGCCCTCGACGGCGAACTCCGCCAGGCCGGCTGGCGGGAAGAGAGGTGGGAGAGCTGGTCTACGGCCCTAAGGCCGGCGTGGGAACCTGGCTTGCTGTTGGCGTCACAGCGGCTGCGCTTTGCGTTCCCGCGATCGCGGTGGTTGCCGCGCCCCGCCTGTCCGAGCCGTCGACACTCCCTGCGGCCGCCTCCGCAGAGACGACACTCGGCCCGGTCGGACGGATCGACGCGCAGCTGTCTCAGCTGCCGATCGTGATCACCGACTTTCCCGACTCGAGCTCCCAAAAGGCTGCGGCTGAATACACCAGTCTTCACCTACAGCAACCAGGCGCGGCCGCATCGATGTTCTCTAACACCTGGGTCAGCCTGACGGCGACTCAAGAAACTCAGGGCGATCCCCGGGCCGGCCATCGACCATTTCGAGCAGACGATCAACGGAATCAACCAGCTGGGGCAGTCGGGCTCCTTTACGTTTGTTCGAATCCTGCACGAGCACGCATTGAACAACCACGGCGTTGCCCTTCTGTGGCGCGCGCAAAGCGCGCCGGGCGCCACACCCGACTGCGGACCGGCGGCCAGTGTGTGCCAGCAAGCACACGACGACTTTGAAGCCGCGATCAGCATCGATCCGAGCAACCCTACTATCTGCAGAACGCGGGCTGGTCGGATCGGCTGCTCAATCACGCCTCCGCCGCAAAGAGCGAGCTGCAAGCCGCGGTGCAGTCAGGCCCCGACAACTACCCGGCGCTCAACGACCTCGGGGTGATGGCAGCGCAGGGCGGAGACCTCTCTGCCGCACGGGACGCATTCGAATCGTCGCTTCGCGCGCGGCCTGATTACGACCTCGCGGCCTGGAATCTTGGGGTTCTCGATATGCGGGAAGGCTCATTCAAAATCGCCACCGCCCAGGCTTATCTGGCACGTGCGGTTCGAGAGAATCCACAGCTCAGAGGGAATCCGCTCGCGTATCAAACAGACAACCGGATATACCACGCTGCCTTCGGGCAGCCACTGCAGCTTGCACATGCGGTCACCTCTTTGCAGGGTTACAGCGAGGCCGCGGCGGCTACGGGCGGCATCGCCGCTTTCGCGGCCCTGGGCGACACATTCGGCCTCGAGGTTAAGGGCAAGCTCACGGAATTGCTGACGAACCTCAAGATTCCAGGCCTCACAGCTCTGTTAGTCCGTCCTGGCACCGCGCCGACGCGATTTCAATTCCTTCGGCGGGCACCAGCGGCAATAAGGACCTGGCTACCCACGGCCCTGGTACTTGCGGTCGGGACGATTTGGGGAGCGCTCACGACGTCTGGCGTGAGCGCAAGCTCCCAGCTCATCCTCGCCGCGCTGGCGACCGCCGTGGCCATCCTGGTGCATGAATCCGGCCACCTCGTCGCCGCGTGTCTTGCAAAAATCGAAATGAGACCCGCCCCGTCGCCGGCTGGGATCCTGATCTCGGCTGTGTTGATTCCGCTGCACATCAGCAGCGGACCTTACGCGGGCCATGAGTTGGTAAAGGAAGATGCAACGCGTCGATCCAGCGTGGCCTATCTTGCGGGGCCGCTCGCAAACCTGGTTTTGGCGGCTCTGGCATACCTCCTTTATCTCATCCAGCCACTGCCGTTTCTCTTGCTGCTCGCCGGCGTGCAGGTGGCCGCCGCCGGTTTTTCTCTAATGCCATTCGAACCGTTGGACGGCGAAGCGCTCTCGAGGCGACGGTCCCACCACGGAGCCCTCTTTGCGCTCCTTGTATTTGTGCTGTCGCTAG
>VBHX01000076.1 GCA_005879945.1 Chloroflexota bacterium | reverse complement strand
AGGAAGTTCTGGGGTGAGTTCTTCTAGGGGAGCTTCGGGGAAAGGGCGAGCTGCGGGTCGCACCCCGAAGGCGCGATCGGCTCAGCCCACTTCCAGGCGGGTAGCCAGGCGGTCTGCGAATGCCGCCCCCAAGCCGGCGGCGAAGGCGGAGGTTCCCGCCAGAACTCCTCCGCCGCCCCCTCGCCCCAAGCCGGGGATCCGCCTTCCCGGCCCGGGGTCCTCGCGGTTGACGATCAAGCCTGGGCCCCCTGGCGCCGTCCGTGCCCGGCTCGTCCTGTCGACCAAGCCGAGGCCGTCCGGACCGCGCCGCCTCAGCGAAGTCGAGCTCGACGAGGACGAGGTCCTGATCGATGGCTTCAACGCCACGCTGGAGGGCGTGAGCGTGCGGATCACAGCCGTTCTGGAGAGGACATGCGTTTACGTGGATCAAGATGGTGACCGCCGGCTCGCCAAAAAGAAGGATCTTTGGGTGGAGGCGGATAAGCTGCCGATTCGCCGCCGGGGCATCGGCTAAGCTACCGGCCGCGATGCCGCTCAGGAGTTCAGGCCATTGATCGAGCCGCGCACAAACCGCAACCTTGCCCTGGAGCTCCTCCGGGTCACTGAGGCGGGAGCCCTGGCGGCGGCGCCGCTGCAGGGCCGTGGCAACAAGTCGGCTGCCGACCAGCGGGCCGTAGAGGCCATCAGGAGCGCGATGGCGGTGGTCGACATGAGGGGCACCGTCGTCATCGGCGAGGGCGAGAAAGACGAGGCGCCGATGCTCTATTTCGGCGAGCAGATCGGAAACGGGCTCGAGCCGGAGGTCGACGTCGCTGTCGATCCGATCGAAGGTACGAGCCTGACCGCATCCGGGCTCCCGGGAGCGATTTCGGTCGTCGCGCTGGCCGAGCGCGGATCGATGTTCACCACTCACGTCCACTACATGCAGAAGCTGGTTGTCGGCCGCCGGGCGAAGGGCGTCATCGACCTGGAAATGCCGGTGGAGTGGAACCTGCGGCGGATCGCGAAGGCCGAGGGCCTGCCGGTGCAGGAGCTGGCGGTGGTCGTGCTGGAACGCGAGCGCAACCAGGAGACCGTGGCGCAGATCCGCGACGTCGGTGCGCGCATCAAGCTGATCACAGCCGGCGACGTCGCCGGCGCTCTCGAGGCAGCCCTCGAGACCAGGTTCGGCATCCACTGCATGATGGGTTCGGGCGGTGCGACCGAAGGCGTGCTGGCGGCGTGCGCCATCAAGACGATCGGTGGCGACATGCAGGCCAAGCTCTACGTCCGCGACGCCAAGGAGCGCGAGCTCGCCGTCAAGGAGGGTCACGACCCGAACAAGGTTCTTCATCTCGACGACCTGTGCTCGGGCACGGACATCTTCTTCGCAGCCACCGGCATCACTTCCGGAGAGCTGCTGAAGGGAGTTCGCTACGAAGACATTTACGCGTACACGCAGTCAATGGTCCTGCGCTCCGCGTCGGGCACGATGCGAATCGTCGATGCATATCACCCGATCGAGAAACTGCGCGCCAAGGGCCTGCTCCCCGAGCAGGTGTTCGTCCGCTGAGCGCAACCGAGGCGGGGCAATTCCTCGCCGCCGCGGTCAAGGCCTTCGGCAAGGCGCAATGGGAGTGGATCGCCACCGCTCGCGTACTCTCGCGGCAGCGCCCGTCGACCGCCGAGGCGGAGGAAGTCCTCGACGGCCTGCTCTCCGCCGCCGACCAGGGCATGGTGAATGCCTTCACGGGCGGGTTCAGGGTCGCGCAGACCAGGCTCGCGATCGGCAAGGCCGTGTCTGAGGATGCGACCGTGGCCGCGCTCGAATCGGCCCAGGTGGTGGCGTTGGCGATCCTGGTCCGCGAGCAGCTGGATCCGGCTGTCTTCGCGACGCTCTACCGCCCATTCGCGACCGTTCTGCCAGGCCCCGGCTACCAACCTCCGCCTCCGGTCGATCGCCAGATCGCGGCGTTCCTGGCGCGCTTGCCGACGCTGTCAGGCCCGACTGAGTCGGAGGTCGCGTCGGTCGCCAAGGTGCTGAGCGAGCCGCCCAAGGCGGCGGCGCCAGGCGCCGCGGCGGGGGGTGCGCCGTCGCTCATCCAGCCACGGAAGTTCGATCCAGCGGCGAACTACCAGACTGCGTGGAAGGCGATGATCGATACGGCCAACAAGTCGGGGCGCACGATGGCGTTCCGCGCCGCGCAGGACGGAGCCGAGATGGCCGCGCCTCACGACGGGTCGGGCATTGTGGGCTACGCCGGAGTGGCGGCGGGTGGCATCTTCATGCGCGACCTTCTGCCGGTCGAACAGGTGCTGGTCCTGTACGAGCCTTTCGCCGCCGCGTTCCCTTACGAATCGCTGCAGTAAACCGCTACGCGGTCCTGACCCCTGCGGCCCTTTCGAGGCCTAGCTCTTCGACCGAGACCTCGCGCATCTTGAACTTCTGGATCTTCCCGGTGACAGTCATCGGGAAGGAGTCCACGAATTTCCAGTGGCGCGGGATCTTGTAAGTCGCGATCTTACCCTTGCACCACGCGGCCAGCTCGTCGCCAGTGGCGGTGACGCCCTCGCGGAGCTTGACCCACGCCATCACCTCTTCGCCATATTTCTCCGACGGCACCCCGATGACCTGCACGTCGGCGATCGCCGGATGGCCGTACAGGAACTCCTCGACCTCGCGAGGGTAGATGTTCTCGCCGCCTCGAATGATCATGTCCTTGATCCGGCCGACGATATTGACGTAACCGAGCTCGTCCATAGTGGCGACGTCGCCGGTGTGCATCCAGCGCGCCGCGTCAATGGCCTGGTGCGTCGCCTGTTCGTTGTTCCAGTAGCCGAGCATGACGATGTAGCCGCGGCTGCAGAGCTCGCCGGACTGTCCGCGCGGAACGACCGCTCCGGTCGCTGGATCGATGATCTTGATCTCGACGTGCGGATGCACGCGGCCCACCGTCGAGACGCGCTTCTCGAGCGGGTCGTCGGTGGCGCATTGCGTGGAGACGGGTGAGGTCTCGGTCATGCCATACGCGATCGTCATCTCAGGGATGTGCATGACCGTCTGCACCTTCTTCATCACCTCGACGGGGCACGGAGACCCGGCCATGATTCCGGTACGAAGGCTGCCGAAGTCGAACTCGCCGAAACGCGGGTGCTCGAGCTCGCCGATGAACATCGTGGGCACGCCGTACAGCGAGGTGCACTTTTCTTTCTGAACCGTCTCCATGACCGCGACCGGTTCGTAGGCCTCGGCAGGAATGACCATCGTCGCGCCATGCGACGTGCACGCCAGATTGCCGAGCACCATGCCAAAACAGTGGTAGAAGGGCACGGGGATGCAGACGCGATCGTGCTCCGAGTAATGCAGCGCCTCGCCGATGAAGAAACCGTTGTTGAGGATGTTGTGGTGCGTGAGGGTGGCGCCCTTGGGAAAACCGGTGGTGCCAGACGTGTACTGGATGTTGATGGGGTCGTCGAACTGGAGCGACGATTCGACGTCGCTTAGTTCGGTGGTGCTCGTGCGAGCGCAATCGCGCTGAATAGCGTCCCATCCGTCTTCCAGCACCAGCGCCTCGCGCAGTTCGGGGCAGCGGCCCTTGACCTCGGCGAGCATCGCGCGGTAATCGGCCTGGCGGAAGCCGGCGGCTAGGATCAGAAAGCTGATGGCGGACTGGTTGAGGACGTATTCGAGCTCAGACGTCCGATAGGCCGGGTTGATGTTGACGAGGATCGCGCCCATGGCCGCGGTGGCGTACTGCGTGATGACCCACTCGTAGCGGTTCGGCGACCATATCCCGACCCGATCGCCCTTGCGAACACCGCGCGACATGAGGCCGCGCGCGACCAGCTCACACTCCTCGACCAGCTTGCGATAGGTGTAGCGGCGATTCTGGTGGGCGACCACGAGTGCCTCGCGCTCGCCGAATCGCTCGGCGGTGCGGCGAAGGTTCTGAAAAATAGTGTCGCCTCGGAGGGGAACGTCGCTGGCGCCGTGAACGTAGCTGACCTCGGCCAATGCCCACCTCCCGCTTGGTCCGACATTCAATAATGCGCTTCCGGAACGAGGATAACCAAGGCCTTGACACCCCCGGTCGAACCGCGCAAGCTGGATTTAATTCGTTCGGTGTCGGGGTCCATCGCAGTTCACGCAAAGGTTGGCCTCCACAAGTAGGCAACGGCCGTAAAGCGGCGCAGAAACCAGAGAGCGTGTCACCCGGTGGAAGCCCGGCCGAGGCGGTGTCCGCTGCAGGCGCCGCCTCGTTTTTGTGTCAGAGCCATAAACTCCCGGCAGTGGCGTGGCTACTGCCGTTGGCCAACCGGCGTTTCAGTGGCCTGCTTCTAATCTGGTCGGGAGTTCCGATCGTCGTCCTGTACCTGTGGCAGGCGGTTATCCAGCCACTCGCGTTCGGGGGCTATCTCGGCGACTTCCAGGAGAGCTACATGCGGGCGGCCGGCCGGCTCGCGGCGGGTGGCGACCCTTATGACCTGTGCCAGACGATGGGCTGCCTCGAGCCCACCGGGCCTCAGTACGTGACCCCGCTGCCCCTCGCGTGGCTGCTGCAGCCGGCGGTCGGCCTCGACCCCCGTGTGCTGACGATCGGGGCGGTGATTCTGCTGAACCTGTCTCTGGCGGTGTTTCTCGTCTGCGCGCTCCGAGCCCTGGGTGTCCGGGATTGGCAGCTGGCCGCCTTGCTCGTGCTGGTGGCGCTGGCGTTCGAGCCTACTTCGGCCAACGTGGTCGAGGGGCAGATCAACCTGGTGCTTCTAGCCTTGTCCGGCGTCTGGCTGCTCGCCTGGATCGCCGATGGCTGGTGGGGAGGCGTGGCTCTCGGGTTCGCGGTGGCCCTCAAATTGATCCAGGCGCCGG
>VBHX01000075.1 GCA_005879945.1 Chloroflexota bacterium | reverse complement strand
GTCATCCGCCTCGCGAAGGTCGAAGACGTCCCCGAGATCATCCGCTTCTATCGCGAGAACCGCGAGCACCTGCAGCCGTTCTCACCGACCTATAGGCCCGATTTCCTCGAGTCTTTGACGTGGCTCGACCAGGTGCGGCATCGGGCACACGAGCTCGAAGCAGGCGCCGGCTTTCGTGGGTTTCTGTTCCTACGGTCGCAGCCTGACCGGATCATCGGCAACATCAACCTGACACAGGTCTATCGCGGCGCCTTCCAGTCCTGCGTGCTCGGCTACAACCTCGCGGCCGACGAGCAGGGACACGGGTACATGACCGAGGCAGTCGGGGCCGCGGTTGCGTTCGCATTCGATCACTGGAGCTTGCATCGCGTCGCCGCCAACTACATGCCACGCAACGCGCGCAGCGCAGCGGTTCTGGAGCGGTGCGGTTTCAAGGTCGAAGGCCACGCGCCCGCGTACCTGCGAATCAACGGGGTCTGGGAAAACCACATGCTCACGGCGATCATCAACCCGAGCTGGAAAGACTCCGCGCCTTGACCTGGCCCTCGCGCTACGACGTCCTGCTGGTCGCGTTTCGCTGGCTCGAGTACGCCGGGCTCTTCGGATTCGTGGGCGTGGTGGTGATGCGCCGCCTGGCCGGCTTGCGCCCGCCGCTCCGATGGGCCCGCGCATCGATGCGACCGTCGCTCGTAGCGGCCCTGATCGGGGGCCTTGGTGTGGTGATCCTCGAAGCGATCCCGCTGTGGCACCCGACCGCCGCGGGCTTGCTGCGGGTCGTGGCTGAAGGAGTCGCTCTGCTGCTGTGCGTCTACGTCCGCCGCTGGGTTGTGCCACCGGTCGTCGTCGCGCTGGCAGCGCTTGCGTTTGACGGCCATGCGAGCCAGGCCTCCGCCGACGGCGCGATCTTCGTGGACATCGTTCACGTTCTCTCGGCCGGGATGTGGGCCGGAGGCATCCTGGTCCTGGCCACGTTGTTTCCGCCTGGGGGGTGGGGAGGTGAGGAGGGGCGGGCGCTCCTCGCACGGTTCGGCCGCGTCGCCTTCCTGGCATTCGCGATCACGGCGCTGACGGGAGCGCTTCGGGCAACCGCCGAGGTGCGCGCGCTGAGCGACCTCTGGACGACCGAGTACGGCCTCGTCCTGAGCGCGAAGATGGCTGGGGTCGCGGTCATGGTCGCCATGTCGGCGCTCATGTGGAGGCGCGGATCGCAAACAGCCCGATACGAGGGCCTGGTCGTGCTCCTGGTGCTGGCCGCGACCGCGGTCTTGGCCGTCTCCCCGATCCATCCTGGGCAGGGATAGACTTCGGGTCATGGCCACCGTGCGGGAGGTCATGAGCGGAACGCTGTACACCGTCAGCCCTTCGTCAACGGTCGGCGAAGCGGTTGCGCTCATGGCTCAGCACCGCGTGGGTTCGATGATCGTCATGGACGGCACGAGGCTGGCCGGGATCTTCACCGAGCGCGACACCGTGCGCGCGATCTCGCAATCGCATGACGCACCGTCGCACCACGTCGAGTCATGGATGACGACCGAGCCCCGGACGGTGAGCCCCGACGAGCAAGTCGAGGACGCCCTCAAGACCATGCTCGACAACGGATTCCGCCACCTCCCGGTCGTCGAGGAAGGCGAGGTTATCGGCATCGTGTCGATTCGGGACCTCGCCGGCTAGACGAGTTCGTCGCAGCCCAGCGCCCGCGGTACGCTAGAAAAACTTGGGCCTCTTGGCGCTGCGCCGCTACATCCCGTACATGCGGCCTTACCTCGGACTCGTGATCGTCTTCGGCCTCGCGCAGCTAGGCAGCCTCGCGGCTGCCGCGTCGATTCCGAAGGTGATCCAGCTGATCATCGACGGGCCGATCGCCCATCACCAGCTCACCGAGCTGCGCCCGATGGCTGCCCTCCTGGTGCTGATCGGCCTGCTGGAGTTCGTGCTTGTGTACGTCCGCCGTACCTACTCGGGCACGGCCTCGCTTCGTATGGAGACCGACCTGCGCAACGACTTCTACGCGCACCTCCAGGACCTCCAGGTCTCGTTTCACGACAACTGGCAGTCGGGTCAGCTGCTGTCGCGTGCGATCTCTGACATCGGCACTGTGCGCCGGTTCGTGAGCTTCGGCTTGATCTGGTTCCTGCAGACCGTGGTCACGTCCGCGGTCGTGCTCGTGCTGATGTGGAGCCTCGACTGGAAGCTGGCGATCGTGGTCGCCATCTGCATGCTGCCCATCGTCTACTTCAGCAACAAGTTCCACAGCAAGTACAAGCTCATCGCGAGGCGGCTGCAGGACCAGCAGGGCGACCTCACCACTGTCATCGAGGAGATGGCGACCGGCGTGCGCATCATCAAGGCCTTTGGGCGCATGCCCCTGATGCAGAAGCGCTTCGAGGACCAGGCGCGGCTGCTGCGCGCGACGAGCCTGCAGGGCATACGCGCTCGCGCCATTCTGTGGACGCAGATCAACTTCCTGCCCAACCTGTCGCTGGTGGCCGTGCTCCTGCTCGGAGGGTTCAACGTCGTCCAGGGCAGCCTCACCATCGGCGGCCTGATCGCATTCATGAACTACGTCTTCATGCTCACGTGGCCGATGGATGCCATCGGCTGGGTGCTGGCGATGAGCGAGGAGTGCCAGACGGCCTGTGAGCGCCTGAACGAGGTGCTCGACTCACGACCGGAGATCGCCGACCGGCCTGGGGCTCGGGCCATGGAGAAAAGCCGCGGCCGCATCGAGTTCCGCGGCGTCGGCTTCAAGTACCCGAAGTCCGACGAGTGGAT
Organism: Chloroflexota bacterium; assembly: GCA_005879945.1. Classification (GTDB taxonomy): domain Bacteria; phylum Chloroflexota; class Dormibacteria; order Dormibacterales; family Dormibacteraceae; genus UBA10449. Next base: position 1,121 of record VBHX01000075.1, on the reverse strand, counting down.
ACTCCGCAACCTCAACCTGGTCGTCGAGCCGGGAGAGACCGTCGGCATCGTGGGCCGGACCGGCAGCGGCAAGACCACGCTCGCTTACCTCCTGCCGCGCCTGTACGACGTCGAGGAAGGCCAGGTTCTTCTCGACGGGGTCGACGTCCGCGACCTCCACCTACGTTCCCTGCGCTCTCACATCGGGGTCGCGTTCGAAGACCCGATCCTGTTCTCGGCATCCGTGCACGAGAACCTGGTTATGGGGCGGCCGATCGTTTCCGACGAGGAGCTCAAGCGGGCCATCGACGTCGCGCAGGCAGGCTTCGTGTGGGATCTCCCTTGGGGCCTTGAGACGCGCGTCGGCGAGCAGGGCTACACGCTATCCGGCGGCCAGCGCCAGCGCCTTGCGCTCGCGCGCGCGGTGCTCGGCAGCCCGCCGGTGCTGGTGCTGGACGACCCGCTGTCTTCGGTCGACGTGCACACCGAGGCCTTGATCGAGGAGTCGCTGGCAAGCGTGCTGGAGGGCGTGACCGGCTTGCTGGTGGTGCACCGGCCGTCGACGCTCGCGCTGGCGGACCGCGTCGCGCTGATCGACGGCGGCACGGTCATCGCGACCGGCACCCACACCGAGTTGATGAAGTCCAACGACCTGTACCGCGCGCTGCTGTCGCAGGAATACGAGGGCGTACCTTTGGGGTCCCCACGATGAAATCGTGGGAGCGGCTGAGTCTTGTCGCACCCGCCGACCGCTGGCGCGGCGTCGCATCCGAGGAGGTGGACGAGTACTCCGCCAGTGTCGCCGGCCTGCTCCGGCGCCGCAGTCGACACCTGCTCGCCAGCCTGGCGCGCCCGTACTGGAAGGAGCTGCTCCTTTCGGCCGGCCTGATCCTCATCCGCTCGGCCGCCTACCTCGCGCTGCCCTACCTGGTCGGGCTCGGCATCGACAAGGGCATCCGGCCGGGCCGCGCCGGCAACCTGGGCACCCTCGAGATAATCGTGGCGGCGCTGCTCGCCGCCCTCGCGATCAACGCCGTAGCCAACTATCTGTTCCTACGCCTGTCGGGACGCATCGGCGCAAACATCCTTTTCGACCTGCGCCGCTGGCTCTTCCGGCACGTGCAGGAGCTGTCCCTTTCCTT
>VBHX01000082.1 GCA_005879945.1 Chloroflexota bacterium | reverse complement strand
CCCGGTCCGGCCTGCTCCACGACATCGGCAAGCTCGGCATACCCGGGTCCATCCTCCACAAGCACGACCCGCTCGACGCCTCGGAGTGGAAGTTGATGCGGACCCACCCCGAGGTCGGGCTGCGGATCCTGCAGTGGGCCGGGCAATTCGAGCGGGCGCTCCTGGCGGTCCTTTACCACCACGAACGGATGGACGGCAGCGGCTACCCGCACGGCCTGGTCGGCGACGCGATCCCGATCGAGGCGAGGGTGGTCGCGGTCGCCGACATGTACGACGTGCTCACCTCCGACCGGCCGTACCGCCGTGCGCGCAGCGACCGCGAGGCGCGCGCGGTGCTGAAGGACGAGGCCGGCCCGCACCTGGACGCGAGCGTGGTGAGCGCGCTCCTCCGATCGCTCGACGAAGAGGTCCGCCGCCCCGCGCTCGCCCTGCAGTAATCTGTGCCGGCGATGGCCACAACACAGCGTTCGACCGGCCCGCAACAAAAGGGGCCCCCGCGAACTCAAGGCGACGCCTCTGAGTTCGTGGGGCTTAGCCTCGATGACCTGGCGGGAATGGGCCCCGACGATCTTATGGATCAGTACCGGCAGGCTCGGACGCCCAAGCTCGAGGACCTTGACGGCAAGCTGGTCGGTCGCATGCTCGCCGTGCCCCGAATCCAACAGCCACACGTCAAGAAATTCCTCGATCGGTTCGCGCGGTCGGGGCTGTTTCCGTGGCAGGGCAAGACCTTCTCGCACGAGACCGAGGGCCACGGCCATGGGGTCAATCGGCTGCTCGGTGAGCGGGTGACCTGGTTTCGCTTCCACACACTCGCAAGCCACCGGCCACCGTTCGAAGCCTGGATGGCTCGGTTTCGCGTACCTGCACATGAAAGACGGCGACCACCTCGGCTGCTTCTTCGGGGTTGCGCGCACGTCAGAGTAGTTCTGTGCCGCCGTTCGTGCAGCTCGACTACCTGTACACGCCCAGCAAGGACGTGGCCGCCGATGCGCGCTATTTCACCGACGTGCTGGGCGGCAAGCCGATTTTCAGAATCGAGGGGATGGGTGCGCGCGTGGCGAAGATCGAGCTCACCGACGGGCCGCCCCATGTGCTGCTGACAGATCACCTCGAGGGCGACCAGCCGATTTTGATCTACAGGGTCGAAGATCTCGAAGCGTCGATGCGCGCTTTGAAGAAGCGAGGCTGGAAGAAGGCCCAAACGCTCGAGATTCCGATGGGTCCTTGCTGCTCGTTCACAACCCCGGCAGGCCATCGCCTCGCCATCTACGAGCTCACTCGGCCGGAGGTGGCCAGGCATTTCGACGGCCGGTTCGACTTTTGACGAACTCCTGGATCTAACCGGTGTTTTGGAGACCGGCCGCCACACCGTTGACCGTGAGCAGGAAAAGCCGCTCGGCCCGGGCTCGGTCCTGAGCCGAGCCGCGTTTCGAACGCAGCTCACGCAGCGCCCGAAGCTGTAGATGCGAAAGGGCATCGACGTATGGGTTTCGAAGCTCGACTGCCCATGAAAGTACCCGGTGCTTCTCGAGCAGGCGCGAATGGCCGGTGACCGCGAGCACGTTCTTCTTGGTGAGGTCGTATTCGTTCAGGACTCGCGCCGCCAGGTCGGGCCGGTCCCCGAGGGCGAGATATCGGGTCGCGATCCGTCGATCGGTCTTCGCGAGGCTCATCTCGGCGTTGTCGAGCAGGACGTTGAACAGTGGCCATGACGCGTATGCGCGACGCAGGTCCTCCAGCCGGACTGTTTCGAGCCCGCTGCCGAGCCCATACCAACCCGGCAGGTTGAGCCGCATCTGCGACCAGGCGAACACCCAGGGGATCGCGCGAAGGTCCTCGAGGCTGTCGCCACCTGCGCGGCGCGGCGGGCGAGACGCGATCCGCATGCGGCCCAGCTCGTCGATGGGACTGACCTTCGCGAACCATTCTGCGAACCCCCGAGCCTCCACCAGCTCGCGATACGCGGTTCGTGCGGCGGCGTCCATATCGAGCGCGAGATCGCGAAAGCGTCGCGCGGGGTCAGACCGCACGTTGGCGGTCGAGGCTTCGAGCACGGCCGAGGCCACCTGTTCCAGGTGTCGACGGGCGATGGCCGCATTGCCATAGCGCGCGAACACGACCTCGCCCTGCTCCGTGACCTTGAATCGGCCCGCAACCGAACCCGGCGACTGGGCGCGGACCGCGCGGTTCGCGGGGCCGCCGCCCCGGCCGAGAGCGCCGCCACGCCCGTGGAACATCGTCAGGCGGATCTTGCGGCGGCCGGCCCACTGGGTCAGCCGCGACTGGGCTTCATACAGCGCAAGCGTCGCGGAAAGCGGTCCCACCTCTTTGGTGGAGTCCGAGTACCCGAGCATCACCTCGAGAGTGCGGCCGGTCTGCGCGAGCCTGCGCTTGACAGCGGCGAGCCCGAGCATCTCCTCCATCACGTCCGGCGCCCTCTGCAGGTCCGCCACCGTCTCGAACAGAGGGATGACGTCGAGCACCGGCGGCCGATCACCGCTCGCGTGAGCGGCCAGCTCGTACACGGCGGCGATGTCACTTACGTTGCGCGTGAAGCTGACGACGTATCGCCGGCATGCATCGGCGCCGAAGCGTGCCTGGATCGATGCGATGGCGCCAAGCGTGTCAAGCACCTCCCGCGTCTGCGCCGACAGCATGCCGTTCCCGCGCACCTCGGCCAGCGCGTTCGTGTGGACCTGGCTGTGCTGCCTGACCTCGAGCTCAGCAAGATGAAGGCCGAACGTCTCGACCTGCCAGATGAGGTGCTGCAGCTCGCCGTACGCCTGTCGCGGCGCGCCCGCGCCGGCGAGCGAGGCCTGGACGCTGCAGAGGTCTGCCAAGAGATCGGCAGCCGACGTATAGCCGCCGCGTCCATCGCTCGTCCGGGTCGCGCGCAGCCTGTCGGCGACATGAAGAAGGACCTGGCGGTGCTGCTCCGAGGGCGAGCGCTTTTCGAGCTCCGCCCATCTCTTGGGGTCGGCGGCACGAAGCGCCGCCAGCCGGCGTTTCAGGTCCGCTCCCGGTGGGGTGGTGGCGGCATCGGCGGTCAAGGCGCGGCCGATTCGGGTGGTCGCGGCCTCCAGGCCCAGCAGCGCATGCTCGGTCTGAATCGACATCGTCTCGGCCGTGATCTTCGCCGTCACCGAATCGTTGCCGTCGCGGTCCCCGCCAACCCAGCTCCCGAAACGCAGGAAAGCCGGTGCCAGGGGCGGCCGGAGGCCGGAGTCGGCCGGTCCCAGCGCCCAGTCCAGAGCGCGATAGATCTCGGGCACGACGCGAAACAGCGTCTCGTCGAAGACCGCCATCGTCGAGCGGACCTCGTCGAGGGGCGTCACCTGCGACGTGCGCAGCTGCCCGGTCCGCCACAGCGAGTCGATCTCTTCCGTGAGCCTCCGCATCGCCTCGCGCCGCCGGCTCTCTGACGACTGGGGATCGTCGACTCGGTCGAGCTGCTCGCCAACCCTTCGGATCGCTGTCACCACCGCGCGCCGTCTGGCTTCGGTCGGGTGTGCGGTGAAGACTGGATGAACTTCCAGCGACGCGAGGCTCTCGTCAAGCTTTCGCCGCCCAACCCGCCGCCGGAGCGTGGCCACCGTTGCGGCCAGTGATTCCGGCATCGGTTTCGGCCCGTCGCGCTCACGCAGCACGCGCGCGCGATGGTGCTCCTCGGCGAGGTTGACCAGGTGGAAGTAGCACGTGAACGCGTGCGCAACCTGCTCCGCGCGCTCGAGCGACCACGAGGCCACGATCTGTTCTGTCTTCTGTTCGTGCCGGTCCGCGTCGCGCGCGCGGATGACCGACCGCCTCAGGCGCTCGACGTCCTCGAGCAGACCCGCGCCGCCGTAGTCCTTGATCACGATCCCAAGCTGCGCGCCGAGCATGCGAACGTCCCGGCGCAGGGCGTCGGGAATGGCCTCTCTGGCGAAGGTCTTGCGTGACGTCAAGGCTTGGCGGGAGTTCGCGAGCGATGCGCGTATTCGAACGAGTCGAGGAGCGCGGCGAGCGACGCTTCGATGATGTTGCTCGAGCAGCCGACCGTCGTCCACCGCTTCGGCCCCTTGCCGGAATCAATGAGAACGCGCGTCGTCGCCGCGGTGCCGGCCCCGCCATCGAGGATGCGCACCTTGTAATCGTGCAGGCTGACGCCTCGCAGCCCTGGGAACTTCGGACTGAGTGCCTTTCGCAGCGCGGCGTCGAGTGCGTTCACGGGACCGTTTCCCGAGGCTGCCGTGTGATAAACCGCGCCATCGACCTCCACCTTGACCGTTGCTTCGGCGTGAACCGAGCCGCCGTCCTTGCGGACCAGCGTGGTGAAATCCGCCACCTTCCACGGCGCTTCGTAACCGGGCTCGAGGCGGCGGAGGAGCATCTCGAACGAAGCGTCCGCGGCCTCATACGAATAACCCTGGTGCTCGAGCTCCTTCAAGTGCTGGACGAGCCATTGGGTGTGCGGGTCGTCGCGCTCGAGGGCGAGACCGAACTCGCGCGCCTTGGCGAGGATGTTGCCGCGACCCGACAGCTCCGAGACGAGTACGTGCGGCTGGTTGCCGACCAGGCTCGGGTCGATGTGCTGGTACGCGTCGCTGTGCTTCAGCACCGCGGCGACGTGCTGGCCGCCCTTGTGCGCGAAGGCCCCGTACCCGACGAACGGCTGCTGCAGCGGCAGCTCGAGGTTGGCGATCTCGGCGATGGTGCACGAGAGGTCGGTGGCATGCGCCAGCGCGTCTTTCGGCAGCGCGTCGATACCTAGCTTCAAGACCAGGTTGGCAACCACCGAGACCAGGTTGGCGTTCCCGCACCTTTCGCCGTATCCGTTGATGGTGCCCTGTACCATGTCGGCGCCGGCCATCACGCCTTCGAGCGTGTTGGCGACGGCCAGCTCGCAGTCGTTGTGGCAGTGGATGCCCACGCCGGCCGGCGGCTCCAGCTGGCTCAGCGCGAGCTTTACGGCCTGGACGCCCTCGTGGATCTCGGCGGGAAGGCTGCCGCCGTTGGTGTCGCAGAGGACCACCCATTTCGCGCCGGCCCGCGCGGCGTCGAGGCAGACCTCGATCGCGTACTCGGCGTCGCGGGCGAACCCGTCGAAGAAGTGCTCGGCGTCGAAGATGACCTCGCGGCCAAGGGACACCCCGTACGCCACCGACTCGCGCACCATCGCCAGGTTCTCGTTCGGGGTCGTCTGCAGCACCGTGCTCACCTGCCATGTATCGCTCTTGCCGACCAGCGTCCACGCCGGCGCCTCGCTGCGCGCCAGCGCTGTGAGGTTGGCGTCGTCCGCGCACGTGCCTCCCGCACGGCGCGTGGCCCCGAATGCGGCCAGGCGCGCTCGCTTGAGCGGATGCTTCGCCAGCTCCGCAAACAGTTCCTCGTCCTTTGGGTTGGAACCTGGAAAGCCGCCTTCGACGTAGTCGAAGCCGAGACCGTCGAGGGTCCGCGCGATGCGCACCTTGTCGGAGGCGGAAAACGAGACGGCCGGTCCCTGGGCGCCGTCGCGCAGGGTCGTGTCGTAGATCACGATCCGCCGCGCGGCGCCCGTGGTATCGGATCCGGTGCTTGACTTGGGCATAAAAAAACCTCCAGGCCTTCTCTGGCCGGGAGGTCCCACGACATCAGCGGTGGTCGCTAAGTCGGGGAACCCCCCCGGCTAATTGCGATGCCAATAACGGTGTGCTGCTTGAACATGGAAGCCGAAGCGTAGCCGATCAGCGGAGCATCTGTCCTGGCAGCCAATGCCAAATCCACGCCGCGGCCTTGGTGTCGACCTCACATTGCGGCCACCGGAAATTGCCTGTTGACAAACTGTCTAAACCGGACTACGGTTTGTGAAATCAGTTCGACATTGTCGAACGCTAGTCAGATATAGGGGGTCGGAGAGTCATGCATTCGATGCCGCAGCGAGCGCTCGCCGAGATGTTCGGCACAGCCGCGTTGGTCCTCGTCGGTCCGGGTTCTGTCGTCGCAACGCTCACACTGGCCGGCAAAGCCGTCCCAGCCGTGACCGAGGCAGACCTTTTGGCGATCAGCTTCGCCTTCGGGTTCATCATCACCGCCCTTGTCTATGCGATCGGCAAGGTCTCGGGGTGCCACATCAATCCAGCGGTGACCTTCGCGCTTGCGGTCACGAAGCGCTTCCCGTGGAAGGAAGTCCCTGTCTACTGGGTGTCCCAGTACGTGGGGGCCATCATCGGAGCGTTCGCCATCTGGGGTGTGTTCGGAGCGAACGCCGCCACGTTTGGGATGGGCCAGACGCATTTTGCGGCTGACGCAACCTCCAGCTACTACCTGCAGGCCGCGCTGGCAGAGGCGCTTGGTACCGGACTCCTCATCTTCGCGATTCTCGGCATCGTCGACTCGAAGTCTCCGACGCAGCTCGCCGGTCTTGTCATCGGCGGCGCGGTGGTCGGAATCATCCTCATCTTCGGCCCGATCACCGGTGCATCCCTCAATCCAGCGCGTGCTTTCGGCCCGGAGCTGGTGCAGGCGATCGCCGGTGGCACCACTTTCTGGACGCAATACCTCCCCGTCTACCTGGTTCCTGGCCTGGTGGGCGCAGCCGCGGCGGCATTCCTCTATGACTTCCTGGCCAACCCCCGGCTGGTCGCGCGGCCGATCGTCGAGGCCGTGACCCACGACGACACCCCGCAGCGCGCAGCCGCCCACTAGATAACGACGGGAGAAATAAAACAGAATGGCAGTCGAAACCAACCAGATGCGGAAGTTCCTCAACGATCCAGCTGCGGTCGTAAAGGAATCCCTGAAAGGACTCGCGGCGGCGCATGGCGACCTGCTGCGATATGACGCTGCGAACCAGATCGTCGTGCGCAAGGACGCGCCCAAGAAGGGCAAAGTGGCTTTGATCTCGGGCGGCGGGTCGGGGCATGAGCCCCTCCACGGAGGCTTCGTCGGGCTCGGCATGCTCGACGCGGCTGCCCCGGCGTGGTCCACATCGTCAAGAACTACACGGGCGACGTGCTCAACTTCAAGCTCGCCGCGGAAGACGCCGCGGACGAGGGCATCAAGGTCACGTCAGTCGTAATCGATGACGACGTAGCGGTACAGGACTCGCTGTACACCGCGGGCCGGCGCGGAGTCGGCGCCACGGTACTCGCCGAGAAGATCGCCGGTGCGGCAGCGGAAGCTGGGGCCGACCTGGCGAAGGTCACCGACACCATCAAGCTTGTGAACGCACGCGCACGCTCATTCGGCGTCGCGCTTTCGTCCTGTGTTCCGCCGGCCTCCGGCAAAGTTATCTTCGACCTGCCCGAGGGCCAGATTGAGCTCGGTGTCGGGATCCACGGTGAGCCCGGACGCAGGCGGGCGCCGCTCGGCACCGCCAGCGAGGTCGTGGACGTGATGGTCGAGGCGGTCCTCTCGGACCTCAAGCCGAAGCACGGCAGCAAGGTGCTCGCCTTCGTCAACGGCATGGGCGGCACGCCGCTGCTCGAGCTCTACCTTATATATGGAGAGGTCGACGCCAAGCTCCGCAAGGCAGGCGTCGAGCCGGTTCGCAACCTGGTCGGCAGCTACATCACGTCACTCGAGATGGCCGGCGCGTCGCTGACCGTGCTCGAGCTGGACGACGAGCTGATCAGCTACTGGGATGCGCCGGTGCACACGGCTGCGCTGCGCTGGGGAATCTGACACTAATCTTGATCACCGAAACGGTCATGGACGCGGCCACGATCAGCTCCTGGATGCGTGAGATCGACGCGTCGGTGCGCGCCGAGCGGGACCACCTGGTCCAGCTCGACGCGGCCATCGGCGACGGCGACCACGGCACCAACATGGTGAGGGGCTTCGAGGCCGTCGTCCAGGCCCTCGGTGCGGACAACGGGTCGCCGCCGGGCCGGCTGTTGATCATCGCCGGCCGGACGCTGGTCTCGACCGTGGGGGGAGCCAGCGGACCGCTGTGGGGCTCCGCGCTTCGCAGCGGCGGCCGCGTGCTCGGGGACCAGACAACTTTCGATGGAGCACAGCTCGCCGAAGTGCTGGCCGCCGCGCTGGCGTCGGTGAAAGACCTCGGCACCGCGGCGCTCGGCGACAAGACGATGGTCGATGCGCTCGAGCCGGCCGTGGAGACGCTGCGCGGGCGGATCGCGGGTGGCGAACGGCTGGACCAGGCGCTCGACGAGGCCGCGGCCGCTGCGGAGGCCGGCATGCGCGCGACCATCCCGCTGCAGGCCAGGAAGGGCCGCGCGTCGTACCTTGGCGAGCGGTCGGTCGGCCATCAGGATCCAGGGGCGACGTCGACCGCGCTCATCGTTCGCGCTCTGCAGAAGGCCGTCACCTCAGAGTCCTGATGGGCCCGCCGGGCGCGCGCAGGGCGCAGATTGGACCTGAACGGACGCTGCGCGGGGTCAGCGCGGCGCCCGGTGTGGCGTGCGGCAGGGCGGTCGTCCTCGATCGCGCCGGAGCTCACGAAGCCAAGACGATCCCGCCTGCCGATCGTTCGGCCGAGCTCGATCGCGCCCGTCATGCGCTAGAGGTGGTCGCCGAGGAGATGGAGCAGATCGCGCTCCGGCTTCGCGATGCCGGCCGGCACCCGGAGGCCGACATCGTCGAGACCGGCGCCCTGATGGCGGGGGACCCTGGACTCGCGGCAAGGGTGGAGACGCTGGTGATGAAATCGGGCCGTCCCGCCGCCGATGCCTTGCGCGAGGCCGCCGAGGAAAACGCGATGGAGCTGGCGCAGCTTGGCGATCCATTCCTCGCGGAGCGCGCCGACGACGTGCGCAGCCTGGGGCGGCGCGCCGGAGCGCGCGCTAGCGGACTCATGCCCGGAGTCGTCAGCGGCGTCCTGGTGGCGAGCACGCTCGGTCCCGCTGATGTGGCGGAGCTTGCGATCAATGCAGGGGGCATGGCGCTGGCCGGCGGCGGTGTCACCGCTCACGCCGCCATCGTGGCCCGCTCGCTCGGCGTGCCGATGGTGGTCGGCCTCGGCCCTGAGGTCCTCGAGGTCGAGGATGGGGAGGAGGTCGTGCTCGACGGCGACGCCGGCGTGATCTTCCGCCACCCTGAGCGTGGCCGCATCGACGCGGCGCGGGCCGAGGCGAAGCGCAGGCGGATCGCGCGTGAGCAGGCGGTCGCCAATCGCCTGCAGCCTGCGCAGACGAAAGACGGTCACCGCCTCCGCATTCTCGCCAACGCGGCGAGCGCCGCCGAGGTGCAGGAGGCGCTGCAGCAGGGCGCTGAGGGAATCGGCCTGCTCCGGACCGAACTGCTCTTTCTCGATTCGCAGGCATGGCCGCCATCTGCACTGCAGGCGTCGTTCCTCAGCCCGATCCTCGCGCCGCTGGCCGGCCGTGTCGCGACCGTGCGCCTGCTCGATTTCGGCGGCGACAAAACTCCTCCGTTCCTGCGTGGCGCGACGGGCCGAGGGATCGAGCTGCTGCTGGAAGCGCCTGACGCGCTCAGGGCTCAGCTCGCGGCGCTCGTCGATGCCGGCCGCAATGTCGAGCTCCGGATACTCGTCCCGATGGTGACGAGTCCCGAGCAGATCCGCGCCGTGAGGGATGCCCTGGCGCAGGTCCTCGACGGACGGAGTGCGCCGCAGGTCGGCGCGATGATCGAGACGCCGGACGCCGCGCATCGAGCGGACGCGATCGCGAAAGAGTGCGACTTCCTGAGCCTGGGTACGAACGATCTGACGCAGCTCGTCCTCGGACTCGACCGAGAACATTCGAAATCCGCGCCCGTCACAGATCTGAGAGTGCTGCGCCTCATCGACGCGACCGTGCGGGCTGGAAAGGCGGCCGGCATCCCGGTTGACGTCTGCGGGGAAGCCGCGTCGGATCCCGAAGCGATGCCGATCCTCGTCGGGCTTGGAGTCGACGAGCTCAGCGTCGCGGCGGCGAGAGTCGGCGAGGTGCGCCAGTCGATCCGCGAGCTGGACTTCAAGGCCTCTCGAGAGGCCGCTCGAAAAGGGCTACTCGATCAGGCCGCTGACGCAGCTGGTCAGAGCGGCTAGCGCGTCGGGAGCGTCTTCGCCCTCGGCGCTGAGTCGCAGCAGCGTCCCGCCCTGCGCGCCGAGCGCGAGCACGGCGAGGATGCTCTTGGCGTCGGCCACCTTTCCATCCGTGCCCACAGTCACGCGTGCTCGAAAACGCAAAGCCGTTTTCACGAATGTGGCCGCCGGACGGGCGTGCAGAGCGACTCTCGCGGGCAGGACGACCGTCGACTCAGAACTTGCTGGCACCACGCGCTTCCTCTGCCGCCCTGGCCACGTCCTCGAGCGATTGCCCGGCGGACGACATGACCGCTGCCGCCACCGCACCTTCGACGAACGGGGCGTCGACCAGGCGCACGTGTCCGTTCGCCTTGCCCTGGAGCAGGTGGCGAACGGTGAGGACGGAGCTGCCGAGGTCGGCCAGCACCACGACCCCCTGGCCGCAGTCGGCACGGGCGATCGCCTCTCGCACCGCATCGCCGTTCGTGCCGAGCGATCCATCCGGACCTCCGCCCGCGGGCTCAACCTTGACCTCGCTGCCCGCCACCTGGGAGGCGAGGTCGGCGAGGCCGCGAGCAAGCTCGAGGCTGTGGGAGACCAGTACAATCCCGACCAAATTCGACACTCCCCCTCGAGGCTGCATCCGCCTCGCGATCCGGTTCCGGGCGACGGCCGTAGTCTACACTACCGACAGGAATTCAGCAATGCCGAATGATTCAAGGCGCGATCAAGACATCGCCGTCCCCACACTGTCCGCGTCTATCGACGCGGAGAAAGCTCCCCGTAGGACAGGGAGCATTGCGCGGCGCTCCTCGATCCAGTCGATCGACCGTGCCACCGCGATCCTGAAAGCGCTCGCCAGCGGCCCGCGCCGCCTCGGCGTCAGCGAGCTGGCCGACCGCCTGGGCCTCGCCCGGCCGACCGTCCACGGTCTGCTCCAGACATTGCAGTCACACGGTTTCGTGGAGCAGGACCGTCACTCCGACAAATACCAGCTCGGGCCCGGCCTGCTCCAGCTGGGCTACTCGTACCTCGACCTCAATGAGCTGCGTGCGCGCTCGATCACCTATGCCGACCGGCTGGCGGCGCGCACGTCCGCTGCGGTCCGGGTCGGCGTCATGCACGGTTCCAGCATCGTCGTCGTCCACTACGTCTTCCGACCGGACACCGCCTTCGGCGTGTTGGAGGTCGGCCTCCAGCTGCCGCTGCACGCCAGCTCGCTGGGCAAGTCGATCCTGGCCTTCTCGCCGGCGCAGATGATCGACGACGTCCTGGCGGAACCGCTGGTGCGCCTCACCAAGCAAACCCTCGACGAGGCGGCGCTGCGCAGGGAGCTGACCACGATTCGTGACCAGGGCGTGGCCACCGAGCGCGACGAGGCGGTGCTGGGCGAGTCGAGCGTCGCCGCCCCGATCTTCGACCACGCAGGCTCCGCGGTCGGCGCCATCGGAGTCGTTGACGCGACCGAGCGCATCTTTCCGCGCGGCCTTGCCCGCGGCCTGTCGACGGCAGTGGGTGAGGCTGCTCGTGGGGAAGTGGCTTGCGCCGAAGGCGCAGGCCGATGGGGAGTCGCACAGGCCTAATTTCTTCCCCACCGTGTGGGGAAGTGGCTTGCGCCGAAGGCGCAGGCCGATGGGGAATCGCACAGGCCTAATTTCTTCCCCACCGTGTGGGGAAGTGGCTTGCGCCGAAGGCGCAGGCCGATGGGGAATCGCACAGGCCTAATTTCTTCCCCACCGTGTGGGGAAGTGGCTTGCGCCGAAGGCGCAGGCCGATGGGGAGCCCGACTTCCGTTTATCTTCTGCGCATGCCTGAAGGCGAGATCCTCGGCCTGCTGGTCGCCACGCGTGACGAACCGGGCATCCTGTACCGGGTCTCCGAGGCGATCTTCAAGCACGGCGCGAACATCACGTACATCGCGGGCGGCGCGCACCGCGAAAGCGAGGCGGAGCTGCAGCTCGAGGTGACCGGGGCGGGCGACGAAGCGAGCCTCATCGCGGACCTCGAGGGCCTCGAAGGCATCACCAAGGTGAGCCGCGTGCCCACGTTCCAACGCATCTACGGCAAGCGCGTGATCGTGATCGGCGGCGGCGCGCAGGTCGGCATGGTCGCGCAGGGCGCCATCTCCGAGGCGGATAGGCACAACATCCGCGGCGAGCGCATCTCGGTCGACACGATCCCGCTACATCAGCACCGCGGTGCGCGAGATCAGGGACGCGGGCATCATCGTCGTCTGCACCAGCATGGCGGGATCGGTCCCGGAGGCTGCCGACGTCGTGGTCAGCGACCCGGTGGAGGCCGGTGTGATGGCGGTGATGCTGATCGCGGATACGGCGAAGTTCTCGATCGACCTGGTCAGGGGGCGCCGGTTCTAGGACTCGGCGGCGCCGACGAAGAAAGGACGGGCTGGGAAGAAGTAGTGGGGGCGGGCTCGGTGGTTTTCAAGCGCGTTTTGCTATTAACGTATTGACTGCCGAACATTTGTTTGGTATTCTACTCTCATGTTGGGGCAGGGGGGCACAGCCCTCTCGAAACTAGAGGCCGATGTGCGCGAATTTCTGGCTCGCGACGACCGGCGGGTTGATCCCAAACGGCTGCGAGTCGTCATTGACGCGCTCGAAGGCGAGTTTTCAGGCGAGGTCAAAAACACTCAGAAGGCGGGCGACCACCTGGTCGACGGCGCCATCACCGCCGTCTCCTGGATCAGCCGGAGCTGCGGCATGTCGGTGTCATCGGCGGCCGACCGCCTTTGCGTCGGCACCGAGCTCGAATCACTGCCCAAGATCGCTGCGGCCCTGACCTCAGGCGAGATCGGCTACCAATCCGCATCGGTCCTCTGCCACCTGCGTGAGCAGCTCGGCGACAAGCGAGATCTCTTCAACGAAGACGAGATGCTCGGCTACGCGCGCCGGTTCTCAGTCTTCCACCTGCGCATGCTCTGTCGCGTCGCACGGCATGCCGCCGATCCCGATGGTTTCTTCAATGAAGCCGAAGAGAACCACCTGCGACGCCGGCTCCACATCAGCCTGATGTCAGACGGCATGCACGCTATCGATGGCGTCCTCGATCCTGAAGTCGGTTCGGCGCTGCGCACCGCGCTCGAATCGCTGGCGACTTGCAGGGGTCGCGAAGACGACCGCAAGCACTCCCAGCGGATGGCGGACGCGGTTGGCGAGCTGGTGCACCACGCGATGGACCAGGGCACGCTGCCTAAGCGCAATGGGGTCAGGCCTCACGTCACCGTGACCACGACCCTGGAAGGCTTGAAGAACGAATTCGGGGCGCCGCCAGCGGACCTGGAACTGTCGCTTCCAATTTCGACGAAGACGCTGGAGCGGATCACATGCGACAGCACCATCTCGCGAGTGCTGCTCGCCGACTCGATGGTGATCGATGTTGGCCGGGCGACTCGAGTCACCTCGGCTCCGAGGCGGCGGGCGCTGCGGGTGAGGGATCGCGGCTGCCGGTTCCCAGGCTGCGACCGGCCGGTCAACTGGACGAATCCGCACCACGTCGTCGCCTGGACGCGCGGCGGTCCGAGTGACTTCGCAAATGAAGTCTTTCTTTGCTACTACCACCATCGGCTCGTGCATGAAGGCGGCTGGCACATAATCAAGGTCGCACGGCAGTTCCGATTCCTTCCACCGGAGCGGATGCCGGTGAGACGGGCGCGAGGGCCGGGGGTGCGCTGGGCCGCGTAGGCTCAGTACGCTTTCGCGAGCGCGACTCGGTGTTCGGCCGGCTTGCCGCACACCAGGCACTTCCCGGACGCCTTTTCATCTGAGTCGATCGTGCGGATCGTCACGCCACCCGTCTCCGTTTTGATCCTCGCCTCGCATTCGGCGTCGTCGCACCACGGCGCCCATACGAAGCCCGAGCGCTCTCGGAAGTGTGCAATGACCTCGTCCAGCGTCGAGAGCTCGAACGTGTTGTCCCGCTGATACTTCTGGGCGCGCTCGAACAGCTTCGTTTGAAACGCGGCGAGCTCGGCCTGGAGGCGCGCCGCGATTCCGGCGACCGGCACCGCCCTGCGCTCCCGCGACAAACGGTCGACCAGCTCGACCTGGCCCGCATCGACGTCGCGCGCCCCAACGTTCAAGCGCAGTGGGACGCCTTTCAGCTCCCAGTGCGCGTATTTGTCGCCAGGTCGCTCGTCACGCCAGTCGACTCGGTGGCGGATCCCCGCGGCCTTCAACTCGCGCCCCCAGCCATCGATGAACCCTTCGACCTTGATGCGGCTGGCGTCATCGCGAAAGATCGGTACCACTACCACCTGCACCGGCGCCACCTTGGGTGGGACGAGGAGTCCTGAGTCGTCGCCATGCGCCATCACGATCGCGCCCACCAGACGCGTGCTGATCCCCCACGACGTCGAGTAACACAGCTCGCGCTCGTTGGCCTTGTTGGAAAAAGAGATGTCGTAGGCGCGCGCGAAGTTCTGGCCGAAGTAATGAGATGTGCCCATCTGCAGCGCCAGCCCATCACGCATGAGCCCTTCGACGGTCAGCGTGTACACAGCGCCTGGGAAAGTCTCGGCGGGCGTCTTCTTGCCGCTCAGCACCGGAACCGCCAGCCAGTCCTCCGCGATCGACCGGTAGTAACCGAGGATGAGCTGAGCTTCCTCCATCGCCTCCTGTCCCGAGGCGTGGAAGGTGTGTCCTTCCTGCCACCAGAACTCGCGGCTGCGCAGGAACAGGCGCGAGCGCATCTCCCACCTGACGACGCTGTTCCATTGGTTCGTGAGCTTGGGCAGGTCGCGGTGGCTCTGGATGTAGCGCTTGATCAGTGCGCCGATGATCGTTTCCGAGGTCGGCCTGACCGCGAGGGGCTCTTCGAGCTCCTCCATGTCACCGCCGGCCCTCGTGACCCACGCCACCTCTGGGGCGAAGCCCTCCACGTGCTCGGCTTCCTTCATCAGGTATGACCGCGGGATCAGGAGAGGGAACGCCCAGTTCTCGTGCCCGCTCTCCTTGATCATGTCGTCGAAGGCGCGCGTGATCGCCTCCCACATCGCCCACCCGTATGGGCGGACGACCATCATGCCCCGCACGCCCGACCAATCCGCGAGCTCGGCCTTGCGGACCACGTCGGTGTACCAACGGTCGAAGTCGTCGGACATCTTGGTGATGTCCTTCACGAAATCCTGCTGCTCCTCAACGGTTTCTTTCATTCAGATAGCTCCCAAGTATTCATGAGATGAGTCACGAACAACGCCCGCGCGATGACGCGGGGCTAAGACGGGAGCGGGGCCGGAGCGGGCGCGCGCTCGGCCGGTAGGGGTCCCCGCAAAATCACGCCGTAGCCTCGGATTTTGCGGGGTAAGCGATTGCGTCGATCTCAGCCAGCAGCACGGCGAGCAGCTCTTCCTGGGCCACGGTCTTGTAAAGCTTACCTTTCTTGAAGATCACTCCCTTCCCGCGGCCGCCGGTGACGCCGATGTCGGCGTGGCGCGCCTCAGCCGGGCCGTTCACCACGCAGCCCATCACGGCGACGGTGATCGGAATCTTCAGTCGCGCGATGTGCGCCTCGACCGCCTTGACCGTGGGTACCATGTCGTACTCGAGCCGCCCGCAGGTGGGGCAGGCGACCAGCGTGGCGCTCTCGTTGCGGAAGGCCAGCGTCTTGAGGATCTCGTGCGCGACGCGGACCTCCTCGCGTGGATCCGAGGTGGCGAGCGAGACGCGGATCGTGTCCCCGATGCCCTCGCTGAGCAGGATGCCCATCCCGACCGCGCTGCGAATGCTGCCGGCCACCACCGGACCGGACTCTGTCACGCCCAGGTGGATCGGATACGCGCGCGCGGCTGCGAACTTGCGGTTGGCCATGATGTTCGTCCATACATCGGTGGCCTTCAGCGAGACCTTGATGTAGCCAGGGCCGTAGTCGAGATCCTCGAGGATCTTGCAGTGGCCCAGCGCCACCTCGACCATGCGATCCGCGGTCCGCTCGCGGTCGTCGCGATCGATGTGGTGCTGCTCGCGCAGGCTCTTGTGAACCTCTTCCGGGAGCGAGCCGGCGTTGACCCCGATTCGGAATGGGATCTGGCGCTCCTTCGCCGCGGTGACGACCTTGATGACCTTGTCGCGGTCGGGGATGTTGCCGGGGTTGAGGCGTAGGCAGTGCACCCCTGCCTCGATCGCCAACAGCGCCAGCGTGTGGTCGTAGTGGATGTCGGCGATCACGGGCAGCGGCGAGCCCTTGACGATCTCTTTGAGAGCCTCCGCGGCCTCATGGTCCGGGACCGCGGGCCGAACGATCTCGCAGCCCGCCTCCTTGAGCTCGTGGATCTGGCGCAGCGTCGCTTTGACGTCGCGGGTGTCGGTCTTGGTCATAGTCTGCACCGCGATTGGGGCGGCGCCGCCGATGACCACTCCCCCGACGTTGACGGGGATCGACTTCCTTCGCTGGACGTGATTCATCAGTGGGGCCACTTAATGGCTTCCGGGGAACGTCCCCGTCGCTATGCGCTGGATGTCGAGGAAGCTGATCAGAGCGGCCAGCGCGAGCAGCGCCACCAAGCCCCACCGCTGGAAGTTGAGCTCGCTCTTGCGGTCGAACGGTCGGCGCCGGATCCACTCGACGACGGCGACGACGATGCGTCCTCCGTCGAGTGCGGGGACGGGCAGTAGGTTGGTGAACCCAAGCGCCACGGAGAGAATCGCGACGAGACCGATGTAGTTCAGCCAGCCTTGATTGACTTGCTGGTAGGTGATGGTTGCGATGCCGATCGGGCCGGTGAGGCCGTCGGGGCCGAGCAGCCCGCCCTTGATCTGACCTGTCGCCAGCGCCTCGATCCCCTGCGCGATGCCGCCGATCGCCACGAACGGAAACTGAACGCCGTTGGTGACGGCGGACTGCGCCGTCACGATTCCGGCCACGCCGATACCAACATGGCAACCCTGCTTATCGCAGACCGGCTGCAGCGTGTACGTGAAAGGCGTGCCATCTGAATGGACGCCGGACAGCACGATCGGCTTGTCCGGGGCGGCCCGTTCCTGCTGGTTGATGTAACCGGGGCCCGGGATCGGCTTGCCGTTCACGTAGCGGATGTGATCTCCAACCTGGACGCCCGCCGCGGCGGCGGGTGTGTTGGATACCACCCGAACGACCTTGCCGGGATCGGTGTTGAGCTGAGTCAGCCCATATGCGGTGATCAGCAGCATCGCGACGAGGAAGTTCGCCGCCGGGCCCGCAAGCAAGATCGCAATCCTCTGCCACGGTGGCTTCGAATGGAAGCCTTCCGGCTCGTCGAAGTCGTTCGCCTCCATGCCACCCATGCGGACGTAGCCGAGGATCGGGAGGAGCCGGATGGCGTACAGCGTGCCGCCCCGCGTCAACGAGATGAGCTTCGTGCCGGCGCCGATCGAGAACTCGATCACCCGCACCTTGCACAGCTTCGCGAGGAGGAAGTGCCCGCCCTCGTGGGGGGCGATCAGGATCAGGAAGGCCGCTGCTACCGCGACGACGCTGACGATCCCGCTGACGATCTGGGGGACGATCGGGCTCACGCCTAGAGACTACCGGACAGTCCGGGAGGAAGACCCCCTCGATACCGTCACAAACTCGCGCGCCCACCGATCGGCTTCCAGGATGTCCTCGAGGCTCTCGCCGCCACCCGGGAACGCCTCCAGCGCCTGCTCGACGGTCCGGATGATGCCGCTGAACGGGATCTCGCGCGCCAGGAAGGCGTTCACAGCCTCCTCGTTGGCGGCGTTCAACACCGCCGGCCGGCCGCGGCCGGCCTTGGCGGCGCCCCTGGCCAGGCCGACGGCGGGGAACCGGGCCTCGTCCAACGGGTGGAACTCGAGCGGTCCAAGCTCCTCCAGCACGCTCGGCGGCACGGCGTCCGGCAGGCGGTCGGGGTAACCGAGGGCGACCGCGATCGGAAGCCGCATGTCGGGGCGTCCTAGCTGGGCTTTGAGCGAGCCATCGATGAACTCCACAACTGAATGGACAGTGCTCTGCGGATGGATGACCACGCTGACCTGAGCCAGCGGAACCCCGAAGAGGTGGTGCGCCTCGATCACTTCGAGGCCTTTGTTCATGAGGGTCGCGGAGTCGACCGTCACCTTGGGACCCATCGACCACCGCGGGTGGTTGAGAGCCTGCTCGACCGTCACCTGATCGAGGTCGAGGTCGGGATGCGCCCAGAACGGGCCGCCGCTCGCCGTGATGACGAGCCGGCGGATACTCTTTCGCTCCTCTCCCCACAGGCACTGCCAGATCGCGCTGTGCTCGGAGTCGATCGGACGTATGCCGCGCTGGCCCGCCGCCTTCATGACGAGCGCGCCGGCCATCACCAGCACCTCTTTGGTCGCGAGGGCCACCTCCTTCCCGGCGTGGAGCGCGGCCATGGTCGGCGCCAGCGCCCGTGCACCCGGGATGGCGACGACGACCAGGTCGCAGCCCGGATCGGTGACCATAGCCGTCACCCGCGCATCGAAATCGGGCTCGCCTGCCTGGCCCTGGATCACGTGCTCAGCGGCGCGCTTTGATGTACGCCGTCCCTCGGTCAGGCCAAAGAGCTTCAGTCGCCCCGGGTTGCGGTCGATCACGTCGAGCGTCTGCTGGCCGATTGAGCCAGTCGCGCCGAGGATTGCAACGTTGAGGGGCCGCGTCACCTCAGTGGATCAGGTGGAACGTGGTCACGTAGAAATAGACGAGGATCGGCGGGAAGAGGATTGAGTCCAGCCGGTCGAGCACGCCACCGTGGCCGGGGATCAGATGCGATGAGTCCTTCACCTCCGCGATCCGCTTCATCTGCGACTCGACGAGGTCGCCGACGAGGGCACTGAGTCCGACCAGCACGCCGATGACGATGGCGTGTAGGGACGACAGGCCGAGGATCCCGGAGATGCCGATCAGCATGGCGATCACGGAAGCCAGCACGCCGGCGACCGCGCCCTCCACGGTCTTGTGCGGGCTGATCGAGGAAAAGAACGGGTGCCGCCCGATTCGGCTCCCTACCAGCAGGGCAGCGGCGTCATTGGCGATGACCGCCAAGATCGTGAACAGAGTCCAGACGAGTCCATCTGGTTTCGACGTGTACAGGAGCAGGTAGTAGTTGAACGGCATCCCGATGTAAAGGGCGCCGGTGACCCCCATCGCCCACCGGCTGAGTCCCTGGCGCCGTCCCGGCACGACCAGGAAGACGGCCAGCCCGCCGACAAGGGCGAGCGACAGCACCAGGTTGACGTCGATCTGTTTGAGCACGGTGCCGCTGAAGGCAAAGAAAGCGCCCAACGGAAACAGCAGCCAGGCCGGGGCGCGCGAGCCCATCCCATCTGAAAGACCGAGGAACTCCCAGAGAGCGAGGCCGCCGAGGAGGATGACGAGCGTGTAGACGCCGTAGAGGCCGGCGTACACCCCCGCGAGCACGACCACGAGGAACACGAAAGCGCTGAGGATCCGGATCATCAGGGGACTCGGCCTCATCCGGTTGTCGACCGGTGGGTTGCTGGTCGTCATCGAGAGGCGTTTCCAGCCGCCAGCTCGTGCTCGGGCCGGCCGCCGAACCGGCGTATGCGCGAGTTGTAGTCGGCGATGGCGGCTTTCAAGTCCTCGACCCCGAAGTCCGGCCAGAGCGTCTCGGTGACGAGTAGCTCCGAGTAGGCCGACTGCCACAGCAGGAAATTGCTCACCCTGCTCTCGCCGGCAGTTCTGATGATGAGGTCGGGATCGGGGAGGTCGGGAACGTAGAGCCGCGACGCGATCGCCGATTCGTCGATCTGGTTCGCGGGCACGCCCTCCTTCACCAGCCTCCGCACCGCGTCCACGAGCTCGGCCCTTCCTCCGTAGTTCAAGCAAACGTTGAGGACGCCGTTGGTGTTACGCGCCGTGCGCGCCACTGCCTCTTCGATGCGATCGCGCATCCGCGGCGAAAGTCCATCACGGCGGCCGCTGACGACGATACGGACGCCGCGGCGGTGCATCTCGTCGATCTCCCGCTGCATGGTCTCGTGAAAGAGGCGCATAAGCGCTCGCACCTCGGCGCGCGGCCGCGACCAGTTCTCGGTCGAGAACGCGTACACGGAGAGTGCATGCACCCCGAGCTCTTCGCAGCCTTCTAGCACACGCTTGATCGCGCGCACGCCGGCTCGGTGGCCGAAGCTGGCCGGGTGCCCGCGCCGGCGGGCCCAGCGGCCGTTGCCGTCCATGATGATGCCGATGTGCCGGGGAACTGACGCGTCCAAGCCTTGCAAGAGTACGCGGGAGGATGGATCAGGCGGCTCGACCTCCCCACAAGGTGGGGAGGAATTTGGCCTTAAACCTCCATCACTTCGGCTTCTTTTCTAGCGGCCAGCGCGTCGACCTTCTCGACCTGTGATTCCGTGACCTTCTGCAGCCGCGCCTGGGCCCGCTTGGCCTCGTCCTCGGCTACGTCGCCCGCCTTCTGCATCGCGTCCACGCGGTGGATCTCGTCGCGGCGGACGTTGCGGATCGCCACCCGCGCCTCCTCGGCCTTGTGGCGCACGAGCTTGACGAACTCCCGGCGGCGCTCCTCGGTCAGCGGCGGGATCGGGACCCGGATCAGCTGGCCGTCGCTGGCCGGGTTCAGTCCCTGCTCGCTTGTGCGGAGCGCCTTCTCAATGGCCCCGATCTGGCTCTTGTCGTAGACCTGCACTACCAGGAGCCGGGGCTCCGGCGCGCTGATCTGGGCCAGCTGGTTGAGCGGGGTCGGCGTGCCGTAGTACTGAACCATGACCTTGTCGATCAGCGCCGGGTTGGCGCGTCCGGTGCGGATGGTCGCAAGCTCGGCGGTGAAATGGTCCACCGATTTCGACATCTTCGACTCCGCTTCGCGCAGTACCGGATCGATCATCCCAATGCTCCGACGAGGGTACCGATCTCCTCTCCAAGGACGACCCGCTCGATGTTGCCGGGCTCGAGCAGGTTGAAGACCACGATGGGCACGTTGTTGTCCATGCAGAGCGTGAGGGCCGTGTTGTCCATCACTTCAATGCCTCGATTCAAAACTTCCAGGTAGTCGAGATGCTCCAGTTTGACGGCCTTCGGGTCGAGCTTCGGATCCGCCGTGTAGACGCCGTCGACCTTGGTCGCTTTGAGGATGACGTCCGCCTCGATCTCGACGGCCCGGAGCGCGGCGGTCGTGTCGGTCGTGAAGTAGGGGTTGCCGGTGCCGGCCGCAAGGATCACGACGCGTCCCTTCTCGAGGTGGCGCACCGCGCGGCGGCGGATGTAGGGCTCGGCGACCTGCGGCATCTGGATCGCTGTCATCGTGCGAGCCGGGATGCCCGTGCGCTCGAGCGCATCCTGGAGCGCCAGGGCGTTGATGACGGTCGCGAGCATGCCCATGTAGTCGCCGGTGGCGCGGTCGAACCCGAGCTCCGTCGCGGCCAGCCCGCGAAATATGTTGCCGCCACCGACCACGAGCGCGATCTGGACGCCCATCTCGTGCACTCGCTTGACCTGGCCGGCGATCGTCGAAACCACGGTGAGGTCGATACCGTAGTCGCGCTTTCCGCCAAGGGCCTCACCGCTCAGCTTGAGCAGGATGCGGTTGTACCTCGGCGTTCGATCGCCCACTTAATTAATCGTCGGCCTCGCGAACGTTGAACCGAGCAAACCGGCGCACTGTGATGTTCTCCTGCAGCTTCGAGATGTTCTCGGCGATCAGGTCCTTGACCGTGTGCTTCGGCTCCCGAAAGTATGGCTGCTCGAGGAGGACGTTTTCCTTGATGAAGTTCTCGACCTGGCCGTCGACGCGCTTCGCAAGGGCCTGCTTAGGCGTTCCATCCTGCTCGGCCTTGCGCTCGTAGATCGCGCGCTCCTCGACGAGCACCTCGTCGGGCACCTCGGCGCGCATGACCCACCTCGGATTGGTGGCCGCAATCTGGAGCGCGATCTCCTTGACCAGCTTCCGGAACTCCTCGCTCTTGGCCACGAAGTCGGTCTCGCAGTCGACCTCGACCAGCACGCCCACCTGGGGCGGGTAGTCGGGCGTGGTGCGGTGCAGGTAGGCCTCGACCACGCCCTGGCCGGTGGCCCGGTCCGCGCGCTTGACAGCCTTCGCGATTCCCTTCTCCCGGAGGATCGTGAACGCCTTCTCGAGGTCGCCGTCCGCCTCTTCGAGCGCGTTCTTGCAGTCCATCATGCCCGCGCCCGACATCTCGCGGAGCTTCTTGACCAGTTCCATTGCGACCCGCGCCACTAACGAGCCTCCTCTTCGTCCCCGGTGCGGCCGACGAACTCATCCTCCGACACGGTCGGCAGGTAGTCCTCCTCGTCTTCGAGGTACTCCTCGATCTCCTCGTACCGAGGCGTCTCCAGGAACTCGCGCTCCTCGACCTCGGCAGGGATCTCGCCGCGGGCCTGCGCCTCCTGGCGACCCTCCAGGCACGCGTCGGCGATCTTCCCGGTCAGCAGCTTGACGGCGCGGATCGCGTCGTCGTTGCCCGGAATGACGTATGTGATCAGGTCGGGATCGCAATTGGAGTCCACGATCGCTACCACTGGGATCTTCAACCGGTTGGCCTCGGTGACCGCGATGTGCTCCTTGCGTGGGTCGACTACGTACAGCGCACCCGGCAGCCGCTTCATGTCCGCGATGCCGTCGAAGTGGAACATCAGCCGGTCGAGCTCGTCCTGGAGCTTCTTCGCCTCTTTCTTGGACATCTGCTCGAACTGGCCTTCCTGCTGCATCTTCCGCAGCTCCTGGAGGCGCTCAATGCGCTTCTTCACGGTGCTGAAGTTTGTGAGCATGCCGCCCATCCAGCGGCGGTTGACGAAGTACATGCCCGAGCGCGCGGCCTCGGTCTGGATCGTCTCCTGGGCCTGCTTCTTGGTGCCGACGAACAGTACCGGACGGCCGCTGGCGGCGACCCCGCGCACGAAGTCCCAGGCGTCGTCGAGCAGGCGCACGGTCTTCTGCAGGTCGATGATGTGGATGCCGTTGCGCGCGGTGAAGATGTACGTCCGCATCTTTGGATTCCAGCGGCTCGTCTGGTGCCCGAAATGGACACCTGCCTCCAGCAGCTGCTTCAGCGTCACCTGAGCCACGTTTCGATTGCCTCCCTGTTCCACTTCCGCCCGGTACTGGCCTTGGGTCAAGGACAGGAGCATTGCCCCGGGCGTGCTAACTCAGTCGGTTAAGACTGGCTCATGGAGTATACCCAGGGCCGGAAATCCGAATCAGAGGGGCGGAATTAGACCTCGGCCTTCTCTTTCTTGACGCTCTTCGGTCCCGGGCACTTCGGGTAGTCCGAGCACGACTTGAACGGTCCGTACCGGCCGCGACGCTCAACCAGCGGCTTGCCGCACACCGGGCACGGCTCGTCCAGCACCTTGGGGCCTTCGCGGACCTTGCCGTCCTTGCCGATGTTGGCGCGGTACGTGCACTCCGGGTAGCGCGAGCAGGCGAGGAATGGGCCGAACCGCCCGGTCCGCTCCACGAGCTGCCCCTCCCCACACTGCGGGCATTTTTCGCCGGTCGGCTTGGCCTCCGTTTGGGCGGGGTCGCGCTTGATGTATTTGCAGTCGGGATACCCCGAGCAGCCGATGAATTCGCCATATCTGCCCGTCCGCTGCTGGAGCGGCTTGCCGCATACCGGGCAGGGTTCGTCGAGAAGCTTCGGCTCGGGCACCTCGCCGTTTGGCGTCATCGCGCGGCGGAACTTGCACTTCGGATATCGCGAGCAGCCCATGAACGGACCGAACCGGCTCGCCTTCAGGACCAGGTGTCCTTCATGGCACAGCGGGCATTCCTCGTCGGTGTCCGCGGGCATCGCCTTCTCGGCGGCCACGAGCATCTTCTGCAGCGGCCCGTAGAAGTCGCTGACCACGGGCACCCATTCCTGGCTGCCCTGCTCGACCTGGTCGAGCCGCTTTTCCAGGGTCGCCGTGTAGTCGTCGTCGGAGATGACCTTGAAGTGGTCGACCATGATCGCGTTGACGGCCTCGCCGATGCGTGTCGGGTGCAGCCGGCGCTCCTTGATCTCCACGTAACCGTGGTCCTTGATGGTCTCGACGATCGGCGCGTACGTGGACGGGCGGCCGATGCCGCGCTGCTCCAGTTCTTTGATCAGCGTTGCCTCCGAGTAACGAGGCGGCGGCTGGCTGAAGTGCTGCTCCGGCTTGATGCCGTGGTACTCGAGCTCTTCTTTGGCGGCCAGGTGGGGCAGCTCCGTCTCGCCGTTTTCGTCGCGCTCCCACACCTTGTAGAAGCCGTCGAACGTGAGCACCGAGCCGTTGGCTCTGAAGATGTAGTCGCCGCCCTCGATCTCCGCCTGCGTCTGGTCGTAGACGGCGGGCGCCATCCGGCTCGCCACGAATCTCCGCCAGATGAGCTCGTAGAGCTTGAACTGGTCGCCGCTCAGGTGACGGCGGATCGACTCCGGCGTGCGGCTGACGTCGGTCGGCCGGATCGCCTCGTGCGCGTCTTGCGCGCCCGGGCTCGCCTTCGCGGTCCGCGGGCCACCGACGTACTTCTCACCGAACTGGTCCTTGACGAAGCCCTTGACCTTTGATTCGGCCTCGGCCGAGATGCGTGTCGAGTCGGTGCGCATGTAGGTGATGAGCCCAGTCGAACCCTCGTCGCCAAGCTCGACGCCCTCATAGAGCTGCTGCGCGATGCGCATGGTGTTGCGAGGCCGGAAGCGCAGGCGGCTGGATGCATCCTGCTGCAGGGTCGACGTGATGTATGGGAGGTAGGAGCTCTTGGTTCGGCGCTTCTTCTCGACACCAAGCACGCGATAGGCAGCGCCCTCGAGCGCCTTCACGATCGCGTCGGCCTCCTCCTGCGTCTTGACCTCGAGCTTGGCCTCAGCCTCGGTTGCGCCGATGGCGCTCTTGAGGCGGTTGAGGCGAGCCAGGAAAAGCCTTTCCTCGCGTAGCTTCGAGAGCTCGATGTCGACTGTCCAGGATTCGACCGGGACGAACTTGCGGATCTCCTCCTCGCGGTCGACGACCAGGCGCAGCGCCACCGAGGACACCCGACCCGCGCCGATTCCCTTCTGGACCTTGCTCCAGAGGAACGGGCTCAGCCGGTAACCGACCAGGCGGTCGACCACGCGGCGCGCCTGCTGGGCGTTGACCAGTCGCATGTCGATCTCGCGAGGAGACTCCAGGGCCTTGCGGACCGCCTCCGAGGTGATCTCGTGGAACTCGATCCGCTTCGGGGACGTGAGCTTCAGCACCTCGGCCAGGTGCCAGGCGATCGCCTCCCCCTCCCGATCCGGGTCGGAGGCGAGGATCACGCTCCCGCGATCTTTCTTGGTCGCGGCGGTCAGCTCATTGATCGTCTTGCGCCGGCTTTCGACCACTTCGTAGCGCGGCTTGAAGCCGGCCTCCACGTCCACGGCGATCTCCTTTTCAGGCAAATCGCGGACGTGGCCCATCGAGGCAAGGACGTCGAAACGGTCACCCAGGAACCGCTTCAGAGTCCGTGCCTTGGCGGGCGACTCGACGATGATCAAACCCTCGGACACAGCTACTCCTTTATTCCCCAGCAGCCGGTTTTCTTCCCTAATGGGTTGCCGTGGACGCCCGGCCGGCTTCTGAGGCGCGCAATCCTACGCCCGATCTTTGGCCCGGCGCAATGCCCTTACATAACCCGCCTCGTGACGGCGCACAGCGCCGTCAAGCTCCAGGGAGGTGAGCCGGCCGAGCACCTCTGCGATCGGAAGATCCAGCTTTCGGGCCAGCTCGGCGGCACTGACGGCGAGCACGTCGGAGATGTGAAAAAGGATGCCGTCCCGCTCCGGTTGGAGCCCAAGACCGAGGCGGCTAGGGGCGGCGAGCGGGTCGTCCAGGACCTCCCGTCCGATGCCGAGCACTGCCAGGATGTCGCGGGCGTTCTGGACCAGACCGGCCCCATCCCGGATGAGGGCGTGGGTGCCCACCGAGAGCGGCGAGAAGATGCTCCCCGGGACGGCCATTACCTCTTTATGTAGGTCGAGCGCGGCTTCGGCCGTGATCAGAGCGCCCGACCCCTGCACCGCCTCCACCACGACGACCGCATCGGAGAGCGCCGCCATGGTCAGGTTACGTGCGGGGAAATGACGACGGCGCGGCTCGGTGCCGTTGGGAAACTGGCTGACCAGCGCGCCGCCGGCGGCCAGGATCTCCTCGGCCAGGCGAGCGTGGGCGGCCGGATAGACGATGTCGACGCCGGTGCCCATGACCGCCACCGTCACGCCGCCGCCAACCAGCGCGCCTCGATGCGCGGCGGCGTCACAGCCGAGGGCCAGGCCGCTGACGACGACCACTCCGGCTCGCGCCAGGTCGGCCGCGAGCTGCTCGGCGACCGCCTCGCCGTAGGGCGACGGACGGCGTGAGCCGACGATCGCGACGCGCGGGCCTTCGGGTGGCGGCCACGTACCACGCGTGTTCAGTGAGGCGAGATCAGGCGGCGACGTCATGCAACCGGTATCCCAACGCTTCGAGAACGTGGCGGTCCCCAATGAGCTCTGCGCCTTCGAGATCTGCCGCCGTGCGCGCGACGCGCCAGGCCCGATGAAAGCCGCGCGCGGTGAGACCCTTCTGCTCCGCCCAACGCTCGAGTGTGCGCCGCGACGCCGGCTCGAGGGTTGCGAGGTGGCGAAGCCGGCTTGGTCTGATCTGCGCATTGAGGCAGCCCTGGCGCTCGAGCTGCCGGCTTCGCGCAGCCAAGACGCGCTCCTTCACCACCGCAGACGCTTCACCCCGCGGTTCGGAGGCGAGCTCAGCGAGCGGAACGCGCCGGACGCCGACCTGGAGATCGATGCGATCGAGCAGCGGGCCAGATAGCCGGCGCTGGTACGCATCGATGACCGCCGGGGTGCATCGGCAGGTCCGGACTGGATCGCCGGACCACCCGCAGGGGCAGGGATTCGTGGCCGCGACAAGTGTGAAGCGCGCGGGGTACGTGACCGAGCCGCCAGAACGGGTGATCGTCACACGCCCGGTCTCCAGCGGCTGCCGCAGCGCCTGCAGGACACCGGCCTGAAACTCGGCGAGCTCGTCCAGAAACAAGACGCCGTGGTGCGCCCTGCTAATTTCGCCCGGCAGCGCGAAACCGGAGCCGCCGCCGATGAGGCCCGCCATCGACACTCCGTGATGCGGCGCGCGAAACGGGCGGCTCCAGTCCAGCGGGCGTCCTGGCAGCAGGTCGCCGAGCAGGCTTCTGACTTGCGCCACCTCGAAGGCCTCGTCGAGCTCGAGCGGCGGGAGGATTCCGGGGATGCAGCGGGCGAGCATCGTCTTGCCGGCACCGGGCGGGCCGCTGAGCAAAACGTGATGCCCGCCCGCGGCCGCGACCTCGATCGCCCTTCGCGCCTCCTCCTGTCCATGAACGTCCCCGAGGTCGTGCTCCACCACCAGGCCAACGATGTCGTCGGGCGCGATGCTCGTGAATGGCTGGGGCGTAATTGGCGCGAGGCCTCGCAGGTGCGCCACGACCTCGGCGAGCGACCTGCATGGCATCACCTCCAGGCCCGCAACGAGCGCGGCCTCGCTCGCATCCACAGATGGGACAAAGGCGCGCTCGACGCCAAGCTTGCGCAGGCATCTCGCCGCGACGAGCACTCCATCGACGTGCCTCACCGCACCGTCGAGTGCGAGCTCACCGAGAAATGCGCTGCGGGTGGGGGCGCGGCCGCCTGACTCAGCGAGGGCGATGGCGACTGCGATCGGCAAATCGAGGCCGCTGCCCTCCTTTCGCATCTCCGCCGGGGCGAGGTTCACCGTCAGCCGCCTACGCGGAAACTCGAGGTTGCTGTTCTTGATCGCCGAGCGAACCCGCTCGCGAGCCTCCTTGACCGAGGTCGCGGCCAGGCCGACGAGAGCGAATTTCGCTTCGCCGTTGGCGCTGTCAGCCTGGACCTCGACCCGGCGCGCCTCGAGGCCCGCGAGCACGCAGGAGTCGACGGTGGCGAGCACGCGGCGAACCCTAGGCGAAGGATCGCGCGGAGAAAGCCCCGGTTGTTAAGGCGCGCTCACGAGTGGTAGCTCCCGGAAGGCCTTTTCCAGAACGTTGTGGTAATTGGCGGGCCCGCGAGGGGATTGAGTTCGAACGGGTACTCGAGATGCACGACCACCTTCAAATCGCTGCCGTCAGGCATGGCTGTGCACGTGGCTTGACCCGCTCCCAAGAAGCTCTTGGCCTCGCAGATCGGGCCAGCCGCCAGTCGCAATCGGCCACCCGGCGTCATTGCAACCTATCAGCCGCACGTCGGACCGGATGGTCGTAAAGCTGCCCCAGCCGTGCTAGTTCCAGGAAGCATCGGGCTGAAGAGAAACACCTCCTTGACCGAGGTCGCGGCCAGGCCGACGAGAGCGAATTTCGCTTCGCCGTTGGCGCTGTCAGCCTGGACCTCGACCCGGCGCGCCTCGAGGCCCGCGAGCACGCAGGAGCCGACGGTGGCGAGCACGCGGCGAACCCTAGGCGAAGGATCGCGCGGAGCAAGCCCCGGTTGTTAAGGCGCGCTCACGAGTGGTAAACCCTGCGGGCGGTGAGTACCTCCCCGCGGGGCGCGGAGGGAGGAAAATTAGGCCAGGCGGGGTTCGGGGCGCCAGCGGCCGTCCTCTTCGAGGTAGCCAGCGGGCTGGTCGGTCTCATGGCTCAACACCAGAAGCCACCGATGTTTTTGCGCCTCCTCGAAAAGGCGTGCCTTCTCTTCCATCACCCTCAGCGGCTCGAGGTCGGCAGACATCGTCCACGGAACGCGCAGGTGTGGCGTCTGGCACACGAGGTCGCCCGTCACCGCGCATGCGAGCTCACCCGAGCGCAGGACGAGGATCTGGCTGCCCGGCGTGTGCCCGCCGACGTGGCGGATCTGGACCCCTGGCATCACCTCCGCATCCCCATCGAGGAACTCGACAAGCTGATTGCCGTCTTCGAGCGGAGTGAAGTCTTCGGTGAGATACGCGGACTGGCTGCGTATATCGGGACGCAGCGCGAAGTCCCACTCGCTGCGCTGGATGAAATGCCGCGCCTTCGGAAACGTGAGCTCCAGGCACCCTTTGTCCCAGCGCGTCAGGCCGCCGGCGTGATCCCAGTGCAGATGTGTGGTGATGACCGCGTCGACCTCATCCGGCCGGATGCCGAGACGCTTCAGCGAGTGCAGCAATCCCTCCGGCTCGCGCAAGACGACCTGCTGCGCACGCTTCTCGCTCAGCTTGGTGCCGATACCCGTCTCGCAGACGATGACCTTTCCGTTCAGGCGCGCGACCAGACCAACGCACGCCATGTCGATCATGTTGTTGCCGTCGGCGAGCTTCTGCTTCTCCCACAGCACCTTGGGGACCACGCCGAACATCAACCCGCCATCGGCCTTCCATCTGCCCGCGACGAGGATGTACAGCTCGAGGTCGCCGAGTCGCATCGCCCACTAACTATGCAGCGCCACCGCTTCTCACGTTGGACCAAACTGATCTGGTGGTGCACGAACCGGCGACCGCGACGTCGCGGCTGCGTGAAGCGGGGGACGCTCTCTATCACGCCGCCGGCGTTGAGGTCCAGCATCACGCGGCAGAAGTAGGTGGCCTGCACACGCATTGGGTAACGGCCGGCCGCCCGGACTTGCCGCTTGCCGTCCTGCTCCACGGCTCGGGTGGCTCTGCCGCTCTTTGGTATCCGGTGCTGAACGCACTCGCGGAGCGGCGGCGCATCATCGCCGTCGACATGCCCGGCCACGGAGAGACTGAGATCCCGTCGTGGCCGAGCCCGGCGACGATGGACCGGATGCTCGAGTGGCTCGCGGCGTTTCTCGACCGGTTGGACTGGCCGCTGCTCATCGGCCATTCGCTTGGCGGTTACTTGGCGCTGGTTCATTTCGCGCGCCGGCGACCCCGCGTGCCGGGATTGGTTCTGGTCGACGCCGCCGGCATCGGCCCGAGACCGCCGGGCTTCGTGATGGCCACACTCCATCCGGTTTTGGGCGCGCTTCTCGGGCTCGCCGCCGGCTTGCGTCCGACCCGGCGGCGGATGGAACGAACAATTCGGCGGCTGACCGTCGATCCGTACAAGATTCCGCACGGCCAGCTCGCACTCGAATATGCGCTTCAAACAGCGAGCCGGCCCACCGCTGGGCGGTTCCAGTTCGAGGTCTACCGCAGCGTTGCGACCCACTACGGAGAGCCGGATTACAAGCCATGGGGGCGGCTCGACGAGATATCGTGCCCAGCGCTGCTGATATGGGGCGAGCGCGATTACTTTCCGCTCCGCTACGCGAGGCAGGCCGCAGGTGAAATGCCGGCTGCGAAACTCGCGGTTGTACCCAACACGGGCCACCTCTCGTACCTCGAGAACCCCGGTGCATTCAACGAAGTGGTCGGTCACTGGCTCGAGGCCACTTACGAAAAGTAGCCAGTTAACGGTGGATTGGAGGTAAACTTCGACGCCATGCCGCGATCGATGTGGAAAGGAATCGTTTCGTTCGGAATGGTCTCTATCCCGATTCGTCTCTACAACGCCACAGAATCCAGCGCCAAGGTCTCATTCCGCCAGCTGTGTCCCGATCACCGATCGCCCATCAGCTACAAGCGTTGGTGCGCGGAAGGTGACCACGAGGTCGCCTATGGCGAGATCCTCAAGGGCTTTGAGGTCGGCAAGGACCGGTACGTCATCATCGACGACAAAGACCTGGACAACATGCCGCTCGCGACCGCTCACAGCATCGACATCCACGAGTTCGTTCCTCGTGACGACATCGAGCCCGGCCTCTACTTCAACAGCGCTTACTATGTCGAGCCCGAGGAGTTGGGCAGGAAGCCGTACCACCTCCTCCGCACCGCGCTCGAGACCACAGGAAAGATGGCCATCGCCAAGATCGCGCTGCGCGACCGAGAGCACCTCGCCGCGCTGCACCCAACCGGCACTGCGCTGCTCATGAACACTCTTCATTGGCCTGATGAGATTCGCTCCGCTGAGGGACTGAAGGGTCTCGAAGGCGAGGTGAAGATCAATCCCAAAGAGCTCGAGATGGCGAAGGCGCTCGTCGAGAGCCTCGCCGATTCGTTCGACCCCAGCCGCTACAAGGACGAGTACCGAGAGGCGGTGATGAGGGTCGTGCAGGCGAAGATCGACGGCGAGGTCATCGAAGCGCCGCCCGCGCCACAGACCGCGAAGGTCATGGACCTCATGGAAGCGCTGCGTGCATCGGTCGACGCGGCCAAGAAGTCGCGCGCCTCGCGCGAGAAGGCTCAGCCCGCCGAACCCAAGAAGGCCCGCCGAAAAGCTTCGTAGCGCCCCGACTAACCTTGGAGCGGTGGATTCCAACCAGCTCCAGATCGAGCTCGAGAGTTTTCCGAACGAGCTTCGGCCGATGCAGGCCGCGTCGGCCGAGGCTCCGTTCAGCTCGCCGGAGTACCTCTTCGAGGTCAAGTGGGACGGACTGCGCTGCATGCTCTTCCGCGACCCCGAGGGCCGGGTGCACTTGCAGGACCGCGGCCTCAACGACCTCACGGCCGACGTGCCCGAGGTCACCGCGGCGGCCGCGCGCGTGCCGCCTGGCAGCGTCATCGACGGCGAGCTCGTGGCCACCGATCAAGACGGTCGCCCCGACTACACGCGATTGCGCGCTCGCCTTACCGGCGGCGCCAAACGCAAGGACGAGATTCCCGTCGCTTACCTCGCCTTCGACGCGCTCTACCTGGAAGCGAAGCCGTTGGTGCGCCAGCCGATTTCACGCAGGCGTGCGCGTTTGCGCAAGGCGGTCGAGGCCGGCGGTCACATCTTCGTGCCCGACCATATCGAAGAGGATGGCGCCGAGCTGTTCGAGGCCTGCCTTGAGCGCGGGCTCGAGGGAGTCGTTGCCAAACACATGCAGAGCCCGTACGTGCCGGGTCAGCGCAGCCCCTTCTGGCTCAAGGTCAAAGCCGTCAAGTCGGACGACTTCGTGGTGATCGGCTGGACCGGCACCAAGCCCTTCGACGCCTTGCTTGTCGGCTACCACGAGGATGGCCGACTCCTCCCATGCGGGACCGTCGGCGGCGGCTACGACGACGCGGCGATGGAGGTCATCAAACCAAGGCTCGACGGGCTGAGCAGCTCTTCCTCCTCACTCGACCCGCCGCCGATCATGACCGGCCCAGTCCATTGGGTCCGTCCGGAGCTGGTCGTTAGCGTGCGCTACTCAGAATGGTCGCCGGACGGCACGCTTCGTTTCCCGATCTTCAACGGCCTGCGGCCTGAGGTGCACCCCGCCGAGGCCGTGAGGCACAGACCACGAGTCGTGATCCTAGGCCACGTCAAACCGGGCTCGCTGGCGTACGACCTGACCCGATTCCCGTTCTGAGTTGATCCGGTCGGACCTTCGTCACTTTTGATGAATGGGCGCGCGACCCCTGTAACCTGCCCGTAGTGGCGCTTTTCGACCGAACCTCAGCGGCAGTCGAGGCGCGACAGCTGGTCAAGCGCTATGGCGTGGTCACGGCGGTCGATGGCGTCAGCTTCCAGGCGATGCGCGGCGAGGTCTTCGGATTTCTGGGCGCGAACGGCGCAGGTAAGACGACGACACTGCGCATGCTGTGTGGCTTGCTCAAGCCCACGTCGGGTACCGCCCTTATCGACGGCATCGACATCGTCGCCGACCCGCTTGCTGCTAAGGCGCGGCTCGGTTACCTCGATGAGGAGCCGTTCATCCATCCGCATCTAACCGGCCGGGAGTTTCTCGATTTCGTCGCCGACCTCTACCGCATGCCGCGCGGACGGCAACGCGAAGAGCGGATGGAGAGGTTGCTCAACCTCTTCGACCTAGCCCAGAAGGACGGCGAGCTCATCGGCGGCTACAGCCACGGCATGCGTCAGAAGATCGGCCTTGCATCGCTTCTCATTCGCGAGCCATCGGTGCTGCTCCTGGACGAACCGACCAACGGCCTCGACCCCCGGTCGGCACGCCTGGTCAAGGACCTGCTCGAAGAGCTCGCCGCGCGCGGCACGACGGTTCTTCTTTCTACTCACATCCTGGAGGTCGCGCAGGCCCTCTGCCGCCGTGTCGCGATCATCGACCGCGGCCGCATCGTGGCCATCGGGAGCATGGAAGAGCTGCGCGTACAGGCCGGCAGCGCGGGCGCCAACCTCGAGGATCTGTTCCTCAAGCTCACAGCAGGTCCTGAGTCGCGGGAGATGATCGAGCGCCTGCTTGAGAGCGGATCGTGAGCGAACCGGCCGCTCTCAGCGTCATCGTTCTCGCGGAGCTGACCGCTCTCCGCAACCGCCTGGCGAAGCGCAGCCGTGTCCGACTCGCGCTTATCGCGATCGCGCTTGTGGTCGCGGCGGTAGTCATCGGAGGCACGGCCTTCACGATCGGGGCGACGGTCGGACGCTTTCTCGCGTACTCGGTCGATCCACTGCTTGCCGCGGGATTCACCGGCGTGTCGCTGCTGATGCTTGTAGTCGGCTTCCCGACCGTGATCGCATCTTTCTTCGTGGGCCGCGACCTCTTGCAGCTCATCGTCGCGCCGGTTCGCACGCGTGACATATTCATCGCCCGGCTCGTGAGCGCAATGAGCGCCAACCTTCTGATCAGCGGCATCCTGGTTGCCGCCGTCCTCGGCGTGGGAGTCGGGGCCGGTGCGCCGTCGGTGTACTTCCCGCTGGCGGTAGTCCTGATCGCGATCGAGATTCTCACGATCACGTCGCTGCAGGCGATCCTGATGAGCCTCATCCTGCGGTGGGTGCCGGCGAGGATGGCGCGCGACGTCGCGGCGGCCGTCGCCGGCCTGACAGGCGCGGGACTGTACCTCGCGTGGAACCTGAGCATCAGGCAGACGTTCGGCCAAAAGGGCCGCCCCGACCTCTCAGGCCTGACCGGATTCGCCCAGCACATCGATTGGCTGCCGACAACCTGGCCGGGCCACGCGCTCAGCGCATTGCTCGCCGGCAGCAATGGGGTCGCCATCGCCTGGCTTGCCGCTTCGCTCGCACTAGCGGCCATCCTCATGGCGATGGCAGCGATCCTCTACGAGCAGACGTTGCCGTCGGGTCTCGGCATCTTCGGCGGCACCTCCGTCGTGTGGCGACGGAGAACCCAGCGACAGGCCGCATCACGGCTGGCACGCGGTGCCGGCTCGCCGGCGTTAGCGATCGCACGCAAGGACTGGCTCGGATTCAGGCGCGACGTGCGCCGCCTGACCCGGCTGCTGCCCGCGCTCCTGCTGCCAATCGGTTACGCGGTGGTTCTGAGCCAGCCAGGCCGAACGCTCAGCGGGTTCTGGTCGAACGTCGCCCTGCTCACCTTTCTTTCCATGTTCATGGCCTCGGCCCTGGCGACCCCATCGATCCCGAGCGAGCGCCGAGGATTCCAGCTGCTGCGGATGGCGCCGCTGACGATGTGGCAGCTGCTGCGAGCCAAGGTGCTCATTGCCCTGCCTGCCGTGCTCGCGACAATGCTCGTGTTCAGCGTGGCCGTGGCGGTGGCGAGCAAGAGCGGCCCGCTTCAGCTGCTGGAGCTGCTCGCATTTGGCGTGTGGCTCGCCGGCGGCTTCGTGTCGATCTCGGTCTCGGGGGGAGCGATCGATCCTCGCTTCGAGGCCACCGACGACCGGAGGTCGGTCGGGCTCGTCGGGTCGCTGGCGTCGATCGGCGGCTCGCTGGGGTTTGCGCTGCTCAGCATCGGCGCGCTGGCCCTCTTCGTGCTGGGCGGCCAGGCCGCCGAGGGTACGGCTGCCCTTGGCCCGATCCCGCAGGGCCCGGCGATCGGCACGTTGATCGCGCTGGCAGGCGTGGTTCTGCTGGCGGTTGGATGCGGCCTGGTCGTCCTCCTGATGTGGATCGCCAACTCGCGTCTGCGCTCATTCGAAGCGAGCATCGCCGCGACCTGACGCTCGATTCTCAGTCGAACGGATCCAGGACCAGCTCGCTGTCGAAACCGCCGTCGGGCCTTAAGACCAACGCCACGACCGCATAGCGGATCTGCCCCTTCCAGCCCGACAGCAGCCGGTACTCGGCGGCCGCGGCGGCCAGCGCCCGGCGTTTGCGCGGCCCGACCGCCTCGGCCGGAGTCCCAAAAGCGGCGCTGGTTCGGGTCTTCACCTCGACAATCACCAGCTCGCCGCCCCGGCGACAGATGAGGTCGATCTCGCCGCGGCGGGCGATGAAGCCCGCGCCCACGACTTCGTAACCTCGCCGCTTCAGGAGCTCGGCCGCGGCCTTCTCGCCGGTTCGGCCGAGCTCTAGTTGGCGGCGAACTCTCGAAAGGGCGACCACGACGTGCGATGGATGGGGCTCGGCCCAAGGCGACGGATCGCCGCCCGGTGTGCCGGCGTCGCGTAGCCCTTGTGACCGGCGAACCCGTAGCCGGGATACATGCGGTCGTACTCGATCATCGTGCGGTCCCGAGCCACCTTGGCGACGATGCTGGCCGCCATGATCGAGGCGCAGATCCGGTCGCCGCGCACCACCGCCATCTGCGGCAGCGGCGCCTCAGGAACGTCCCAGGCGTCGACCAGGAGGTACTCAGCTGGAATCTTGAGCCCGGCCACGGCGCCGGCGGTCGCAAGATGCCGGGCGCGGATGAGGCCGAGCCGGTCCACCTGCGCGTGGTCGACTGCGCAGACCGACACCGCGACCGCGCGGCGCCGAATGATTGCATCGACACGCTCGCGCTCGTCTGCGGTGAGCAGCTTGGAGTCATCCAGACCCGGGATCCTGGTGCCGATCTCGAGGACAACCGCTCCGCCCACCACCGGCCCCGCGAGCGGGCCCATGCCGACCTCGTCCACTCCGGCCACCACCGAGTAGCCCATGGAGCCGGCCATGCGCTCATACCGCCACAGCATCGGACGCGTCATTACTTGATGAGACTAGTCAAGCCGCGCTTCGGGCACCAGCCCTCTTAACAGCAGGCCTACTCCTCGGTTGCTTCCTCGCCGTTCGCCGGTGCTTCGGCCTCGGCCTCAGCCTCGCCTTCTCCCTCGCGGATCAGGCGCCTGCGCTCGCGGATGCGCGCTTCCTTGCCCACCTTGCCTCGCAGGTAGTACAGCCGGCCCTGGCGGACATCGCCGTGGCGAAGCACATCGATCTTATCGATGCGAGGCGAGTGGATCATGAAGGTGCGCTCCACGCCAACGCCGTGGGTCACGCGCCGCACGGTGAAGTTCTGGCGCAGCCCTCCACCGGTGACACGGATGACCGTGCCCTCGAAGACCTGGATGCGCTCGCGGGTGCCCTCGACCACCTTGGCGTGCACCTTGACTGTGTCGCCCGCGCGCAAGGCGGGCACCTTTTCCTTTTGCTGCTCCTTCTCGAGCTGCTGGATGACGTTCATGTCTTTTTCAACTCCTTGGTATGGACGGAAGATCTCTCGGCCGCCTGTCGGCGGCGCCATTGCTTGATGCGAGCGTGGTCGCCCGAAAGGAGCACGTCGGGGACGGTCAGTCCCCGGTATTCGGCCGGGCGGGTGAACTGAGGCCAGCCCGCCGGCTCTTCCGAAAAACTGTCTTGCGCCAGCGACTCGGGATCGCCCACGATACCCGGCACCAGCCGGGCCACGGCGTCGATCAGCACCATCGCCGGAATCTCGCCGCCGCTGAGGACGTAATCGCCGATCGATATCTCGCGTGTCGCGAGCGCGGTCCGCACGCGATCGTCGATGCCCTCGTAACGACCGCAGACGACGATCAGCCCGGGCTCGGCCGCGAGCTCCGCGGCGAGGCGCTGGTCGAGACGATCGCCCCATGGCTCCATGAGCACGACCGGACCAGGATTCGAGGGCCGGATCGATTCCACCGCCTCGAACACCGGCTCCGGCTTGATCACCATTCCGGGACCGCCACCGAACGGCATGTCGTCCACCTGGCGGTGCCGATCATGGGTGTGGTCGCGCAGGTCGTGCGTGTGCAGCTCGATGATCCCGCGCTCGATGCCACGACCAACCACACCGTGCTCGAACACGGGTCCGAACATGGCGGGGAAGATCGTGACGACGTCAAATCTCATATCGCTTCTCTAAGCGTCCTCGACCTGGATGAGCCAGTCGGCGACGACGACGCGCTTCTCGTCAAGGTTGACTTCGAGCACGGCGTCCCGCGTGGCCGGGATCAGATGCTCCACGGTGCCCTCACGGCTCACCCACACGTCGTTCGCGGGCCGCTCGAGGACCTCTGCAATGGTCCCGAGCGACTGCCCCGAGCCGGTCTGCACCACGAGCCCGACGACCTGGTGGTGATAGTAGTGACCATCATCCAACGTGCGGGCTGAGTCTTCGGGTACCTCGAGGTAGCGGCCGCGATGCAGCTCCGCGATGGTGCGGTTCTCGATGCCCTTCAGCTTGACGACCAGGCCAGGCTGCCCAGCCCGGCTCCATTCGACCTGGCGCTCGCATCCTTCGAGGAGCAGCGCGGAACCGGTGCTGAATCGATCATCGAAGTCTGTCAAGGGGATTACCTTCACAGCGCCTTCGGTACCATAGGCTCCGATCACCTGGCCGACTCGGATCATGAGGGCGAACCTCCTCCATGGTCGCGACGTTCGCGAGGAGATGACTGCGCGAGTGACTGATTCGCTAGGTCAACGAAAACTCGCTTGCGGTCGCGCAACGATGCGACACGGACAAGTGTCCGGATGGCCTCTATGTTGCGGCCCGCCTTGCCGATAAAGCGGCCGACGTCAGCATCCGCGAGCTTGACTTTGATGGCCACAGTGCCACCGCCTCGCTCGAAGGACTCTACCTTGACCTCGTCCGGCTGCTCCGCCAGCGAACGCGCTACGTATTCGACCAGCGCCCGGTAGTCCACACCAGGGCCTGCAGGTCCAGGCGGACCCTCGCGCCGGAAGCCTCGGTTGTAGCCTCCGCTCCGCCTTGGGTCACGCCGTATCGGTCGACTTCTCTGGGCGTCGCTCAAGAATCCCCTCCCGCTTCAATAGGCTCCTGGCGGCTTCGCTCGGCTGAGCGCCCTGGTGGAGCCAGCGCACGACTTTGTCGACGTCGATCTTCACCTGTATCGGGTCTGTCATCGGATCGTAGTACCCGAGGTGCTCGATGAACCGGCCGTCTCGCGGCGAGCGCGAGTCCGCGACCACGAGGCGGTAGAAGGGATGCTTTTTGCCCCCCATCCGCCTCAACCTTATCTTGACCAACCCGTACCTCCTTGTCCAAACAACCGGCCCAGGCCGGCCTTGCTGCCGCGATTCCCAGCTCCAAACTGCTTGGCGAGCTTTTGCATCGCGTCCCGCGCCTTGATGACGCGGTTGACATCCGCCGGCTGAAGCCCACTTCCGCGGGCGATGCGGCGCCGCCGAGCACCGTCGATGATCTCGGGGTGGGCCCGTTCGCGCGCGGTCATGGACAGAATCACCGCCTCCATGCGCCGCACCTCGCGCTCGGTGTCGGGGCCGCTCACCTGGCCCTTCAGCGCCGCGCCTCCAGGGACCATGTCGAGGATTCCTTCCAGGGAGCCCATCTTTCGCAGCTGCCGGACCTGAATGAGGAAATCGTCGAATGTGAGGCGGCCGGAGCGCAGATGGCTCTCGACCTCCTTGGCGGCCTCCTGGTCGATCGATTCCTCGGCGCGCTCGATGAGGCCGAGGACGTCGCCCATACCGAGGATGCGCGACGCCATGCGCTCGGCGTGGAAGACCTCCAGGTCTTGCGGCCTTTCACCGGTGCCGGCGAAGCGGATCTGCTGGCCGGTGGCGAGACGCAGCGACAATGCCGCGCCCCCACGGGCATCGCCGTCAAGCTTGGTGAGAACCACGCCGTCGACGCCGACCGCGGAAGCGAACGCCTCGCCCACCTTCACCGCCTCCTGGCCGGTCATCGCATCGGCGATGAGAAGCGTTTCCGTTACCGGCACAGCGGCCTTGAGACGCACGAGCTCCTGCATCAGCTCGGCGTCCACGTGAAGACGGCCGGCGGTGTCGAGGATCACCACGTCCAGGCCGAGCCTGGACGCTTCTTCGATCGCGTCGCGCGCGATGTCCTCGACGCTGCCCTGGCCCGCGAGGAACGGCAGTCCCTCGCGTTCCGCAAGCATCTTCAGCTGATCAACCGCCGCCGGACGCCTGAGGTCGAGGGCGACCAGCATCGGCCTGTGCCCGTCGCGACGCGCGAGCAGAGCGAGCTTGACGGCCGTGGTGGTCTTGCCCGATCCCTGCAGGCCGGTGAGCATCACCACGGTCGGGGGGGCCGGTGAGTACCGCAGGCCTTCGGAGTTGCCGCCAAGCAGCTCGATGAGCTCTTCATTGACCGCCTTGACGACCTGCTGCGGCGCTGTCAGGCCAGGCGATACCTCCACCCCGACCAGCCGGCTCCGCACCCGGTCGACGAACCCCTTGACGACTTTGAAGTTGACGTCCGCCTCCAGCAGCGCGAGGCGCACCTCGCGGAGGCCGGCCTCCACCTCTTCGGGGCGGAGTACGCCGCGGCCCGAGATCTTCTTCAGCGCGGCCGCAAGCCGGTCGCCAAGGGCCTCGAACACTTAGTGCTCCAACTCCGACAGACGCACCTTCAGGCTTGACAGCTCGCGCTCCAGCGAGGCCACCTTCCGGCGCCGCTTTCCCGCCTCGGCAAGCAGGCCGAGCCGCCGCTCGAACTCCTCGAGCGCTTCGGTCGAGCGCTTGACGATGTCGTGCACGGCTGCTCGCGAAGTGCCCTGGTGGTCGGCGATCTCAGCGAGCGACCAGTCGCTCCGCAACGAGAGGTCGAGAACCTCCCGCTGGTGCTTGGTGAGGAGCGCTCCGTAGCGCTCGAAGAGGGCAAGATGGCGGCTCCTCGCCACCAGGGTGTC
Organism: Chloroflexota bacterium; assembly: GCA_005879945.1. Classification (GTDB taxonomy): domain Bacteria; phylum Chloroflexota; class Dormibacteria; order Dormibacterales; family Dormibacteraceae; genus UBA10449. The sequence goes on along the minus strand of VBHX01000082.1, from coordinate 1,504 downwards.
AAGGCGCATACCTTGACAGTATAGCTGGCCTTAGAATCCGTTCGATGGAACCCCTGCTGGTGGAGGCGTTTCGCTACAACAAATGGGCAAACCTGCACCTGCTCGATGTGTGCGCGGGATTCACGGATGAGCAGCTGCAGCTGACCGCCCCCGGGACGTACGGAACGATTGCCGCGACGTTCTCTCATCTACTCGCAGCGGAGCAGCGATACCTCAGGCGTCTGGGCGGAGGGGAGCCTCAGATCAACGAACGCGACAGCGTCTTCCCAGGAATTGCCGCACTCCGAGAGCATGCGACTCGCAGTGGCGACAGGCTGATCGAGATCGCCCCTAACGTCTCGCCGGACGAGTCGCATGAATCGAAGACCGGGCGTGAGGGACCCGTAATGCTGCACTCCGGCGTCGTGGTCATCCAGGCGCTGCATCACGGAAACGATCACCGGACTCACATCTGCACGATTCTCGGCCACCACGGCCTGGATTACGGCGACATGGATGTTTGGGCATTCGGCGAATCGACAGGCGCCCTGGTGCGTCTGGGACCATAGGCGATGCTCACAGCCGTGATCCTGGTCAAGTCGACACGCGACGCGCTGACGGATCTCGGTCCGCAGCTCGCCGATGTTCCCGGTGTGGCTGAGGTCTACACGGTCACGGGCGAGTGGGACTTCGTCGCCATCGTCAGGGTGAGAGAGCATGACGAGTTGGCCGAGGTCGTGACACGGCGGCTCACGAAGCTCGAAGGCATCGAACGCACCCAGACCATGGTCGCCTTCCAGCAGTTCTCGGCCCACGACCTGGAGGCGATGTTCGGCCTCGGCCTCGAGGACAAGCCGGTCTAGAGACCTAATCGCCGTTTCAGACTACGGCTGCGAAGATTGAGCCGGCGGCGCGATTAAGGCAGCCAAGAGGTTGCTTGGGTGTTAACGTTATTGCCCGCCGAACAGATGTTTGGTAGTCTTGTCTCATGTTGAGGGAGGGGGGCACAGCCCTCTCGAAACTAGAGGCCGATCTTCGCGAGTTTCAGGGTCGCCACGACCGGCGCGTCGATCCCAAACGCCTACGAGCGGTCATCGACGCGCTCGAGTGCGAGCTTGCGGTTGAGGTCAAGGATGCCCAGCAGTCAGGTGACTACCTTGTCGACGGCGCCCCATCAGTGGTCTCCTGGATCAGCCGGACCTGCGGGATGTCGGTGACATCGGCAGCCGACCGGCTTTGCGTTGGCACCCAACTCGAGTCACTGCCCAAGGTCGCAGCCGCGTTGAGCTCAGGCGAAATCGGCTACCAATCCGCCTCTCTCCTGTGTCACCTGCGTGAGCAGCTGGGCGAGAAGAAGGATCTCTTCGACGAGGGCGAGATGCTCGGCTACGCGTGCCAGTTCTCGGTTTTCCACCTGCGCATGCTCTGTCGCGTCGCGCGGCATGCCGCCGATCCCGATGGTTTCTTCAATGAAGCCGAAGAGAACCACCTGCGACGCCGGCTCCACATCAGCCTGATGTCAGAC